>NZ_JBYBHH010000005.1:0-372270 GCF_059025405.1 Pseudomonas sp. 5.2
TTACCGAAAGAATCTCATCGGCATGGCTCATACGACCCTCGTTATTATGCTTATTAACCAATCTATCAACATCGCACTGTTCGGTAAGGCGGGTAGATCAGTGCGAGTACGCTTGGCAGTCCGTTCAAGAGCGAACGTGAGTCAACACCGGCACGCAGAAAGTCCTGCTTCAAAAAGTTATTCGACATCGATGTCTCAATGTCGCGCCGTGGGATTTACGTTATGCCTTGGCCCAGGGTGGGTCCAACGACATTTGCAGGGCGCTAATCATTACCTGAAGTTATCAATCAGGGCCCTAACCCGCCCCGCCCTTTGTAGGAGCAACCTTGTGCTGCGAAGAGGCCCGCTCATACACTGGTTATGGGATGCCGGTAAGGGCCCTTTCGCAGCACAAGGCTGCTCCTACACAGGACCTGAACCCTACCGACATGGTCAGACACTCCGAACCCGATCAGACCTTGATCAAGATGCCTTCGCTGCGCGCGGTCAAAGTCTTCGTCGCGGCCGCCAAATACCAGAATTTCACCCGTGCCGCCGAGGCCCTGTGCGTCACCCAGGCCGCCGTGAGCCGGCAGATCCGTGAACTGGAAACCTACCTGGGTGCCGAACTGTTTACCCGTGTCGGCCGCGCGGTAGAGCTGACCGTGGCGGGTTCAATCTTCTTCGATGCGGTGCAGTTATCGTTCGTCAACATCTCCCAGGCGGCCGAGCGAATCCGCAGCAACATCAACCCCAAGCACGTGGTTACCCTATGCTGCTCGCCTGCGTTTGCCGCCCTGTGGCTGGGGCCACGGATGCCGAAGTTCTTCGAGCAAAACCCGGACATCGACATCAACCTGGTGACCACCCAGAACTTCCTGTCGATGGAGCCTGGCGTACGGCCGGACATCTACATCACCAAGCTGGGCAAGATCCAGGCCGGCTACAGCTGCCACCCGCTCAACCATGATGTGGTCTACCCGGTATGCAGCCCGCAATACCTGGCACAGCACCCACAGCTGGCTACCTTGGAAGGAATTCGCGATGGCTCGCTGCTCAACCTCAGCCCCTATGGGCGCTCACAGGTGGCCGAGCACGTCGACTGGAATGTCTGGTTGGCGTTCCATGACGTCGACCTGAAGAGCCGTGCCAGCACGGCGCCGCATTTCTTCAATGCCAATGACTACAACCTGCTGGTGCAGCTTGCCCTGAGTAGCCAGGGCGTGGCATTGGGTTGGCACCACCTAGTGGGCCCGCTGGTGGAGCAAGGCTTGCTGGTGCGGCCGGTCGAACAGCAGTTGGTGCTCAAGGACACCTTCCATTTCCTGGCCTTCAACGAAGACAAGGAGCATGACGCCAGTTGCCGACGGTTGCGTGACTGGTTGTTGGTAGAATTTCAACCGTTGCTGGAGGCTGCCACCTGACGCCTGCACATTGATTGCCTGATAGACGCTCGATCTGGCAATGACTCGTCAGCGGAGGCGCTTCCTCCGCTCCAAGCCCTTAGGTGGCGGCTTGTTGTTATAAAGTCTAGTATAAGCGTCGTCTAGGCTAAGCATCCCGAAATCAAAATCTCCTCCTCGCAAAGCTGCAACCAATGCAATAAAAGTGGATTCCACCCTGGTTTTAACTTCAATGTTGTGCAGACCAATTGCCGCCGCCGCCCAACCGGCATCTCCGACGATCATCCCCAAGTTGCCAGGTGTTATCTGGCCGTTCTGGATCGCCTGCAACGCCGTCAATCTAGAGTTTAACACCATCGAATACTCTGAACCGGGGTTCAATTTTACGAAATCCACCATTGACCGCGACCCCACCTTTGACAACTGCCTAACATAATCAGCATGGATATCTTCAGACCGCTTAATTATTTTGCTTTTTACATGCTCTGGCAGATTAGCATCCGTACCGCCCCTCAAACCGTTGCGAAGACGAGTTCGAGCTTGATTTTCGATGATTTTGCTGTGGATCTTAACCCTATTTCTGGCTCTCGACGCCCATTCCGCAGCAGCTTTGGCATAGATAGGTTTAAGCTCATGACCGGTTGGGTCAGCATAGTTTATTGGATCATTGTTGCAATATGCATACGCATTGAACCCTCCTTCATCAAAGGGACTCCATCCATCGGGTGAATTAAAACGCATCCTACAGGGGCTGTAGACTCTGTAACCATTGCCTAAAACATATCCATCCCATTTGCTATCCTGTCGTTCACCCACGTAACGAACAAGCGGGATACTGCTTAGCCCGAAATGGCTATACCCATAGGGTGAGTAATTGAATCTATTACTTTTTTCTTTTCCCATGACACAAGCACCGTGCTTGATGAATAATGCCAAATACGATAGTAACTATTCTACTTTGTGCAACTAGCAAAAATACCAGGCAACGCATAACTCGCTCGTACGGAAACGTACTAAAACCGTACTTCACTGCACCGGCAAGAAATTCATCAACAACAGGCTTTGCGCATAATTGAGTCCGATCCGCCGATAGCGCTCGTCCAGCAGCTCTGCCAGCAAATCCAGCCGCGCCACGATCTTGCCGAACTCGACGGCGAAACTCAGGTTGCTGCCCTCCTCCGAAATCTCGTTGGAGAACAGCAACAGCACGCCATTCGCATCCTGCCGCTGGCTAAGCATCCAGGTGGCTTTCTCGATATTGCGTGCCGCGTTATTGACGAACAGCGGGTCGATAGTGTCCGTCATGTAGAACTCGGTGCGCCCGCCATGGGCGGTAATCAGCATGCTGCCGATGGCATAGATGAACGCGCCGACCCGGTCCCCGCGAAACTCGGGGCTCAGCGCGTAACTCAAGGCGGCAAGGTCGCGGCGATTGCCCAGTTGCGCCAAGGGTTGGCGCTGTTCGATGGCTATCCGGATCTGCCGCTCGGCCGTGGCGGCATCGACGTAGCCAGACATCTTCCACTGGTTGGGGTTGCGCAGGTACAGCTTGTTCATCAGCAGGTACAAGCTCTGCAGGTTGTCGCGCATCGACAACGTCGCCAGGCGGTCGACACTGGTCTGGAACAGCTCGCTGGGCTTGCCATTGCCGAACTGGCTGACGATGTCACGGCCCTGCTCTTGGGTACAGGCGCACAGGCACGTCAGTGCGCCTGCCAACAGCAGGCCGGGGACTATTCTGGAAGGGCTTGCAACCATCGGCACCGGGTCGATATTCGGCGGCCGCACCGGGGATCAGTGCAGCCTGGCCAAGCATAGAGCCCAAGAAACCGAAAAAGTGCGATGGTCACATGGCGTGACGCAACATCTCCACCACCTGCGCATGCAACGCCGGGTCACCACAGGCCACCACACACCCGCCATGCTGCGCCGAGCTGCCATCCCAGGCCGTGATCACACCGCCCGCCCCTTCGATGATCGGCATCAAGGCCTGCACGTCATACGGCTGCAGGCTCGCCTCCACGATCACATCGACAAAGCCCGACGCCAGCATGCAATAGGCATAGCAGTCGCCGCCGTAACGCATCAGCCGAGCCTTGCCGGCCACGGTCTCGAATGCCGCCTTGCGCGCTGCGGTGTCGAACATGTCCGGGGTGGTGCACATCAGCGTGGCCGAGGCCAGGTCGGCGCAGGCACGGGTTTTCAGCGGCGTGCCACTGCGCCAGGCCCCTTCCGGGGTGCCGACGAAGCGTTCGCCGGTAAAGGGCTGGTTCATCACCCCTACCCGCGGACGCGTGCCATCGTTCAAGGCAATCAAGGTGCCCCACAGCGGCAGGCCGGTGATGAACGCGCGGGTACCGTCGATCGGGTCGAGTACCCAGGTCAAGGGGCTGGTGCCCACTGCCACGCCTTGCTCTTCACCCAAAATGCCGTGCTCGGGATAGCGCGCCTGGATCAGCGCGCGCATGGCATCTTCAGCCGCCTTGTCGGCCACCGTCACCGGGTCGTACAACCGCCCGCCTTTGTCCTCGACGTCCAGGCTGGCACGGAAATACGGCGTGATCGCCACAGCGGCGGCATCGGCCAACTGCTCGGCAAAGGCGCGGAATTCGCCAATCTGTTCAGCACTCAGGGACATGGGGCAGGCCTCTTGAAGATGATGGAGGCCAGCATCATACCCGACAACCCGCGCCACAGCAGTCGCCTGCCATAGAAGCCATTATTATGCCACTATCACTACTTCATTTAACCGTCACTCAATCGTTGTACTAGGATACCCATCACCTCCCGAATGCGGCCCAGGATGCGGGCCAACAGCCAGACGGGAAATTGCACCACCGGACCTCATGGACGACACGATGAATTCGCACCTGCTCTACCCACAAATCGGCAAAGTCATTGCCAGCACCGGCAGCCGCCAATTCCCGCGCATGCTGCACGACCTGATCCAGGCCCACCTGACCATCGACGCCACGCACATACGCCTGCTGCCCGTGGCCCCGGCCGGCCCTGACGCCAACGCGCCCGTGATCAACGAGACCGTATTTTCCTCGGACGTGCAGCCAAGCAGGGACTGCAGCGACCCGACGCGCTTGCACCTGATTCGCCGCAAAGGCGACGCCCGCTACGAAATCCAGGTGCTGCGCGCTGACTCCACCTACGGCTTCTCCGCCTTCGAACGCAACCGCCTGGACGACATCTCGCCCCTGCTGCTGCCGATGCTGGAAAAGCACATCGATGCCCTGCAACCCGCCGCCGAGCGCGCCACGCAAGAGAGCCTCGAACAGCGTTTTCTCGACCGCCTGGCGCAATCGGGGCTGAAGCTGTCCGAACGGGAGCGCCAGGTGTGCCTTGGCCTGCTGGCCGGGCATACCGCACCGGAGCAGGCCGAGCGGCTGGAGTTGAAGGTGAATACGGTCGAAAGCTATTTGCGCCGGGCGGCGATCAAGCTTGGCATCAGCGGGCGGCATTCGTTGATGCGCTGGATGTATACGGCAGTTTGATCTTGTAATCACCACTGGGGCACGAATCGCCGTGTAGGAGCAGCCTTGTGCTGCGAAGAGGCCGGTGATAACACCGTGAATCTTCGTTGCTATTACCGGCCTCTTCGCAGCACAAGGCTGCTCCTACAAGGGTTGAGGTACAGGGCACCTCAATCCCGTGCCAGCGCTTCGATCGGGTCAAGCCGGGCCGCGTTGCGCGCTGGCACAAAACCGAACACCACCCCAATCAACGTCGAACAGGCAAACGCCATCACGATCGACGCCGGTGAGAACACCATCTCCCACTGTTTGACGAACAACTCGAACAGGTAGCCGATCCCATACGACAAGCCAATACCGACCAGCCCGCCAAACAGGCAGACCATCACTGCCTCCACCAGAAACTGCTGACGAATGTCCGACTGCCGTGCTCCCACCGCCATGCGAATGCCAATTTCGCGGGTACGCTCGGTCACCGACACCAGCATGATGTTCATTACCCCGATACCGCCCACCACCAGCGAAATCACCGCGATCAGCGACAGCAGCAGGGTCAGCGAGCGGCTGGTCTTTTGCACGGTCTGCATGATGCTGTCGAGGTTGTTGGTGAAAAAATCCTTGGTGCCATGGCGTTGCAGCATCAGCTTGGTCACCTCCTCCTCGACCCGCTTGCTGGGCACGCCGTCCTTGATGCGTACGCTGATGCTGTCCAAGTGGCGTTGGCCAAGCACGCGGCCGCCAGCAGTCTCGTACGGCACCCAGATATTCAGCTGGTTGCTGGCGACGAACAGGTTCTTGTTCTCGGCGGTAACGCCGATCACCGTGCACGGCAGGTTCCCCACCAGGATCACCTGCCCCAGCGGATCTACGTTGGGGCCGAACAGGCGCTTGCGGGTGTTGTGGTCGATCACCACCACCTGGGCCTGGCGCCGTGCGTCCTCGGCGCTGAACACGATACCGGCGGCCAGGGGAATGTTGCGCACCTGGAAGTAGTGTTCGCTGACGCCATTGAGCTGCACATCGACATCGAGGTTGCGGTAGCGCACCAAGGTGCTCTGGCCGATCACCGGGGTGGCGCTGTCGACGTAGTACAGCGCGTTGAGCGCAGTGACGTCGGCGGGCACCAGGGTTTCGATGGTCTTCGCCCGGCTGTCTCCGAAGTTGCTACCCGAATAGATATCGATGGTGTTGCTGCCAATTGCCTGGATGTCCTTGAGCACGTAGCCCTTGGCCCCTTCGCCGATGGCCGAGATGGACACCACCGAGGTGATGCCAATGACAATCCCGAGCATGGTCAACAAGGTGCGCATGCGGTGCGAGATCAAAGCGATCCAGGCCATCTTGAAGGCCTCGCGGAACATCCCCAGGCTAGCGACCAGGCGCCTTGCTGGCGAAGCGGCCGGTGCTGGCTCGGCCACCGGGGTGGGCATGGCTGCGGTGCCCGTGCGCCGGTCGCTGACGATCTGACCGTCGCTGACCTCGATGACCCGTTCAGCATGCGCGGCGACCTTGGGGTCGTGGGTCACCAGGATCACCGTGTGCCCGGCTGCGTGCAGCTCCAGCAGAATATTCATCACCTCTTTACCGCTGGCCGTGTCCAGCGCACCGGTCGGCTCGTCGGCGAGGATCACCTGGCCACCGTTCATCAGCGCCCGGCAGATACTCACCCGCTGCTGCTGCCCGCCGGACAACTGGCTGGGGCGGTGTTCCAGATGCCCGGCAAGCCCCAAGCGCGTGAGCAGCTCACGTGCCCGGTCGTGGCGTTGCCCGTGCGCAGTGCCGGCATACACTGCTGGAATCTCGACGTTGTGCAGGGCATCCAAGTGCGGCAGCAGGTGGTAGCGCTGGAAGATGAAGCCAAAATGGTCGCGGCGCAGCGCCGCCAAGGCATCGTCGTCCAGCGTGCGCGTCTCTTGGCCGCCGACCTGGTAGCTGCCACTGCTGGCGTTGTCCAGGCAGCCGAGGATATTCATCAGGGTCGACTTGCCGGACCCGGAGGCGCCGATGATCGCCACCAGCTCGCCACTGTGGATCTGCAGGTCGATACCCTTCAGCGCCAGGAACTCGCGGTCACCGGCCAGAAAACTGCGGCTGACCCCCTGCAGGCGCAACAATGGCTCGCCGTTGCTGCAGGCAACGGCGCTGTGTGCGCTCAGCTCGACATTCATGTTCATGCTCACGCCCCTGCTTCGCCAGACACCGGTTCGCCGATCACCACACGGTCACCTTCGGCCAGGCCATCCTTGATCTGCACTTTGACGTTGTTGTTGATCCCCGCCTGCACGTTGCGCACCTGAGCGAAGCCCTTGGCATCGATCACCCGCACCGGGAAGCTGCCGTCGCCATTGCGCGCGCCCAGGGCGGCCACCGGCACAGTGAGCACGCCTTCGGCCGTGTCGAGCACGATGTGCACCTGCGCGGTCATCGAGATGCGCAGGCGGTGCTCGGGGTTCGCCACCTCGAACAGGGCGTTGTAAAACACCGCGCCATTGGGTTTCGTGGCGCTGCCATCACTGTTGTCGGTGCTTTGCGCGTAGTTCTGCGGGGCCGGTTCGGTGCCGCGCAGCTTGGCGTAGTAGCGTTTGTCTTCACCGAGGATGGTGAAGTACACCGGTTGGCCTGGGCTGATGTGGATCACATCGGCTTCCGACACCTGCGCCTTGACGGTCATGGTGTCGAGGTCGGCCAGCTTGAGCAGCACGGGCGCCAACTGGTTGGCGATCACGGTCTGCCCTTCTTGCGTGACGATGCCCACCACATGGCCGTTGATCGGTGCATTGATACGGGTGTAGCCCAGGTTGACCTTGGCCGTGTCGATCTCGACCCGGGCACTCTGGATTTGCGCATCGAGCGAGCGCACGGCGGCCTGCTGTACCTCGTATTCGGACTCGGCGTTCTCGAAGTCCTGGCGCGATACCGACTCGTCGGCCTGCAGTTCGCGATAGCGCTCATACACCCGCCTGGCCTGCTTGAGCTGGGCCAGGCTAGAACGGCGCTCGGCCTGCAATTTGTCCTCGTCGACCTCAGCCTGGCGCAAGGTATTGCGCAGCACCAGCGGGTCGATTTCGGCCAGCCACTGGCCCTCGGTGACCTTGTCACCCAGTTTGACCTTCAACGAGCGCAACTGGCCCGACACCTGGGCGCCGACATCCACCTGTTTGATGCCCTGCAACGTACCGGTGGCCAACACGGCGTTCTCGATGTCGCCACGTTCGACCGTGGCGGTGATGTATTGCGGCGGCTTGGCCGGGGCCTGGACGGCATACAGCGTGATGCCGGCGACCAGGGCCACGGCGATGCCGAGGCTGTATTTGCGGAATCTGGACTTTTCCATGAACACTCACTATCTCTTCGGGTTCGCATGACCCGGCCCCAGTGGGGCCGGGAAGGCCCATCTTTAAGGGGTAACCTTGCCGTGGTGCAGCGCCTGCCCGTCGTGCCACCAGGCCGCCAGGCTGAACACATCCGGCACCTTGAGGATGCTGAAGTGGTCACCGGGCCCCTGCCACAGCGCAAGCTTGGGCATCAGTTGCTGCCAACCGGCCTGCATGGCGGCATGCTCGCGGGCATTGCCCAAGGCATCCAGGCCCGGGTCATCTACCAGCACCAGGCCGACCGGCCCGTGGTAGCTCAACGTTGGCCGGTAGGCCGTGCGCAACGCCGTGGCGAAGGTCCGTACGGTGCCGTCCAGCGCCCCTGGCTGCGACCGCGCCGGCAGTAATCCGACCCGCACCATGGCCGCGTGCAGCTGGCTCAACTGCTGGTCGTCGCTGGCCTCGGCAAAGGCGCGTGAGCAAATACCCAGGGTTTTGCCGGTGGACAGCTGCAACGCCTCGATCAGCCGCTGCAAGGCTGCGCCCAGGGTGTAGGGCTGGCCACAGGTGCCGCCCTCACCCGGCGCTTCGCTGTCGATCAGTGTCAATGAACGCACCTGCCGCCCCTTGGCCTCGAACCGGGCAGCCATGGCATGTGCCACCCAGCCGCCAAACGAATGCCCGACCAGGTTCAGCGGCCCTTGCGGATAAAGCGCCTCGATGGCCTGCACATGGCAATCGGCAGCAGCCTCCACCGAAGTGTGCGGCACCGAGCAGCCGTCCAGCCCCCGCGCCTGCAGGCCGTACAGCGGCCAGTCCGGGCCCAGGGCCTCGGCCAGGCCTATGAAGCTGGTGACGCTGTCGCCAGCCCCCGGCACGCAAAACAACGGTGCATGCCCGTGCTGACCGGTCTGGATCGCCACCAAGGGCTGATAAGCCGCTGCCTTGGTGCTGTTCGTGCTAGGCACACTGCCCAGTAGCTGGCCAAGCGCCTGACCGAGCGCGGCCACGTGGGGCGCCTGCATCATGCTGCGGTGGTCCCCCGGCACGCCCAGGAGCACCAGGGCCTGGGACGGCAGCGTCTCGCGCCAGCCCAATGTCGACTGGCTGTCACTGCCCTGTTCGGCGCGCAGCAGGTGCACCGGCACGCTCAACGGTGAAGGGCGGTAATGTGCCAGCGCATGGCCGTGTGCCAGTTCACGGGTGAAGTAGTGCAGCAGTTGCGCGTCGCTCATGTTCGCCCACAGCCCATAGAGCAACTGCTGCTCGCGGCAGCTGGCGACCAGCGTGGCAAAATCGGCCTGACCGGCCTCCAGTTGCTGCAGGCGTGCCAGCTTGTCGGCGCCTGCCGAGTCTTGCGTGCGCCAGAACGTGCTGCAGTTCAACAGCAACTGCCGTTCGAGTGCACGTGGCCCCTGCCAGCGCGCCTTGCCCTGGTCGGCCAGGCGCGGCACATAGGTGTCGATCAAGCCGAGGAATTCGACCTCCTCGTCCACACCCAGCAATTGGTTAGCCATTTCGAAGGCCACTACCCCACCGAACGACCAGCCTGCCAGGCGATACGGCCCCTGTGGCTGCACGCTGCGCATCTGTTCGATCTGGTAGCGGGCCAGGCACTCGAGCGTCTGTGGCTGCGCTTGATCGGCCGGGATGCCGGGCAGTCCAAAGAGCGCGAAATCACCGGGCAGGTGCTGGCCCAGCACCGGGAAGTAGAAATCCAGGCCGGTGAATTCGTGAACCAGGAACAGCGGCGTCTGGCTGCCCCCTGCACGCACCCGGATCACCCCGCGGTGCGCAGCGTCAGGGCTGCCGAGCCTGGCCGCCAGCAACGCTACGCTGGGGTGCTGGAACACATCGTTGATGGCCACCTTCAGGCCCGCCTTGGTCATCTTGTCGACCAGCCGGATTGCCGCCAGGGAGTGGCCGCCCAGCTCGAAGAAGTTGTCGTGCCGCCCTACCTGCTCCACGCCCAACAGTTCGGACCAGATCGTTGCCAACAGGGTTTCGGTTTCACCTTCTGGCGCTTGGTACTCGCGGTTCTTCAGGGCCTCGCTATCCGGTAATGGCAAAGCCTTGCGGTCGAGCTTGCCGTTGGGGCTCAAGGGCAGTGCCTGCAGGTGGACGAACAGCGCCGGCACCATGAAGGTCGGCAGGCGCCCGAGCAATGCCGAGCGCAGCGCCTCCACCGGGAACGACTCGCCCGTGTAGTAAGCGAGCAACTGCTGCTCATGAGCGATCACCACGGCCTCCTTGACCCCCTCTATTCGCGTCAGGCAGGCCTGAATTTCGCCCAGTTCGATGCGTAAGCCGTGGATTTTGACCTGATCATCGTTACGGCCCAGGTATTCGATGTTGCCATCGGCCAGGTGACGCGCCAGGTCGCCGGTACGGTACAGGCGTGCACCAGGGCGGGTACTGAACGGGTCGTCGAGGAAGCGTTCGGCGGTCAGTTCGGCGCGGTTCAGGTAGCCTCGGGCGACTTGCACACCGCCGATGAACAGTTCGCCGGCCACGCCTTGCGGGACCGGCTGGCCTTGGCTGTCGAGTACGTACAGCGTGGTGTTGGCGATCGGTTTGCCGATGGGGGTGTTGTCCGGTGCCGTCACGCAGTGCCAGGCGCTCACGTCCACCGCTGCTTCAGTCGGGCCGTACAGGTTGTGCAGTTCAACGGTTGGCAATTGCGCGTGGAAGCGTCGGACCAGGCTGCCCGGCAAGGCCTCGCCGCTGCACAGAACGCGTTTGAGGCCATCGGTCGACGCGTCGCCATGGGCCAGGAATACATCCAGCATCGAGGGCACGAAGTGCAAGGTGGTGACGTTTTCGCTGCGGATCACCTGACGCAGGTACTCCGGATCGCGATGGCCGCCGGGACGCGCCATGACCAGGCGCGCGCCGGTTTGCAGGGGCCAGAGGAATTCCCATACCGACACGTCGAAGCTGAACGGGGTCTTCTGCAAGACCACGTCTTCAGCGCCGAGGTTATAGGCGTCTTGCATCCACAACAGGCGGTTGACCACGCCGGCATGCTCGTTCATCACACCCTTCGGCAAGCCGGTGGAACCTGAGGTGTAGATCACGTAAGCAAGGTGACGCGGGGTCAAGTTGGTGACAACTGGGTTGCTGGACGGCTGGGCGTTCCAGGTCGGCTGATCCAGGTCGATAACCTGGGCCGAATCCGGTACGTGCCGCGTAGCGCTATGCACCAGCACCGCCACCGGAGCGCTGTCACTCAGCATATGCCGCACGCGCTCCGCTGGGTAATCGGGGTCAACCGGCACATACGCGCCACCCGCCTTGAGGATGGCCAGCAAGCCAACCACCATCGACAGCCCACGTTCAACGCAGATCGCCACCCGATCATCAGGTTTAACACCCAGTTCAATCAGGTGATGCGCTAATCGGTTGGCCTGCTCATTCAGCTGGCAATAGCTCAGTACCCCTTCTTCGGCTTTAACCGCGATCGCATCCGGCGTACGCAACACCTGCGCCTCGATCATCCCGTGCAGGGTCTGCTCAAGGTCATAATCCACCGCCGTGTCGTTAAAGCCCTGCAACAACCGCTTGCGCTCATCGGCATCCGGCAAACCGACATGGCCCGGAATGGCCCGATCGCTCTCCACGAAGGCCCACAGCAGTTGTTGGAAATACCCCGCATAACGCGCGATGGTCGAGCGTTCGAACAGGGCTGTGGCAAACACGATACCGCCGGCAAAACCTTCGGCGCGCTCACCCAGGCTCAGGCTCAGGTCGAACTTGGCGATGCACGCAGGCCCACTCACTGCGCTCACCGACAGGTCGGCCAGTTGCAGCGCCTGGCGCTCCGGGCTGGCGTCCCAGTCCAGGGTGGCCTGGTACAGCGGCGTATGCGCAAGGCTTCGGCGCGGGCGCAGCAACTCGACCACCTGCTCGAACGGCAAGTCCTGATGCGCCTGCCCGCCCAGCACCACGGCCTTTACCCGGGCCAGCAAGGTCGCCACATCCGGTGCCCCCGAGGTGTCCACGCGCAACGCCATGGCATTGACGAACATGCCGACCAGGCCATCCACTTCAGCCTGCCTGCGGTTGGCTACCGGCGAGCCGATCACCACTTCATCCTGGCCGGCAAGCCGGCTCAACAACACTGCCCAAGCCGCCATGAACAGCATGTAAGGCGTGACGCCATGGCGCCGGCACACGGCTTTGAGCTCGGCACTCAGGCGCGGGTCCAGGCTCAGCGCGACGCTGTCACCGGCATACTGCTGACGCTCTGGCCGTGGGTGATCCCAAGGCAAGCTGAGCAGCGCCGGTGCCCCGGCCAGCTGGCCAATCCAGTAATCCGCCTGTTGGCGCAGCGCATCGCCGCTCAGCCAGCGCCGCTGCCACAAGGCATAGTCGATGTACTGCACGGGCAAGGCCGGCAAGGGGTCGTCGCCACCGCAACTGAAGGCTTGGTACAACTCGCCAAGCTCGCGCACCAACACCCCCAGCGACCAACCGTCGGCCACCAGGTGGTGCAAGGTCAGCAGTAGCAGGTGGTGGTCCTCGGCCAGCTGCAGCAGGCGCCCACGCACCGGCAGGTCGCGGCTAAGCACGAAGGGTTGGCTCGCCTCCTGGCGGATCAGCGCCGCAATAGCGGCTTCATCCAGGCCCTGGCAAAGGTCCCGGCCAAACTGGAAGCCTTCGTTACCGGTTGCCAGCACCACCTGCGGCTCGCCTTCCTGTTCAACAAAATGGCTGCGCAAGCTTTCATGGCGCTCGACCAGGCGCCTTAACGCGCGCTCCAGCGCCCCAGAGTCCAAACGGCCCTCCAGGCGCAGGGCCAGGGGAATGTGATAGGCCGCGCTGGCCTCCTCCATCTGCGCCAGAAACCACAGCCGCTGCTGGGCGAACGAAAGCGGTAAAGCACCGTCACGTGTGCCCGGCTGGATGGCCGGCAAGGCATCACCGTCACGCGCAAGGCAGGCGGCCACCGCTGCCAGGCTGTCATCGGCAAACAGGTCGCCCAATGCCAGCTCCAGCCCCAGGCGTTGGCGAACTTGGGCCAGCATGCGCATCGCCAGCAGTGAATGGCCGCCCAATTCGAAGAAGCGGTCGTGACGCCCGACGCGTTCCAGCTGTAGCAGTTCGCCCCACAACGTGGCCAGCGCCTGCTCGCGCTCGCCTTCCGGTGCTTCGTACGCTGTCACCGCCAGGTCCTGGGGCGCCGGCGCCGGCAAGGCCTGGCGATCAACTTTGCCATTGTTGTTCAGTGGCAGCCGCGGCAATGCCACAAATGCGGTAGGCACCATGTAATCCGGCAAGCGCCCACGCAGGAAGGCACGCAGGTCAGCAGCCTCCACTGGGGCCTCGTGCCGGGTAAACCAGGCCACCAGCCGCAGTGGGCCCTGCTCGTTCGGCACAGCCATCACCACGACTTCACCGACACCCGGTGCCAGTGCCAACTGCTGCTCGATTTCACCCAGCTCGATCCGGTAACCGCGAATCTTGACCTGGTCGTCATTGCGCCCCAGGCACTCCAGTTGGCCGTCGGCCTGCCAGCGCACCAGGTCGCCGGTGCGGTACAGCCGAGCGCCCGGCTGCGGGCTGAACGGGTCATCGATAAACCGCTGCGCCGTCAGTTCTGGGCGGTTCAGGTAACCCAGGGCCACGCCGTCGCCGCCGATATACAGTTCACCGACCACGCCTTGCGGCACGGGCTGTTGCCAGGCGTCCAGCACATACACCTGGGTATTGCCGATCGGCCGACCAATCGGCACTTGGGCTGCATCGGGCGCCAATTCACGCACTTCGCAGGTAACCGCGAACGTGGTGGTTTCGGTGGGCCCGTAGCCATTGAGCAGGCGCAGCCCAGGTGCTTTGTGCAGCAGCGTGCGGAAGGCTGCAGGTTCGGCACGCTCACCGCCGCTGATCAGCACGCGCAGCGCGGCCAGGGCCTCGGGCATCAACTGCACGTACTGGTTGAACAACGCCGTGGTCAAGAACAGAACGGTGATGCCCTGCTCCGCCAGCGCCTTCGCGAAAAGCGCTGGGTCGACCAGCGTGCGGTGGTCGATCACCCGCACCTGCCCGCCATTGAGCAACGCGCCCCACACTTCCAGGGTGCTGGCATCGAACGCCGGGTTGGAAGCGAAAGCGATGCGGTCGCTGGCCAGCAACCCGGCATACCGCTCGTTCAGCACCAACCGCGCAATACCCCGGTGCGGCACGCACACGCCCTTGGGTTTGCCCGTGGTGCCAGAGGTGTACATCACATAGGCCGCACTGCCAGCGTCCTGGGCCACCCCAGGGTTGTGGCCAGGCTGGTCATCGAGGACCAGTTGGTCCAGGTCGACCCGCGGCACCGCATACTCAACCGGTGTGCCAGCAAGCGTCAGCAGCGCGGTGGCCTGGCAATCCTCGACCATGAAGGCCTGGCGCTCGGTCGGGGCATGAATGTCGAGCGGCACATAGACCGCGCCACACTTGAGCACAGCCAGGTGCGCGACCAGCAGGTGCAACGAGCGCGGCAGTAGCACGGCCACATAGGCACCCGGTGCCACACCTGCACCCATCAGGTAATGGGCCAGGCGGTTGGCGCGTTCGTTGAGTGCCCCGTAGCACAGCGCCTGGTCGCCCTGCACTGCCGCCACGGCCAGGGGATGGCGCGCCACGCGCTGCTCAAACAGCTGCTGCACGGCCAGGTCACGGGGGTAATCGCGTTGCGTGGCATTGAAACTGTGCAGCAAGGTCTGGCGCTCGGCGTCGCCAAGCAACGGCACCTGTGCCAGCGGCTGTTGATCATCGCCGATCATGGCCCAGAGCAAGGTCTCGAAGTAGCCAACAAAGCGCCGCACAGTTGTTTCGCCGAACAGCGAGGTGGCGTAGTCCAGGCTGCCGGCCAGCGTGTCGCCGAACTCGCCGAGGTTCAGCGTCAGGTCGAACTTGGCGACCTGGCCAGCCTGGGCCACGGCCTCCAACTGCAGGCCCGGCAGTTGCAAGGCGCCACCTTCGATCGCCTGCCAGTTGAGCGTGGCCTGGAACAAGGGGGTGTGGCCGAGGCTGCGCACTGGGCGGACGATTTCCACCACCTGCTCGAATGGCAGGTCTTGGTGCGCCTGAGCCTCCAGCACGCGTGTACGGACCTGCTCCAGCAGGGTTTGCGCCGTCGGTGCGGCAGCCGTGTCGATGCGCACGGCCAGGGTATTGACGAACAGGCCCACCAGCGGCTCCAGCTCGGCACGGCCGCGGCCCGCCACAGGGCAACCGATGACGATTTCGCCCTGGCCGGACAGCCGCGTCAACACGGCGGCCCAGGCACTGAGCACGGCCATGTACAGGGTTACCCCGTGGCGCTGGGCCAGGCTGCGCAGGCCAGCCGCCAGGCGGGGCTGCAACTGCAGTGGCAGGCTTGCGCCGGCAAAGTCCTGGCGTTCGGGGCGTGGGCGATCACTGGGCAGCTTGAGCAGGCTGGGTGCACCGTCCAGGGCCTGGCGCCAGTAATCGGCCTGGCGCTGCAACTGGGCGCCGGCCAACCAGCGGCGCTGCCACACGGCATAGTCGCCGTACTGGATGTCCAGGGCCGGCAGCGGATTATCCTGGCCCTGGCAGCAGGCGGTATACAGCGCGCTTAGTTCGCGGGTCAGCACGCCCAGCGACCAGCCGTCGGCAACGATGTGGTGCACGGTCAGGGCCAGCACATGGTGTTCTGCGCCTAGACGCAGCAAACGCGCTCGCAACAGCGGCCCGTGAGCCAGGTCGAAAGGCGCACTGGCCGCTTCATGCAAGCGGGCCGGCAGCGCATCGACGCTCAGGTCTTCACGCTGGAACCAATCGGCACCCGCGGTGGCGGCCAGCACCACCTCGGCACTGTCATCGCGTGGTACGAAGCGGCTGCGCAAGGTCTCGTGGCGCTCGATGATGCCCAGCAAGGCCGCTTCCAGCGCATCGGCATCCAGTGCCCCGCGCAGGCCCAGGGCCAGCGGCACATTGTAAGCCTGGTTGCCGCCTTCCATTTGCGCCAGGAACCACAGCCGCTGTTGGGCGAACGACATCGGCAGCGGCGCGTCGCGCGGCACCGGGCGTATCGCTGGCAGCTCACTGCGCCCGGCATGGGCCAGTACCTCGGCCACGGCGGCCAGCTCGGGGTTGGCGAACAGGTCGGCCAGGCTCAGTTCGACACCCAGGCGCAGGCGCACCTGGGAGACCATGCGCATCGCCAGCAGTGAATGCCCGCCCAAGCTGAAAAAATGGTCGCGACGGCCGACTCGCTCAACGTGCAGCAACTCGGCCCATAGTGTTGCCAGCGCCTGCTCCAACGCCCCTTCGGGGGCCTCGTAGCCCTGCTCGAACAGCGCCGAGCGCTCCGGGCGTGGCAATGCGCGGCGGTCGAGTTTGCCGTTGGCCGTCAGCGGCAGCGCCGGCAGCTCGACATAGGCCACCGGCACCATGTATTCCGGCAGGTGCGCCTGCAATTGGCTGCGCAGGCCTTCTGGGGTGAGCGGTTCGACGCCTGCCTGGGCGGTGAAGTAGGCCACCAGGCGCGGCTGGCCGGGCTGGTCCTCGCGGGCCAGCACCACGGCTTCATCGATGCCAGCCAGGGCGTTCAGCCGGCTTTCGATCTCGCCCAGTTCGATGCGCACGCCGCGGATCTTCACCTGGTCGTCGTTGCGCCCCAGGTAGTCCAGGGTGCCGTCCGCCAGCCAGCGCACCAGGTCGCCTGTGCGGTACATGCGCCCACGGGCGACGAAGGGGTCGTCCAGGAAGCGCTCGGCGGTGAGCGCCGGGCGGTTCAGGTAGCCTCGAGCAACCCCGGCGCCACCAATGTACAGCTCACCTGGCACACCCAGCGCGACAGGCTGCAGGTGTGGGTCGAGTACGTACAGACGGGCGTTATCGACCGGCCGACCGATGTGCAGCGCCCCGCCCGCTTCCACCACGCCGGAGCTGGCCACCACCGTGGTTTCGGTCGGGCCGTAGTTGTTGACCACGGCAAAGCGCTGGGTGCGGTTGAACTGGCGCAGGCGGTCACCGCCGATCAACAGGGTGCGTAGGGTCGGGTGTTCGAGCTGATGGTTGAAGGCATACTCGGCCACCGGCGTCGGCAAGAAGCTCACGTCCAGGGGCTGCGCCTGCCACCAGGCAAGCATGGCATCCAGGTCGTCGTTGCCCTCCGACGCCGGCGCCAGGTGCAACGTGGCCCCGGCGCACAACGCCGGCCAGACTTCCCAGGCCATGGCGTCGAAACCAAAACCGGCCAGGCTCGAAGTGTGTCGGCCATGGCACAGGTCGAAGGCGCGGCAGTGCCAGTCGACCAGGTTGTTGACGGTCTGGTGCTCGACCATCACGCCCTTGGGCTGCCCGGTGGAACCGGAGGTGTAGATCACATAGGCCAGGTGGCTCGCGCTCAGCCCCGGCACAACCGGGTCGCTCTCGCATACAGGCCAGTGCGGCTGGTCGAGCAGCACCACGGGCACCGCGACAGGCCCCAGGCGCTCACCCAGCGCCTGCTGCGTCAGCACCGCTACCGGGCCGCTGTCATTCAGCAGGTAGTGCACGCGCTCATCCGGGTGGGCGGGGTCTACCGGCACGTAACCGGCTCCGGCCTTGAGTACCGCCAACAAGCCCACCAGCGTCTGAAGGCTGCGCCGCGCCACCACGGCGACGCGGTCGTCAGGCCGCACGCCCAGGTTGATCAGGTGCTGCGCCAGGGCATTGGCCTGGCGGTTGAGCTCGGCGTAACTCAAGCGCGCGCCGTCACAGGTGGCAGCGACGGCGTCAGGGTGCAGTTCGGCGCGGTGTGCAATGCGTTGGTGCAGGGTCAGTTGCCGCTCATACGGGGCCGGATAATCGTTGAACGCTTCCAGCAGCTCCGCGCGCTCGCTGTCGGGGAGCATGGCCAGCGCCAGGACCGACGACTGCGGTGCTTGCACCAGGCTTTCGAGGGTCTGCTGCAGGTAAGCACAGACGCGCTGCGCCGGCACTTCGGCGCTGGCCAGCAAGGTCAGGCGAAACGCTTCGCCCAAGTCGTCGACGCTGAGCGTCAAGGGATAGTTGGTGGCCTCGGCAGACTCGACGATGTCGATGCCGGCCAGGGCTGCGCGGCGTGGCTGAGTGCTGTCCACTGCGCTGTGGCGGTAGTTGAGCAAGGCATTGAACAGCGGCGCCGGCGCCGCCACACCGCTGCACCGCTGGGCCAGGGCCAGTGGCGCGTGTTCATGGCGCATCAATGCGCTCAGCCGTTGGTGGGTGGCGCGGATCGCCGTCGGCAAGTCAGCACTGTCCAGGTCAACGCGTACCGGCAGGGTGTTGATGAAGATCCCCAGCGCCCGGTCGGTGGCTTCGGCGCCCTGCAAGCGCCCCATCAGCACTGTGCCGAACACCACCTGTTCGCGCCCCGTCAGCCCGCCCAGCACGCGGCCCCAGGCCAGGTGGAAGAGGCTGGCGACGCTCACGCCCAGGCTACGCGCCTGGCTGCGTAGCTGCTGGCACAGCGCAAGTGGCAGGTCGAGCGCGTGCTCGTTGTGCACCTCGCCCACGCCTTGCACATCCTGGATGCCGTAGGCCAGGGTCGACGCGTCGATCCCCCCCAGCATGTCGCGGAAAAACGCCTCGTGTTCGGCCTCGCTGATACCCAGCACGGCTTGTGCCACATAATTGCGAAACGGCACCGGGGTGCCGAGCCGATCACCCTCGCCGGCCAGAAACGCGATCAGTTCGTGACGCACCACTTCCAAGGCACTGTGGTCCATGGCGATATGGTGGAACTGCAGGGTGGCGGTCAGTGCGCCATCGGCCTGCTCGGCCTCACGCAGAAGGCGGATTAGCGGTGCCTGGGTCAGGTCGAGCCTGCCGCGCGTGGGGTCGTTGTCGGGTAACGTCGCCACCTGCAGGTCAGCGCGGCGCCAGACCACCTGCACCGGCGTTTCCAGCCCTTCCCAGTGCACCGAGGTGCGCAAGATGTCGTGGCGGCCAATTACACCACGGAGCGCATCGGCAAACGCCTGCAAGCGGGCTTCGCTGGCAAACACGAAACGCGCCTGCATCACGTACGGGTCGCTGTCGGTGGCGCTGGCGTGGTGGAACAGCATGCCCTGCTGCAGCGGTGCCAGTGGGTAGATGTCTTGCACGTTGGCCGCGCCGCCGGGGATGCAAGCGACGATGCGGTCAAGGGTGCCCTGGTCTAGATCGATCAGGTTGAGGTGCTGCGGCGTAATGCGCGTGCAGCCCGGCTCGATGAGGTTGGACGGCACGTGTACCGCACCCTGTTTCACGGCCACGTACTCGCCGCGCTCGATCATCGCCACCAGCGTTGGCTTGTGTTCACGCAGTTGCGCCACCAACGCGGGGTCGGTCAGGGCCTGACGGTTGCCCTGGACGGCCAGTTGGCCGTCCTTCAACGCCAGTTGCACGTTTTTGGCCGTCAGTGTTGCCAGTAGTTGGTTGATGCTCACAGGACGATCTCCATTCTGTCTGTGATGGCTGCGTAGCCCGCCAAGGTCGGTTGGTCGAACAGGGCGCGCACGTCGGCTTCCAGGCCTTGATCACGCAGGCGGGAGGTGAGGGTCACCGCCAGCAGCGAATGGCCGCCCAGTTCGAAGAAGTTGTCGTGGCGCCCTACCCGCTCCACGCCCAGCAGCTCAGCCCAGATCGCAGCCAGCAGGGTTTCGGTTTCGCCTTCTGGGGCTTGGTACTCGCGGTTCTGCAGGGCGTCGGTATCCGGCAGTGGCAAAGCCTTGCGGTCGAGTTTGCCGTTGGGGCTCAGGGGCAGTGCGTCCAGGTGCAGGAACAGCGCGGGCACCATGAACTCCGGCAGGTGGGCCAGCAATGCCGTGCGCAGAACGTCTGCGGCCTGTTGCTCACCGGTGTAGTACGCCACCAGACGCTGGTCGCGGGCCACCACGACGGCTTCCTTCACGCCTTCGATGGCGGTCAGGCCAGCCTGGACTTCACCCAGCTCGATGCGCAGGCCGCGGAGCTTCACCTGGTCGTCGTTGCGGCCCAGGTATTCGATGTTGCCATCGGCCAGGTGCCGCGCCAGGTCGCCGGTGCGGTACAGGCGTGCACCAGGGCGGGTGCTGAACGGGTCGTCGAGGAAGCGTTCAGCGGTCAGTTCGGTGCGGTTCAGGTAGCCTCGGGCGACTTGCACGCCGCCGATGAACAGCTCGCCAGCCACGCCTTGCGGTACGGGTTGACCCAGCGTATCGAGTACATACAGCGTGGTGTTGGCGATGGGTTTGCCGATGGGGGTGTTGTCCGGTGCCGTCACGCAGTGCCAGGCGCTCACGTCCACCGCTGCTTCGGTCGGGCCGTACAGGTTGTGCAGTTCGACAGTCGGCAATTGCGTGTGGAAGCGTCGGACCAGGCTGCCCGGCAAGGCTTCGCCGCTGCACAGGACGCGCTTCAACGAAGCCGCCGAGACGTCACCATGGGCCAGGAATACATCCAGCATCGAAGGCACGAAGTGCAAGGTGGTGACGTTTTCGCTGCGGATCACCTGACGCAGGTACTCCGGATCGCGATGGCCGCCGGGACGCGCCATGACCAGGCGCGCGCCGGTTTGCAGGGGCCAGAGGAATTCCCATACCGACACGTCGAAGCTGAACGGGGTCTTCTGCAAGACCACGTCTTCAGCGCCGAGGTAATAGGCGTCTTGCATCCACAACAGGCGGTTGACCACGCCGGCATGCTCGTTCATCACACCCTTCGGCAAGCCGGTGGAGCCTGAGGTGTAGATCACGTAAGCAAGGTGACGCGGGGTCAAGTCGGTGACAACTGGGTTGCTGGACGGCTGGGCGTTCCAGGTCGGCTGATCCAGGTCGATAACCTCGGCCGAATCCGGTACATGACGGGTAGCACTGTGCACCAGCACCGCCACCGGCGCGCTGTCGCTCAGCATATGTCGCACGCGCTCCGCTGGGTAATCGGGGTCAACCGGCACATACGCGCCGCCTGCCTTGAGGATGGCCAGCAAGCCAACCACCATCGACAGCCCGCGTTCAACGCAGATCGCTACCCGATCATCAGGTTTTACACCGAGTTCAATCAGGTGATGCGCAAGGCGGTTGGCCTGCTCATTCAGCTGGCGATAGCTCAGTATGCCTTCTTCGGCTTTTACCGCGACCGCATCCGGCGTACGCAACACCTGCGCCTCGATCATCCCATGCAAGGTCTGCTCAAGGTCATAATCCACCGCCGTGTCGTTGAAGCCCAGCAGCACACGCTCACGCTCCTGCGCTTCCAGCACCGGCAAGCGCTGCACCGTCAGTTCCGGCGTCTGCTCCAGCGCCTCGACCATGGCCTCCAGCACCTGATTCATCTGCCCACAGATACGCGCCGCGCCTACGTCGGCCGGGGTCATGGCAACCAGGCGGAAGCCCTCCCCCAGGTCATCCACGTTCAACCCCAGCGGGTAGTTGCTGCGTTCCTGGCTTTCCAGGTTGTCGATACCTTGCGTCGCCTGCCGCTGGCTGTCAGTGACCTGCGTGCTGTGCCGATAGTTGAGCATGGCGCTGAACAACGGCAAGGGCGCAGCCACGCCACTGCAGCGCTGGGCCAACGCCAGCGATGCATGCTCGTGGGCCAGCAAGGCACTGAGGCGCTGATGGGTAGCACGGGCCCCTTCACGCAGGCTGATACCGCCCAGGTCGACCCGCAGCGGCAAGGTGTTGATGAACATGCCCAGCGCCCGCTCGGCGCCTTCACCGCCTTGCAGGCGGCCCAGCAGTACGGTGCCGAACACCACGCTGTCCTGGCCACTGGCGGCCGCCAGCAGGCGCGCCCAGGCCAGGTGGAACAGGCTGGCGACGCTGATACCCAATTGCCGGCCTTGTTGGCGCAGCCGTTGTGCCAGGTCGTCACGCAGCCACAGCTGGGCCTCCTCGATGTCACGGCCGTCACCCTGCACATCGCTAAGGCCGAACGGCAGCGTTGGCGCGTCGATATCCGCCAGTTGCCCGCGGAAGAACGCTTCATGCTCGGCCTGGCTGATACCCAGCCGCGCCTGGGCCACGTAGTTGCGGTACGGCACCGGTGCCTGGGCCGGCTCGGCCGCACCCTGCAGATAACCGATCAGCTCCTCGCCGACCACTTCCATGGCCGTGTGGTCGAGCACGATGTGGTGGAACTGCAAGGTGGCTTCGATGCGGGCCGCGCCCGGCTGCTGCGTGTACAGCAGACGGATCAGCGGTGCCTTGCTCAGGTCGAGCATTGCCTCGCTGTCGCGACCACGCGCCATGACCGACAACGGCGCCTGCCGCCAGACCACCTGCACCGGCTGCGGCAGGCCTTCCCAGAGTACCGCTGTGCGCAGCACGTCGTGGCGGGCGATGACCTTGTCCAACGCTGCCGCAAAGTTGTTCAAGTGTTCGCGGCTGGCGAACCCGAAGCGCGACTGCAGCACATAAGGGTCGTGCCCCTGCGCGCTGAGGTGGTGGTACAGGATGCCTTCCTGCAAGGGTGCCAGCGGGTAGATGTCCTGCACATTGCGGGCACCGCCGGGTACCTGGGCAACGATACGGTCGATGGCCGCCTGCTCCAGCGCCACCAGCGGCAGCATGCCGGGGGTGATGTGCGGGCAGCCGGCCGGGATCAGGTTGTCCGGCACCTGCACTTGTTGCACCTGGCCCAGGGTCGTCGCCAGTGCCGCCACCGTCGGCTGGCCAAACAGCGTACGCACATCCACCTGCACGCCCTCGCGGCGCAAGCGCGCGGTCAGGTTCACCGCCAGCAACGAGTGGCCACCCAGCTCGAAGAAGTTATCGTGCCGGCCCACTCGCTCAACGCCTAGCATGTCAGCCCACACCGCCGCCAGGGCAGTTTCCACTTCGCCCTGCGGGGCGACATAGGCCTGGCCTGCAAGCAGCGCCGGCTCCGGGTCGGGCAACGCCTTGCGGTCGAGCTTGCCATGGCTGGTCAACGGCAGTGCTGGCAGGCAGGTGAAGGCCAACGGCACCAGGTGTGCGGGCAGGCTTGCCTGCAAAGCCTGGCGCAGTGTGTCCACTGCCACCGGTGTGGTTTCGGTGAACCAGGCCAGCAGCCGCTCGCCACGCACCAGCACCACCGCATCGCCGATACCAGGCTGCGCGGCAAGTACGCTTTCGATTTCGCCAAGCTCCACCCGTATGCCGCGGATCTTCACCTGGTCGTCGTTACGGCCCAGGTAATCCAAGGTGCCGTCAGCGCTCCAGCGCACCAGGTCACCTGTGCGGTACAGCCGCGCATGGGGTTGGGCGGTGAACGGATCGGCAATGAAGCGCTCCTCGGTCAGTGCCGGGCGGTTGAAGTAACCGCGGGCCACCCCGGCGCCGCCAATGTACAACTCGCCCACGGCGCCCACCGGCACCGGCTGGCGGCGCTCGTCGAGCACATACACCTGGGTGTTGGCGATAGGCTTACCGATATGCAGCGCCCCCGCGGGTAGCAGTTGCCCCGACGTGGCCACCACGGTGGCTTCGGTCGGGCCATAGTTGTTGACCAGGGCAAAACCTGGGTCGCGCTCGAACTGGCGCAGGCGATCGCCGCCGACCAGCAGCGTGCGCAGGGTTGGGTGCTGACGCTCGCGGCGCAGCGCCTGTTCGGCCACGGGTGTGGGCAGGAAGCTGACAGCCAGCGGCTGCTCCAGCCACCAGTCGAGCAATTCGTCGACGTGCTCACCGGCGATGCGTGCGGGCGGCACGTGCAGCACGGCCCCCGTGCACAGCGCCGGCCACACCTCCCAGGCCACCGCATCGAAGCCAAAACCGGCCACCGTGCTGGTATGGCTGCCGGCTTTCAAGGCAAAGGCCTCACAGTGCCAGTGCACCAGGTTGGCCAGGGTCGCATGCTCGACCATCACCCCTTTCGGCTGGCCGGTGGAGCCGGAGGTGTAGATCACATACGCCAGTTGGCGATCATTCAGGCCTGCCACGCAGGGGTTGCTGTCGGCTGCGCCCTGCCAGGCATCGCGGTGCAGCTCGACACGTGGGGTGTCCCCCACCAGCGCCAGGGTGGCCGCATCGACCAGCACCAATGCCGGCGTGCTGTCTTCAAGCAGGTAGGCGATGCGTTCGCTTGGGTAGGCCGGGTCGATCGGCACATAGGCCGCACCGGCCTTGAGGATGGCCAGCAGGCCGACCAGGCGCTCCAGGGTGCGCGGCAAGCACAATGCCACCCGGTCGCCGACCTTCACCCCGCGGCTGATCAGGTGATGCGCCAGGCGGTTGGCGCAGCGATTAAGCTCGCCGTAACTCAGTACCTGGCCATCCTGCACCAGCGCTGCCGCTTGCGGTGCGCGGGCCGCCTGGGCTTCGACCAGGGTGTGCACGGCCTGCCCTTTCGGGTAGTCGCGTGCAGTGGCATTGAACGCTTCCAGCACCTGCTGCCGGGCTACCGGGTCCAGGATCGACAATGCCTCGACCGGCTTGGCCGCAGACTGCGTCAGTGCCTGCAGCAGTTCGACCAGGGCCTGGTTCATCCAGCCAGCGACCCGCTCGGCGCCAATGCCTGCCTGGGCCAGCACACTCAAGGCAAAGCCTTCGCCCAGGTCGTCGACACTGAGGGTCAGCGGGTAGTTGCTACGCTCCTCACCGCCCAGCAGACGAACACCCTGGCTGTGGGTATCGCCGTCGGCAGGCACCCCTGCCGTGCTGTGGCGGTAGTTGAACAAGGCGCTGAACAACGGTGTGGACGCCGCCACGCCACTGCAGCGCTGGGCCAACGCCAGCGAGGCATGCTCGTGCGCCAACAGCGCCGAAAGCCGCTGATGGGTGGCGCGCACCGCCTGCGCCACCGGTGCAGTCAAGTCGATGCGTAGCGGCAAGGTGTTGATGAACACGCCCAATGCCCGGTCGGCCCCTTCACCGCCCTGCAAGCGCCCCATCAGCACGGTGCCAAACACAACATCGGTGCGGTTGGCGAGCACACCCAGCACCCGTGCCCAGGCCAGGTGCGCCAGGCTCGCGGCACTCACGCCAAGCTGCCGAGCCTGTTCGCGCAATCCGCGGGCCACGCTAGTGTCGATGGCCAGGTGGGCTTCTTCGATAGCGTGGCCGTCACCCTGTACGTCGCTCAGGCCAAACGGCAAGGTCGGGGCATCAAGGTCCCCCAGCATCTCGCGGAAGAACGCTTCATGGCTGGCATCGTCGGCCCCAAGGCGGGCTTGGGCAACATAGGTGCGATAAGGCACTGGCGCCGGCAAGCGTTCGCCCTGGCCCGCCAGCAACACCTGCATCTCGCTGGCGATGACTTCCATGGCGGTATGGTCCAGGGCCAGGTGATGGAATTGCAGAATCGCCACCACGCGCTGGTTGGCCGGGTCATCGGCATGCAGCAGGCGCAGCAAGGGTGCCCGCGACAGGTCGAGGCGCTGGTGACGGGCGTCGAAGCGGGCCTGCAAGGCATCGATCACCGACCCGGTAGCCAGGCCTTCGATTGCGCTCACCTGCATCCTCGCTTCCCGCCAGACCACTTGTACTGCGTGTGCAAGCCCTTCGCTGACCACTGCGGTGCGCAGAATGTCGTGCCGGTCGATGACCTGCTGCAAGGCGCCCGCCCAGCGCTGCAAGTGCGCCAGGCTGTCGAAGGCCAGGCGCGACTGCAGCAGGTACGGGTCGCCCTGTGCGGCGCTCAAGTGGTGGTACAGGATGCCCTCCTGCAGCGGGGCCAGCGGGTAGATCTCTTGCACATTAAGAGCGCCGCCCGGCACCGTGGCGACGATACGGTCGATACTGGCCTGGTCGAGCTCGATCAGGCTGAGCATGTCCGGGGTGATGTGGCGGGCCGTGTGTGGCACACGGTTGGCGGGCACCTGCACCTCGCGACCGCTGCCCACCGCGGCGGCCAGCGCCGCCAAGGTGGGCTGGGCAAACAGCACGCGCACATCGGCGCTGAGGCCGGCCTTGCGCATGCGCTCAACCAGGGTCACGGCCAGCAGCGAATGGCCGCCCAGCTCGAAGAAGTGGTCGTGGCGCCCGACCTGCGCGACCTTGAGCAGGTCGGCCCAGATCGCCGCCAGGGTGGTTTCGACCTCACCCTGTGGCGTCTCGAAGGCGCGGCTGAGTACTGCCTCGTTGCCGGGCTGCGGCAAGGCACGGCGGTCGAGCTTGCCGTTGGCAGTCAGCGGCAATGCATCCAGGCACACGTAGGCCGCTGGCAGCATGTAGTCCGGCAACTGGCCTTGCAGCTGTTGGTGCAGTTCGGCAATGCCAGGGGCCGGGTTGTTGGCGGTGAAATAGGCCACCAGGCGCTTGTCACCGGGCACGTCCTCACGCACCACCACGGCCGTGTCACGCACACCGGCACACGCGCCCAGGCGCGCTTCGATTTCACCCAGCTCGATGCGGAAGCCTCGCAGCTTGATCTGCTGGTCGGCACGGCCCAGGTAACGCAACGTGCCGTCGGCCTGCCAGCAGGCCAGGTCGCCACTGCGGTACATGCGCGCACCCGGCTCACGGCTGAACGGGTCGTCGAGGAAGCGCTCAGCGGTAAGAGCCGGCTGGCCGAGGTACCCCAAGGCGACGCCAGCGCCGCCGATGTACAGCTCACCGACCGCGCCAACCGGCAACGGCTGCTGACGGGCGTCGAGCACATAGCAACGGGCATTGCCGATCGGCCTGCCAATCGGGATGCTGCCCTCGCCGACCGTGGCGATGAGGTGGGTGGTGCTGAAGGTGGTAGCTTCAGTCGGGCCATAGCCATTGAGCAGGTGTTGTGGGGCGCCTTCACGCAGCACCCGGCCGACGATGGCCGGGTCCAGCACATCGCCGCCCACCATCAGGTAGCGAAGCTTGGCGAATGCCGGCAGCAGGTCATCGGCAAACTGATGGAACAGGCCGGCAGTCAGCCACAGCACGCTGACGCGCTGCTCCAGCAACACCTCACGCAATGCCTGACGCGACAGCACCTGATCCTGGTCGATGACGACCACCGTGCCGCCGTTGAGCAGCGGCGCCCAGACTTCCAGGGTACTGGCGTCGAACGCAGGATTGGAGGCGAACGCGACACGGTCCTGGCAGGTGAATTCGGCAAAGCCGTTATTGATCACCAGGCGCACGATGGCCCGGTGCGGCACTTGCACGCCCTTGGGGGTGCCGGTAGAGCCGGAGGTGTACATGATGTAGGCGGCGCTTTCGGCAGCTACCGCCAGGCCCGGCGACTGCTGCGCGTACCCGGTGAGGTCGAGGCGGTCCAGCTCGACGCGCAGGGCATTGCCTACCCGCTGTTCGCTGCTGAAGGTGAGCAAGACACGCGCCTGGCTGTCTTCGATCATGAAGGCCTGGCGCTCGGCAGGCGCGTTGCTGTCCAGCGGCACGAACACCGCCGCGCATTTGCTCGCCGCCAGTTGCGCAGCCAACAACTCGATGCTGCGGGGCAGCAGCAGGGCCACACGATCGCCAGGGCGCACGCCCAGGGCCAACAGGTGGTGAGCCAGGCGGTTGGCGTGCTGTTCGAGCTGCTCATAGCTGCACTGCCGGCCACCGTGAACCGCCGCCGGTGCAGCTGGGCTGAGCGCGGCATAGGTGCCAAACAGGGTGTGCAGCGCATGTTCCCGTGGGTAATCGCGGCGGGTGGCATTGAAGCCTTGCAACACCAGTTCGCGCTCGGCAGCTGCCAGCTGGCTCACCTTGTGCAGGGCCGTGCTCGGCGCCTGCGCAAGGGCTTGGGCCAGTTGCTCAAGGGCGGTGCTGAGCAGGCGGCAGACCTGCGCGCCATCGACCTCCGGCACCGCTTGCACGGTCAGCACAAAGGCGTCGCCCACGTCGTCGACGTTGACCACCAATGGGTAGTTGCTGCGCTCATGCGCGGCCAGTTGCTCGATACCCTGCCAGGCCTGGCGCAGCTCAGCCTTGGCCGGTGCACTGTGGCGGAAGTTGAGCAGGCTGGTGAACAGCGCCTGAGACACCGGCACTGCGCTGCAACGCTGAGCCAACGCCAGCGAGGCTTGCTCATGGGCCAGGAGGCGGGCAAGCCGCTGGTGGGTCAGGCGTACGCCCTCGGCCACCGCCGTGGCACCCACGCTCACTCGCAGCGGCAAGGTGTTGATGAACATGCCCAGGGCCCGTTCAGCCCCCTCGCCGCCTTGCAGGCGACCGAGCAACACCGTGCCGAACACCACTTCCTCGCGCCCTGACAGTTGCGCCAGCACCTGCCCCCAGGCCTGGTGCACCAGGCTGGCGACGCTGATGCCAAGCAGGCGGGCCTGCTCGCGCAAGCGGCCGGCCAGCGCCGTGTCCAGGGCCAGACGGCTGTCCAATACACGGCTGCCGTCACTGAGCGCATCGCGTAGGCCGAATACCGTGGTGGGTTCGTCGATGTCACCCAGCAGCTCGCGGAACAGTGCCTCGTCAGCCTGGGTATCGGCGCCCAGACGTGCCTGCGCCACATAGTTGCGGTAGGGCACGCTGGCCTGCGACAGGGCCTGGCCTTGCAGCACAGCGGTGATCTCGGCCACCAGCTGTTCGACGGCTGCGTGGTCGAGGATGATGTGGTGGATCAGCAGCGTGGCTTCCACGCGCCCCTCGCCGTGGCTAGGGAGCAGGCGGATCAAGGGGGCCTTGTTCAAGTCGAGCGTGGTGCTGCTTTCATCACCGCGCACGGCTGCGCCGACTGCCGGCACAGTGCGCCAGACGACCTGCACGGGCTCCTCAAGGCCCTGCCAGTGGATGCTGGTGCGCAGGATGTCGTGACGGGCGATGATCTGGTCGAGCGCTGCGGCAAAGGCATCGAGCTCGGCTTGCGTCGGGAAGGCGAAGCGTGCCTGCAGCACGTAGGGGTCTGCGCCTTCGCTGGCCAAGTGATGGTAGAGGATGCCTTGCTGCAGCGGGGCCAGGCCGTAGACATCCTGGACGTTAGCCACGCCACCGGGGATCTGCGCGACCAAGGTGTCGATGGCCGCCTGGGACAGCTCGGCGAGCGGCAGCATGTCCGGCGTGATGCGTGTGCCCTCTGCCGGAATGCGGTTGGCTGGCACGCTGATGCGGGTTTCACCGCCTACCGCAGCGGCGAGCGCTGCCAAGGTCGGCTGGCCGAACAATACGCGGATATCGGCATGCAGGCCTTGTTGGCGCAGGCGCGAGGTCAGGGTCACCGCCAGCAGCGAATGGCCGCCCAGTTCGAAGAAGTTGTCGTGGCGCCCTACCCGCTCCACGCCCAGCAGCTCGGCCCAGATCGTTGCCAGCAGGGTTTCGGTTTCGCCTTCTGGGGCTTCGTACACACGGTTTTGCAGGGCTTCGGTGTCCGGCAGTGGCAAAGCCTTGCGGTCGAGTTTGCCGTTGGGGCTCAGGGGCAGTGCGTCCAGGTGGAGGAACAGCGCGGGCACCATGAACTCCGGCAGGTGGGCCAGCAATGCCGTGCGCAGAACGTCTGCGGCCTGCTGTTCACCGGTGTAGTACGCCACCAGACGCTGGTCGCGGGCGACAACAACTGCCTCCTTCACGCCTTCGATGGCCGTCAGGCCAGCCTGGATTTCACCCAGCTCGATGCGCAGGCCGCGCAGCTTCACCTGGTCATCGTTACGGCCCAGGTATTCGATGTTGCCATCGGCCAGGTGCCGCGCTAGGTCGCCGGTGCGGTACAGTCGTGCACCAGGGCGGGTGCTGAACGGGTCGTCGAGGAAGCGTTCGGCGGTCAGTTCGATGCGGTTCAGGTAGCCTCGGGCGACTTGCACGCCGCCGATGAACAGCTCGCCAGCCACGCCTTGCGGTACGGGTTGACCCAGCGTATCGAGTACATACAGCGTGGTGTTGGCGATGGGTTTGCCGATGGGGGTGTTGTCCGGCGCCGTCACGCAATGCCAGGCGCTCACGTCCACCGCTGCTTCGGTCGGGCCGTACAGGTTGTGCAGATCGACAGTTGGCAGTTGCGTGTGGAAACGTCGGACCAGGCTGCCCGGCAATGCCTCGCCGCTGCACAGGACGCGCTTGAGACCATCTGCCGATATTTGGCCGTGAGCCAGGAATACATCCAGCATCGAAGGCACAAAGTGCAAGGTGGTGACATTTCCGTTACGGATCACCTGACGCAGGTACTCCGGATCGCGATGGCCGCCGGGGCGCGCCATGACCAGACGTGCGCCGGTTTGCAGCGGCCAGAGGAATTCCCATACCGATACGTCGAAGCTGAATGGGGTCTTCTGCAAGACCACGTCGTCAGCGCCGAGGTTGTAGGCCTCTTGCATCCACAGCAGGCGGTTGACCACGCCGGCATGCTCGTTCATCACGCCTTTCGGCAAGCCGGTGGAGCCTGAGGTGTAGATCACGTAGGCCAGGTGACGCGGGGTCAAGTCGGTGACAACTGGGTTGCTGGAAGGCCGGGCGATCCAGGTCGGCTGATCCAGGTCGATAACCTGGGTCGAATCCGATACATGGCGGGTAGCACTGTGCACCAGCACCGCCACCGGCGCGCTGTCAGTCAGCATATGCCGCACGCGTTCCGCTGGGTAATCGGGGTCAACCGGCACATACGCGCCACCCGCCTTGAGGATGGCCAGCAAGCCAACCACCATCGACAGCCCACGTTCAACGCAGATCGCCACCCGATCATCAGGTTTAACACCCAGATCAATCAGGTGATGCGCTAATCGGTTGGCTTGCTCATTCAGCTGGCGATAGCTCAGCGCCCCCTCTTCGGCCTTAACCGCGACCGCATCCGGCGTAAGCAACACCTGTACCTCGATCATCCCGTGCAGGGTCTGCTCAAGGTCATAATCCACCGCCGTATCGTTGAAGCCCAGCAGCACACGCTCACGCTCCTGCGCTTCCAGCACCGGCAAGCGCTGCACCGGCAGTTCCGGCGTCTGCTCCAGCGCCTCGACCATGGCCTCCAGCACCTGGTTCATCTGCCCACAGATACGCGCCGCGCCTACGTCGGCCGGGGTCATGGCAACCAGGCGGAAGCCCTCCCCCAAATCGTCGACGTTCAGGCTCAACGGGTAGTTGGTACGCTCCTGGCCTTCGAGCACGTCGATGCCTTGCCACGCCTGCCGCTGTTCGGCGCTGGCTTCTGCGCCATGGCGGTAGTTGAGCATGGCGCTGAACAACGGCAACGGTGCAGCCACAGCACTGCAGCGCTGGGCCAACGCCAAGGACGCGTGTTCGTGCGCCAGCAGTGCACTGAGGCGCTGATGCACAGCCTGCGCCCCTTCGCGCAGGCTCACCTCGCCCAGGTCGACCCGCAGCGGCAAGGTATTGATGAACATGCCGAGTGCCCGCTCGGCGCCCTCACCGCCTTGCAGGCGCCCCAGCAACACCGTGCCGAACACCACGCGGTCCTTGCCGCTGGCAGCGGCCAACAGGCGCGCCCAAGCCAGGTGGAACAGGCTGGCGACACTGATGCCCAGGTGCCGTGCCTGGCGCCGCAGCCCTGCGGCCAGCTCGGCCGACAGCGCCAGCTTGGCTTCTTGCATGCCAAGGCCATCGCCTTGCACATCGCTTAGGCCGAACGGCAACGTTGGCTCGTCGACATCCGCCAACTGCTCGCGGAAGAACGCCTCATGCTCGGCCTGGCTGACACCCAGGCGCGCCTGGGCCACGTAGTTGCGATACGGCACGGGGGTTTGGACCGGCGGCGTGCCCTGCAGGAAGCCAATCAACTCCTCACCGACCACCTCCAGGGCGGTGTGGTCGAGGACGATGTGGTGGAACTGCAAGGTGGCTTCGATGCACCCGCTGCCCGGTGCCTGGCGATGAAGCAGACGAATCAGCGGCGCTTGGCTCAAGTCCAGGCCAACGGTAGCCGCATCGTCGTCGCGCAGGACCTGCAGCGGTGCGTGACGCCAGACCACCTGCACAGCCTGCGGCAGGCCGTCCCATAGCACAGCTGTGCGCAGCACGTCGTGGCGGGCGATGACCTGGTCCAGCGCGCTGGCGAAGGCTTGCAGGCGTTCGCCGTTGTCAAAACGCAGCCGGGAATACAGCACATAGGGATCGTGCTCGGCGCTCAGGTGATGGTAAAGGATACCTTCCTGCAGCGGGGCCAGCGGGTAGATGTCCTGCACATTGGCCGCACCGCCCGGCACGCGCGCGACGATGCGGTCGATCGCGGGTTGGTCGAGGTCGATCAGGCTCAACAGGTCTGGGGTGATATGAGTACAACCGGCAGGGATGCGGTTTTCAGGTACCAGCACTTGCTGGTTGCGACCCAAGGTCTCGGCCAGGGCCGCAATGGTAGGCCGGCCGAACAGGGTCCGTACATCGACTTGCAGCCCTTCCAGGCGCAGACGCGCAGTCAGGCTTACCGCCAGCAGCGAATGGCCACCCAGCTCGAAAAAGTTATCGTGACGGCCCACGTGCTCGACGCCCAGCAGTTGCGCCCACAGTTGGGCCAGCAGGGTTTCGGTCTGCCCCTGCGGCGCCTGGTAGGGTCGTTCATGCAAGGCGGCATCCGGCGCCGGCAGCGCTTTACGGTCGAGCTTGCCATTGGGCGTCAACGGCAACTGGTCGAGGTGGATGTACTGTGCCGGCAGCATGTATTCCGGCAGGTCCTGCAGCAGCGCCTGACGCAGGCTGTCCGCCTCGGATGGCTCACCGGTGAGGTAGGCGACCAGGCGCGGCCCACTGGCCGGGGCATCGTAAGCCAGTACCACGGCCTCGCGCACACCGGGCACACGCACCAGGCAGGCTTCGATCTCGCCCGGCTCGATGCGCAGGCCGCGGATTTTGACCTGGTGGTCGTTACGGCCAAGGAAGACCAGGTTGCCATCCTCGCGCTGGCGCACCAGGTCACCGCTGCGGTACAGGCGATCACCGTCAACGAAGGGGCTGGCGATGAAGCGTTCGGCCTGCTGTTCGGGCAAACCCAGGTAACCCCGCGCTACGCCCGCGCCGCCGATATGCAGGTGGCCGACCACGCCCCACGGCACGGGTTGGTCGTAGTGGTCGAGTACATACAGCCGGGTATTGTCGATGGCGGTACCAATCGGCAACGCCCCGTGCGGCAGGTCCGCGCCCGGTTCCAGCGTCCAGGCGCTGCAATCGACGGTGGTCTCGGTCGGGCCATATACGTTGTGCAGGCGCACACCCGGCAGACGCTCGCGTACCTGGGCGGCCAGCGCCTGGGTCAACTCACCGCCACCGCAGACGATATCGCTGAGGCTGGTGCAGCGAGCGCTCGCAGGTGCTTCGAGGAACTGCTGCAGCAACGCCGGCACGAATTGCACCACGCTGACCTGCTGCGCCTCAATCAATTGCGCGAGGTAGTGCGGGTCACGCTGGCCGTGCGGGCGCGCCAGTACCAGGCGTAGGCCGCTGCACAACGGCCAGAACAGTTCCCACACCGAGGCATCGAAGCTGACCGGGGTCTTGTGCAGCACAGCGCCTTTGCCAGGTAGGTGGCAAAGGCGCTGGCTCCAGCGCACCAGGTTGACCACGTTGCGGTGTTCGACCATCACCCCTTTGGGCTGGCCTGTGGAGCCGGAGGTGTAGATCACATACGCCAGGTGGCTCGCGTTCAGCGCGGCTACGCGAGGGTTGCTGATCGGCTGGGCTTCCCAGCAAGGTTGATCGAGGTCGACCAGCTGCACCGGGGTGCCGTGTACGACCTCACGGGTAGCGCTGTGCATCAGCACGGCCAGCGGCGCACTGTCGCTCAGCATGTGGCGGATACGTTCAGCCGGGTATCCTGGGTCAACTGGTACATAGGCGCCGCCTGCCTTGAGGATGGCCAGCAACCCGACCACCATCGACAGCCCGCGCTCGACGCAGATCGCTACACGATCATCCGGTTTGACGCCCAAGCCGATCAAATGATGGGCAAGCCGATTGGCTTGCTCATCGAGCTGGCGATAGCTCAGCTCGCCTTCCTCGGCGACCAGTGCAATGGCAGTGGGCGTGCGCCGTACCTGGGCCTCGAACAGCCCGTGCAGCGGTTGCGCCGTGTCGTGAGGCGTTTGTTGGGCATTGGCCAGCAGTCGCCGGCGCTCATCAGGCGTCAGTACCGGTAACTGCTGCACTGGCGTGTCAGGCGCGTGCTCAAGTGCATCCAGCAACCCGTGCAGCACCTGCAGCAGTTGGTCGCAGACACGCTGCGCGCCCACCTGAGCGCTGACCTGGGCCGTCAGCCGCAGGCCATCGCCCAGGTCGTCCACGTTGACACTCAGCGGGTAGTTGCCGTGGCCGCCGCTGGGCAGTGCCTGGATGCCTTCCAGGGCTTCGCGTTGCGCTTGCTGCTCGGGCTGGCTGGCGCCATGCCGGTAGTTGAGCATGGCGCTGAACAACGGCGTCGGCGCAGCCACGCCGCTGCAACGCTGGGCCAAGGCCAGCGAGGCGTGCTCGTGCACCAGCAATGCACTCAGCCGCTGATGGGCCAGGCGCACCCCTGCGCGCACGCCTAGCCCTTGCAGGTCCAGGCGCAGTGGCAAGGTATTGATGAACATGCCCAGGCCCCGATCAGCCCCGGCGCCCCCTTGCAGGCGCCCCAACAGCACAGTGCCGAACACCACGCAGTCGTTGCCACTGGTGGCGGCCACCAGCCGCGCCCAGGCCAGGTGCAGCACGCTGGCAGCGCTCACGCCCAACTGCTGGGCCTGGCTGCGCAGGCGCCGGTATTGCTCAGGGGCCAGTTGCACCGTGGCCAACTCGAAGGCGCTGGCCTGGCCCTGCAGGTCGGCCAGGCCATAGGGCAAGGTCGGTTCGTCGATGTCGGCCAGCTCGGCGCGGAAGAACGCCTCGTGCTCGGCCTCGCTGATGGCCAGGCGCGCCTGGGCCACGTAGTTGCGGTACGGCACGGCCGGTTGGCTGGGCTGCTGGCCGTGCAGGTGATCGCGGATTTCTTCCAGCACCACCTTCATGGCCGTGTGGTCCAGGGCGATGTGGTGGAACTGCAGAGTGGCTTCGAGGCCTTCGGTGCCTGGCTGTGGGGTCTGCAGCAGGCGGATCAGTGGGGCTTGGCTCAGGTCGAGAGGGCCGGTGGCTTCGCTGCTATTGACCAGCACCGAGCCCGGCACGCTGCGCCATACCACCTGCACCGGCTGCACCAGGCCGTCCCAGAGCACGGCGGTACGCAGGATATCGTGGCGCGCGATGACCTTGTCCAAGGCCTGGGCGAAGGCCAGCAGGCGGGCTTGGCTGTCGAATGCGACGCGCCACTGCAGCAGGTACGGGTCTTCGTCTGCGGCACTCAGGTGATGGTAGAGAATGCCCTCCTGCAGCGGTGCCAACGGGTAGATGTCCTGCACGTTGGCAGCACCGCCTGGCACCGTGGCGACGATGCGCTCGAGGGTACTGGCGTCCAACGTCAGCAAAGGCAGCATGGCGGGGGTGATGTGGGTGCAGCCCGCTGGAATACGGTTCTCGGGCACGCTGACCTGGCGACCTTTGCCCAGCGCGGCAGCCAGTGCAGCCACGGTGGGCTGGCCGAACAGCACCCGCACGTCGGTCTGCAGGCCCTGTTGGCGCAAGCGTTCGATCAGGGTCACAGCCAGCAGCGAGTGGCCGCCCAGTTCGAAGAAGTTGTCGTGCCGCCCTACCCGTTCCACGCCCAGCACGTCGGCCCAGACGCTGGCCATGGCCGCTTCGGTCTCGCTGGCAGGGGCTTCATAGCCCTGGCTGATCAGTTGGGCCGCGTCCGGCTCAGGCAGGGCCCGGCGGTCCAGCTTGCCATGGCGGGTCAACGGCCATTGGTCCAGGCGGATGAACGCCTGCGGCACCATGTGCCCCGGCAAGCTGGCCTGCAGCGCGTGACGCACAGCCTCGACCGCCACCGGCACCTGTTCGGTGAACCAGGCCACCAGGCGCTCGCCGCGCACCAATACCACAGCATCGGCAATACCGGCCTGGGCCGTCAGCGCCGCCTCGATTTCACCCAACTCCACGCGCACGCCGCGGATCTTCACCTGGTCGTCATTGCGGCCGAGGTAGTCCAGCGTGCCATCGGCGTTCCAGCGCACCAGGTCGCCACTGCGGTACATGCGCGCGCCGGGCTTGCGGCTGAACGGGTCGGCGAGGAAGCGCTCTTCGGTCAGTTCAGGGCGATTGAAATAGCCCCGCGCTACCTGCGCGCCGCCGATGTACAGCTCGCCCACGACGCCCACGGGCACCACTTGGCGATGGGCATCGAGCACATAGACGCGGGTATTGGCGATGGGCGTGCCAATGTGCAACGCCGCACCCGGCAAGACCTGGCCAGACGTGGCGACCACCGTGGTCTCGGTCGGCCCATAGTTGTTGACCAGCGCGAAGCCTGGATCGCGGTCGAACTGGCGCAGGCGGTCGCCACCGATCAGCAAGGTGCGCAAGGTCGGGTGTTGCCGTTCGCGGCGCAGCGCCTGTTCGGCCACCGGCGTGGGCAAGAAACTGACCGCCAGCGGCTGCTCGAGCCACCAGTCGAGCAGTTCATCCACATGTTCATTGCCGATGTGCGCAGGTGGCAGGTGCAGCGTGGCACCGGCACACAGCGCCGGCCATACTTCCCAGGCCATGGCGTCGAAGCCAAAGCCTGCGACGCTCGAGGTACGCACACCGGCCTCCAGCGCGAAGGCCTGGCAGTGCCAGTGCACCAGGTTGGCCAGGGTGTGGTGTTCGATCATCACGCCCTTGGGCTGGCCGGTGGAGCCGGAGGTGTAGACCAAGTAGGCCAAGTGGTGCGCATCCAGCCCAGGTACGTGCGGGTTGCTGTACAGGGCATCATCGGCGGCGGCCTGGTCGAGGTTCAGGCGGGGTATGTCAGCAGGCAGGCCGGCAATGCCCGTTTCGCTCAGCACCAGGGCGGGCACGCTGTCGGCCAGCAGGTAGGCAATGCGCTCGGCAGGATAGCCCGGGTCGACCGGCACATAGGCAGCGCCGGCCTTGAGCACGGCCAGCAGGCCGATTACTCGCTCGGCATTGCGGCCCACGCACAATGCCACGCGGTCACCGCCGCGCACGCCGCGTGCGATCAGCTGATGCGCCAGGCGGTTGGCCCGCAGGTTCAGGTCACCATAGCTGAGTGCCTGGCCATCCTGGTTCACGGCCGTGGCATCCGGGGTCTCGGCTGCTCGGGCTTCCACCAGCGCGTGCACCGTCAGCCCTTGCGGGTAGTGCTGTGCGGTGGCGTTGAAACTGCCCAGCAGCTGTTGGCGCGCTTCGTCGCTCAGGATCGACAAGCTGTCGACCCGCGCCTCCTGCCCTTGCTGCAACGCTTGCAGCAGCTGGGTGACGGCATTGACCATCCAGGCGGCGACCCGCGCCGCACCAATTCCTGCGATAGCCAGCACACTGAAGGTGAAACCTTCACCCAGGTCGTTGACGCTGAGGGTCAGCGGGTAGTTACTGCGCTCCTCGCCACCGAGCAGGCGCACACCCTCCCAGATTGCCTCGCCGGTGGCCGCGTCGGCGCTGTGCCGATAGTTGAGCAAGGCACTGAACAACGGCGCGGACGCGGCCACGCCACTGCAGCGCTGGGCCAAGGCCAGCGGCGCGTGCTCATGGCCCAGCAAGGCCGAGAGGTTGCGGTGGGTGGCGCGCACGGCGGCACGCACGGCCAGCGTGGTGTCCACCCGCAGCGGCAGGGTGTTGATGAACATCCCCAACGCCCGGTCGGCGCCCTCGCCGCCCTGCAGGCGGCCCATCAGTACCGTGCCAAACACCACATCATCGCGGTTGGCCAGCACGCCCAGTACGCGCGCCCAGGCCAGGTGCATGAGGCTGGCGGCACTGACGCCCAGTTGCCGCGCCTGGGTGCGCAAACCGTGGGCAACTTCGCCGTCCAGTGCCTGGAACGCCGTTTCGATGCCGCGGCCATCGCCCTGCACATCGGCATAACCCAGTGGCAGGGTCGGTTCTTCGACATCCGCCAGCATCTCGCGGAAGAACGCCTCGTGGCCCGCCTGGTCACCCAGGCGAGCCTGGGCCACATAATTGCGGTATGGCACCGCTGCCGGCAGTGTGTGCCCCTGGCCGAACAGCAAGGCGCGCATCTCGCGGGCGACCACGTCCATGGCCGTGTGGTCGAGGGTCAGGTGATGGAACAGCAGAATCGCCACCACCTGCTGGTTGGCGGGGTCCAGGCTGTAATACAGGCGGGTCAATGGCGCCTGGGTCAGGTCCAACCGGTGGTGCCGCGCATCGAACCGGGCATGCAACTGTTCAACCCGCGCCAGGCCATCGTCATCGGCCAGGTCGTCGATTTCGCTGACCACCAACTCGGCCTTGCGCCAAACCACCTGCAGCGGCTGCGCCAGCCCTTGCCAAAGCACGGCGGTGCGCAGGATATCGTGGCGATCGATGACCTGTTGCAGCGCACCGGCCCAGGCCAGCAAGCGCTCGACACTGTCGAAGGCCAGACGGGTCTGCAGCAGGTAGGGGTCGCCCTGCTCGGCGCTCAGGTGGTGGTAGAGAATGCCTTCCTGCAGCGGGGCCAGCGGGTAAATTTCCTGCACATTGGCGGCGCCACCCGGCACCGTTGCGACGATGTCGTCGATTGCTGCCTGGTCCAGGTCGATCAGGCTGAGCATGCTCGGCGTGATGCGTTGGGCCTGCGCGGGCACCCGGTTGGCCGGCACCTTCACTTCGTGGCCGATGCCCGCCGCGCCGGCGAGGGCAGCTAGGGTCGGTTGGGCGAACAGCACCCGCACATCGATCAGCAGGCCAGCCTTGCGCAAGCGCTCGACCAACGTCACCGCCAGCAGCGAGTGGCCGCCCAGTTCGAAGAAGTTGTCATGGCGCCCTACCCGCTGCACACCCAGCACATCGGCCCAGATCGCCGCCATCGTCGCTTCGGTTTCGCCTGCGGGCGCTTCGTAGGCCTGGCCGAACAACTGCGAGGTCTCTGGGTCAGCCAGCGCACGGCGGTCGAGTTTGCCATGGCTGGTCAGCGGCAGCTCATCGAGGCGCACGAACGCCAGCGGCACCATGTGCGCCGGCAAGCGGGCCTGCAGGGCCTGGCGCAAGGCGTCGAGGGCGACAGGGGCGGTCTCGGTGAACCAGGCCAGCAAACGCTCGCCCCGCACCAGCACCACGGCGGCGTCGATACCCGGCTGCGCCGCGAGGGTGGCCTCGATTTCACCCAGCTCAACCCGCACACCGCGGATCTTCACCTGGTCGTCGTTGCGGCCGAGGTAGTCGAGGGTGCCGTCGGCATTCCAGCGCACCCGATCACCGCTGCGGTACATGCGTGCGTTGGGCTGCTCGCTGAACGGGTCGACAAGAAAAGCCTGTTCGGTCAACGCCGGGCGATTGAAGTAGCCCCGCGCCACTTGCGCGCCGCCGATGAACAGCTCACCCGCGACGCCAACCGGGACTGGCTGCAAGCCTTCGTCCAGTACATAGACGCGGGTATTGGCGATGGGCCGGCCGATGTGCAGTGCGCCGTTGGGCAAGACCTGCCCAGAGGTGGCGACCACGGTGGTTTCGGTCGGCCCATAGTTGTTGATCAGGGCAAAGCCTGGCGCTCGCTCGAACTGGCGCAGGCGGTCCCCGCCCACCAGCAAGGTGCGCAGGGTCGGGTGCTGATGTTCGCGGCGCAGGGCCTGCTCCGCTACCGGGGTGGGCAGGAAGCTGACCTTCAGTGGCTGCAACAGCCACCAGTCGAGCAACTCATCGACATGCTCGTTGGCGATGTGCGCGGGTGGCAGGTGCAACGTGGCCCCGGCGCACAAGGCTGGCCAAACCTCCCAGGCCATGGCGTCAAACCCGAAACCAGCCACGCTTGACGTGTGCGCATCGGCGTCCAGCGCAAAGGCCTGGCAGTGCCAATGCACCAGGTTGGCGAGCGTGTGGTGCTCGATCATCACCCCCTTGGGCTGGCCGGTGGAGCCGGAGGTGTAGACCACATAGGCCAGTTGCTGCACGTCCAGCCCAGGTCGCTGTGGGTTGCTGTCGTGCGCAGTACAGGTGCTGATGTGGTCCAGGTCCAGGCGCGGCACCTCGGCCGGCAGCCCATTTACCGCAGTCTCGCTCACGACCAGTGCCGGGGCACTGTCAGCCAGCAGGTAGGCAATGCGCTCTGCTGGGTACGCCGGGTCCACCGGCACATAGGCCGCGCCCGCTTTAAGCACTGCCAGCAACGCAACCACGCGCCCACTGTTGCGCGGCAGGCACAGGGCCACGCGGTCCCCCACGTGAACGCCGCGTTCGATCAGCTGGTGAGCCAGTTGGTTGGCACGGCGGTTGAGTTCGTCGTAACGCAGCGCCTGGCCATCCTGCAACAGCGCCACCGCTGCTGGCGCGGTGGCGGCGCGGGCCTCGACCATGGCGTGTACGGTCTGCCCCTGCGGGTAAAGCTGAGCGGTGTGGTTGAACTGTTGCAGCACCTGATCACGCTCGGCAGGCGGCAATACCTGCAACCCTTGCAGCGCTGCCGCGGGGGTGTGTTCCAGGGCGTCGACCAGGCTTGCCAACACCTGTTCGAACTGCGCGCACAGGCGTGACGCGCTCCACGCCGGCAGGCTCTGCACGGTCAGGCGCAGCGCATCACCCAGGTCGTCGACGCTGACAGTCAGCGGGTAATCGGTGCGTTCCTCGGCGCCGACGATATCGATGCCAGCAGCCACCGGGATGATCTCGGCGGCATCACCGGCGTCACTGTGCCGGTAGTTGAGCAGACTATTGAACAGCGGCGCCGGCGCGGCCACACCGCTGCAGCGCTGGGCCAGGGCCAGCGACGCCTGTTCGTGGCCGAGCAAGGCGCTGAGCCGTCGGTGGGTGGCCAGCAGGGCGTCACGCACGCTGGTTGGGCCCAGGTCGATGCGCAACGGCAGGCTGTTGATGAACATCCCCAGCGCCTGCTCGCTGCCGTCGCCGGTGGTCATGCGGCCCAGCAGCACGCTGCCGAACACCACCTGCTGGCGGCCCGACAGTTGCCCGATCAACCGGCCAAAGCCCAGGTGCAACACGCTTGCCGGGCTCACGCCGAGTTGCCGGGCCTGGCTGCGCAGGCGCTGGCTGAGCGTAGGTGGCAGGGTCAGGCGTGCTTGCTCCAGTTGCACATCACCTTTGTCCTGCAGGCCGAAGGCAAGCGTGGGCTCATCGATGTCGCTCAGCATCTCGCGGAAGAAGCGCTCATGGGCGTCCTCATCCAGTGCCTGGCGAGCGGCGGCCAGCACATTGCGAAACGGCATGGGGGCCGCCAGTCGGTCGGACTGGCCGGCGATGTGCGCCTGGATTTCGCGGCGCACGATATCCAGGGCGGTATGGTCCATCACCACGTGGTGGAACATCAGCAGCGCCACCCACGTAGTGCCCTCGCCTTGCGCGTGCATCAGTTGCATCAACGGTGCCTGGCGCAGGTCGAGACGATACTGGCGCGGGTCGAAGCGCGCGCACAGCTCGGCGAGGGCTGTGCTGCCCGCGACTGGCACTGCTTCGCGGACCAGCGTCGCCTCGTGCCAGACCACCTGCACCGGTTGGTCGAGGTATTCCCAGTGCAGCGCGGTGCGCAGGATGTCATGGCGTTGGATCACCCACTGCAGCGCCTCGGCGAAGGCTTCCAGGTGGGTTTTGCTGGCGAAGCGCAGTTGCACCTGCGACAGGTACGGGTCGCCCTCGGTGGCGGACAGGTGATGGTACAGCATGCCCTGCTGCAGCGGGGCCAGCGGGTAGATGTCCTGAACGTTGGCTGCGCCGCCCGGCACGCTGGCGACGATGCGGTCGATGGCTTCCTGGTCCAGCGTGACCAGCGGCAGCATGTCGGGGGTGATCCGGAAGGCCGGGCTGAGCCAATCGTCATCGCGTTCGGCGAGCATCTCCAGCAACGCCGGCTTGTGCCGTGACAACGCCTCCCACAAGCTGTCGTCCAGGGTATCGTCATCGCCGAGGACGATCAGGTCCTGGTCTTCACGCTGGAGTCGGATCGCACGGGTGGAAAGAGCAGCCATCAGTTCGCTGAAGTGCATCGGTAAGCATCCTGCTTTGCCTGGAATGGGAATCGTGGACACGCTAAAGGATCGTGACCGGTCGGTCTGACATGGGAAGCGGGGACAATTTCGGAAAGCGCCATCGCCGGCAAGACGGCTCCCACAGGTGCGGCGCTAGCCTTGGAGGCTAAACAGTTCGGGTGAGAGCAACTGTCTTGCGCAATTTCTGAAAAAGGAACGCATTACGTGGGAGCGGGCTTGCCCCGCGAACACCGGCGAAGCCGGTGCCATGCACCGCGTAGCCCCATTCGCGGGACAAGCCCGCTCCCACCTGAACTGTGTAGCCTCCAAGTCTAGCGCCGCACCTGTGGGGCTTGCCGGCGATGGGCCGCAACGCGGCCCCGGCGATCTTAGATGCGCCTGCGTTTACCCAGGCTGGGAATGGTGGTCTGCGGTATCACCACCTCGACCTGCTCGAGGCGGGTGCTGGCGGCCAGCGCAGCCAGGGTCGGCTGGCTGAACAAGGTGCGGGCATCCACATGCAACCCGGCCTGGCGCATGCGTGCCACCAGGCTGACCGCCAGCAGCGAGTGGCCGCCCAGTTCGAAGAAGTTGTCGTCGCGCCCAACCTGCTCGATCTTCAGCACATCGGTCCAGATCTCGGCCAGCGCCGTTTCCAGCTCGCCGCGCGGGGCCTGGTACTGGCGGCTGATCACCGACTCGGCCCCAGGCGCTGGCAAGGCCTGGCGGTCGACCTTGCCGTTGTTGCTCAACGGCAGCTCGCCCAGGGCAACGAACGCCTGCGGCACCATGTAATCGGGCATGCGCGCCAGCACGTGGCTGCGCAGCACTTCAAGCGCGGGTGCGCTGCTGCCCTCGCGGCAGGTGAAGTAGGCAACCAGGCGCTCTTCGCGCATCAGCACCACGGCCTGCCCGATGGCCGGGTGCGCCGTCAGCGACGCTTCGATTTCCCCCAGCTCGACCCGCAACCCACGCAGCTTGACCTGGAAATCGTTGCGGCCGACAAAGTCCAGCTCACCGTCCAGGCGGTACCGCACCAAGTCCCCCGTGCGATACAGGCGGTCGCCCTCGACGAACGGGCTGGCGATGAAGCGCTCAGCCTGCAATGCCGGCAACCCGAGGTAGCCGCGGGCCACGCCGACGCCGCCAATGTGCAACTGGCCCACCGCGCCGAGTGGCACCGGGCGGTCATGCGCATCGAGCACATACAGGCGGGTATTGGCGATCGGCCGGCCGATCGGCGGCGCGATCAACGGCAGCGGTTCGTGCGGCTGCAGGGTCCAGGCGGTGCTGTCTACCGTCGCTTCGGTCGGGCCATAGACGTTGTGCAGGCGCACCGTGGGCAGACATTCGCGCAGGCGTTGTACCAGCGCCAATGTCAGTTCACCGCCGCCGCAGAAGATGTCCGTCAGGCTAGTGCAACGCTCAACCCCCGGCTCTTCCAGAAACTGATGCAGCAGCGCCGGGACGAATTTGATCGTGGTCACCTGCCTGGCCTGCACCAACTGCACCAGGTACGCCGGGTCGCGGTGCCCGTCAGGGCGCGCCAGGACCAGGCGCAAACCGGCGGTCAGCGGCCAGAACAGCTCCCAGACCGAACCGTCGAAGGTGAACGGCGCCCGTTGCAGCAAGGCATCGCCCGGGCGTGGCGGGCAGATGCGCGAACCCCAGTGCATCAGGTTGCACAGGCCACGGTGCTCGACCATCACCCCCTTCGGGGTGCCGGTGGAGCCCGAGGTGTACATCACATAGGCCAACTGCCTCGGGCCCAGGCCCGGCACTTGCGGGTCGGCTGCCGAGCAGGCGTGCCAATCGCCACGGTCAAGGTCAAGCACAGGGCCTGGCATTTGCTCGAACAGGCCCAGGGTAGCGCCGTGCACCAGCACCACCGACGGCGTGCTGTCTTCCAGCATGAAGCGCAGCCGCTCGGCCGGGTAAGCGGGGTCGAGTGGCACGTAGGCGCCGCCGGCCTTAAGCACGCCCAGCAAGGCGACCATCAGTGCAGCGCCACGTTCGACACAAACCGCCACCCGCGCATCGGGCTTAACACCCAGGGCGATCAGGTGGTGGGCCAGGCGGTTGGCCTGGGCGTTGAGGGCCTGGTAATCGAGGCAGCCGTCCTCAGCCTGCAGCGCGATGGCACGGGGTGTACGCCGCACCTGGGCCTGGAACAGCGCCGGCAAGGTCTGCCTGACCGGGCTTTGTGGGTCTTCGGTGGCGTTGAAACCCTGCAGCAAGCGGTGCAGCTCGCCGTCTGGCACCGCGCACAGTGCATCCAGGCGCGTGCTGCGGCGCTCGGCCAGGGCATTGCCCAGTTGGCGCAAGGTGGTCAACAGGTAGTTCAGCACTCGCTGCGCGCCAATCGCACGCGGCGCGCGCAGGGCGAACTGTAACCCGTCGGCATGGTCGTCCACCGTGAGGACCAGGCCATGGCTGTGTACTTCACTGGCTTCGGCCAGCTCTACGCCCGGCAATACCGGACCGAGCATTACTGCCCCTTGGCGGTAGTTGATCAAGCTGTTGAACAGCGGCGTGCCGGCGGGCAAGCCACTGCACTGCTGGGCGAGGATCAGCGGCGCATCTTCATGGCCAAGCAAGGCGGCCAGCCGCGCGTGGGTCTCGCTCAGCGCCTGGTCGACCGAGCGATTCGCCAGGCCTACCCGCAAGGGCACGCTGTTGATGAACATGCCCAGGGCACGATCAGCCCCGTTGCCAGCCATGCTGCGGCCCAGCAACACGGTGCCCAGGGTGACCTCATCACGCCCACCGAGGGCGCCAAGCACCTGAGCCCAGGCCAGGTGCAGCAGGCTGGCCAGGCTCGCGCCATGGTGCCGGGCCTGAGCGCGCAACAGCCCTGCCAGCGGCGCATCGATCACCTGGCTGTGGCTGTGCAGGTCACCCTCGTCGACCGGCTCGCCACCCAGCCCGGCAATCGGCGCTGGCGGTTCGATGCCAGCCAGTTGCTCGCGGAAGAAGGCTTCGTGCCGGGCCTGGCGCTCGGGGGCAGCGCTTAGCGCCACGTAGTCACGATACGGCACAGGTGCCGGCAACGGCTCGCCGCGCCCCGCCATGAAGGCGTCCAGCTCGCCCAACAGCACCTGTAGCGAAACAGCATCGTTGACCAAGTGGTGGAAGCGCAGCAAGCCCAACCAACGCCCGTGCTGGGCATCCTCGGCGCAGGCCAGCGCCATCATCGGTGCCTGGCGCAGGTCCAAGGGCCGTTGCTGGGGGTCGAAGTGGCTGCGCATTTGCCCGGCAATGTTGCCTGCGCGTGCCTCCCCCACCCAGTTGTCGACCGTCAGAAGGGCCTGGCGCCAGACCACCTGCTGGGGCTGTTCAAGCCCCTCCCAGGCCAGGCTGGTGCGCAAGATGTCGTGACGGTCTATCACCTGCTGCAACGCTTCGGTGAAGGCCTCTAACTGCATGCGGCTGGCAAAGGTAAACAAAGCCTGCTGCTGGTACGGGTCGCGAGCATCGGTGACGTGGTGGTAAAGCAGGCCTTGTTGCAGGGGCGCCAGCGGATAGATTTCCTGCACGTTGCCTGCGCCGCCCGGCACCGTGGCAACGATGCGGTCGATATCAACCTGCGACAGTTCGCTGAGGGTGAGCATGCCCGGCGTGATGTGCTGGCACCCTGGCGGAACCCGGTTGGCCGGCACGCGCGCGGCTTCGCCGACCACTACGCTGGCCGCAAGGCTGGCCAGGGTCGATTGGCCGAACAGTACCTGTACATCGGCTTGCAGGCCCTGCTGGCGCATGCGCTCGATCAGTTGCACGGCCAGCAGCGAGTGGCCGCCCAGCTCGAAGAAGTGGTCCTGGCGCCCTACCCGCTCGACCTGCAGCAATTCGGCCCACAGCAAGGCCAGGCGTTGCTCGACGTCGCCGATCGGCGCCTCGTGCTCGCGACGCACCTTGGCGGCGTCGTCCGCTGTCGGCAAGGCACGGCGGTCGAGTTTGCCATTGGCAGTCAATGGCCAACTGGCCAGGTTGACATAGGCCACCGGCAACAAAGCGACTGGCAGGCGTTCGCGCAAGTGGTCATGCAGCGCCCTGGGCTCCACCGCCGCCCCGCCAATGAACCAAGCCTGCAACTGGCCTTCGCGCAGCATCACCACACACTCGCGCACTGCCGCATGGCTGGCCAGGGCAGCTTCGATTTCGGCCAGTTCAACCCGCACACCGCGGATTTTCACCTGGTCGTCATTGCGCCCGAGGTACTCCAGCGTGCCATCGGGCAGCCAGCGCACCAGGTCGCCCGTGCGGTACATGCGTGCCCCTGGCAGCGCACTGAACGGGTCGTCGAGAAAACGCTCGGCGGTCATCTGCGGCCGGTTGAGGTAACCCCGGGCCACCCCCTTGCCGCCCACATACAATTCGCCTGGGGCGCCGATCGGCAGCAGGCGGCACTGCTCATCGAGGACGTACACCTGGGTGTTGGCCACCGGGCGGCCGATATGCAGCGGGCCGCCGGCGTTTACTTCGCCCGACGTCGCCACCACCGTGGCTTCGGTGGGGCCATAGTTGTTGATGACCCGGTAGCGCCGCTCGCGGGCCAGGCGCCGCAGGCGGTCGCCGCCAATCAGCAGGGTCTGCAAGGTTGGGTGCAGCTCGCCCTGGGCGAAGGCATGCTCAGCCACCGGGGTGGGCAGGAAGCTGACATCCAGCGGCTGGGCGCGCCACCAGCTGAGCAAGGCGTCGATGTCTTCAGCACCGTCACGCACCGGTGCCAGGTGCAAAGTAGCGCCACTGCACAGCGCGGGCCACACCTCCCAAGCCATGGCGTCAAAGCCGAAGCCGGCCAGGCTCGACTGGTGGCGCCCGGGGCCCAGGTTGAAGGCGTTGCAGTGCCAGTCGACCAGGTTGGCCAGCATGTGGTGCTCGACCATCACGCCCTTTGGCTGGCCGGTGGAGCCGGAGGTGTAGATGACATAGGCCAGGTCGCTCGCTTGCGGCTGCACAGGCGCTGGCATTGCGGCGGTTGCCGTGTTCCAGTCCCAGCGGTCCAACACGATTTGTGGCAGGCCATGGGGCGGAAGGCGGTCGAGCAGCCGCGACTGGGTCAGCACCACGGCTGGCGCGCTGTCTTGCAGCAGATAGGCCAGGCGCTCCTGCGGGTGGGCTGGGTCGATCGGCACGTAAGCGGCCCCGGCCTTGAGCACGGCCAGCAGGCCGACCAAGGTGTCCAGGCCGCGCTGGGCGACCACCGCAACCCGCTGGTCAGGTTTGGTGCCAAGGGCTGCCAGGTGCCGGGCCAGCGCGTCGGCACGCCGGTCGAGTTCGCCATAGCTCAGGCGCTGGCCGTCGTGCAGCGCTGCCACGGCGTGTGGCGTGGCGTTGGCCTGGGCTTGGATACGACGATGGATCAACGCCTCAGCCTGTTCAGGCGCTGCTTGCGCCGTCGCATTCCACTGCCGCAGGCGGGCGTGCTCGCGGGCGGTCAGCAGGTCGAACGCCGCGATGCTTTGTTCGGGCTGCTCCAGGCCTTGCTCCAGCACATGCAGCAGGCGCTCGGCCAACGCTGTCACGTCCTCTTCACTGAACCAGGCGCGGTTGTGCACCAGGTGCAGGCACGCGCTGTCGCGTTGGCTGTTGCAGCGCAGGTGGATGCTCAAGGGCGTGGGCTCGTGGCCATTGCAGACCATCACCGTGTGGCCGGGCACGTCACCGAAGCGCAGGTCGTTGCCATCCTCCTCGAACGACACCATCAGCTCGAACAGGTGCGGCCGCTCTTCACGCAATGCACCAAGGCTGCGATTGAGTTCGCTAAGGGCGAAACGCTGATGGCGAAAGTCTTGCTTGAGCGCATCGCGGATCCCCTGTACCAGCGCGCTGAACGAGCGTTCACGGCCAAAGTCCATGCGCAGTGCGCTGACTTGGGTAAACAGCCCCAGGGTCGACTTGAACTGGGCGTTGCCACGGTTGCGCACCGGCAGGCCGACTACCCACTCGTCACGCTGCCAGGTACGTGCGCTGCACACATGCAACGCCGCCAGCAGCACATGGAAGGGCGAGGCCTGCAGCGTGGTGCCGAGGGCCCGCATACGTGCCAGCAAGCGGGTATCGAAGGGCTGTTCGAGTACCGCACTGGGCGGCGACACGTGCTGCGCATTGCGCTCGCGGGGTGCCAGCAAGGCATCGGGTAGCTGCTGGTACTTGGCCAGCCAGTAATCGCGGTCGCGGTCATGGCGTGGCGAACCCTGGTACTGGGCATCGTCCTCGATGAACGCGCGGTAAGACGGGGCGCTGTCTGGCAATGCCAGCCCTTGTTCAAGCAGGCGATAATGGTCGGCGATCTGCTTGAACCACTGGTCCACGCCCCAGCCATCGAGAATCAGGTGATGGGCCTGCACGGCAAACAGGTACCGCTGCTCGCCCAGGCGGATCAATGTCGCCCCCCACAATGGGCTGGCATCCAGGCGGTACGGTGTCTGCATCTGTGTTTGCAACAGGCCTTGGGCAGCGCCGAACGGGTCATCCGCGCTGCGGACATCGTGCTGCACCAGCGGCACATCGAGGGCCTCGGCAAAGTACTGGCGGGCTACCCCACCCTGGCCCGCGTGCGTCACCAGCACGGTGCGCAGGCCATCATGCTGGGCGACCAGGTGCGCCAGTGCCCGGTTTAGCCGCTCGGCATCCACCCCGCCGGCCAGTTCGACGTACGCGCCGATGTTGTACAGCGGCGAGTCGCCGTGGCTGATCTGGTCCAGCCAGATGTCGCGCTGGGCAACGGTCAGGGCAAAGGTTTGGGCGGCAGGCATGGTTCGGCAGGTCCTTCTGGTTGATCATCCGCGGATTCAAGCACCCCACCTTCAGGCTGTATGGCCCCCGAAACCCGGACACGCACCGGGCCTGTCGATGGCTGCTGAAAAACATGTAGGAGATTTGCCACAGCGGCTGCCCGGTTTGGCCTACGCCAGGGGCCATCGGTCGGGATCAGGCGTTGATCGCCACCCTTCTGACGTCAATTGGCTGGCTGATCCGTTCATGTGCAGCGTCTCGCCTGTAAGTGCCCTGCCCCACTGATCCGTAATCGGTGGCACTTTCTGTCCCTGTTTTCCATTACAGACGCGGCCCCCAGGCCGGGCTTGAATACCGCCACAAACCACTCGCCACCCGGAGGACTCGCCAGCGACACCACCCGCCGTAACGCTTTGGATCAAGGATGACAACGCTATGAAGCTGACCGACAGCCTCGAACACCGCCCCGACCCCCAGCTGTATCTGCAACTTGGCGAGCTGATCGCCAGTACCGGCGCCGAGGGCTTTGCCGAACAGATGTTGCACCTGGTCGATGCCCAAGTGCCGATCCACAGGCTCGACCTCAGCGAATGGACCCTCGAGCCACGCGGCGCCAGCATCAGCCGCATCAGGGTACTCGGCAGCGCCGGCCCGGCCCCTGAACTGCCCGGCGTCGATCCTCTGCGCCACCCTTTGCTGCAGAGCATCATGCAGATGAAGGACCCGCTGCTGATCGAGTTCAAGGCCCCCCCGGACACCGACCACCCGCGCCACAGCGCCCACCAGTGCAACCTGGTGTCTTGCAGCGGCGCCCGGCGCTGGGTCATCTGCTTTCACCGCCTGCCCAGCCAGCGTGGCTTTTCGTTGAGTGAGTTGTCGCAGTTGAAAAGCCTGTCCGACACCTTGCTGCCCCTGGTCGAGCATCACGGCCAGTTGCTCAACCAAGGGGCCGCGCGGCAGGCCGGCTCGCCGCTGTGCGATTTGCAGGCGGGCGCGTTACGCCACTCCTTTGGCGAACGGCTGGTGCAGGAAGCCGTGCGGCTTTCGACGCGTGAGCAGGAGGTCTGCCTGGGCCTGCTGACGGGCGGCACGGTGCCAGAAATGGCGCAGCGGCTTAACGTGAAGAACAGCTCGATCGAAACCTACCTCAAGCGCGCCACCGCCAAGCTGGGGGTCAGTGGCCGCCATGGGCTGACCAAATGGATGGCAGGCGCCTGACTCTGCGAGACCCTCTGATGCCCCGACCCAGCCTTATCCTGTGCGCGGCGCTGTTGTGCGGCTGTTCGTTGGCCCCTGACTACCAGCGCCCGGACACCCCCGTCGCCACCCAGTACCCGCAGGGGCCGGCCTACGCCGGCGATGTGCAGAAGCACCCGGCCGTCGAGGACTGGCGCCAGGTGTTCCACGACCCGACCCTGCGCCAACTGATCGACAGCGCCCTGGCCAATAACCGCGACCTGCGCAGCGCGGCGCTCAATGTCGAAGCCTACCGCGCCCAATACCGCATTCAGCGCGCCGAGCTGTTGCCAAAGGTCTCGGCCAATGGCCAGGGGCAACGCCAGTACCTGCCGCGGCGCATGACCGGTACCGACCAGGGCATGATCAGTTCCACCACTGCTGCGACGCTAGGCGTGAGTGCTTATGAGCTGGACCTGTTCGGCCGCCTGCGCAGCCTCAGTGACCAAGCGCTGTTGACTTACCTGGCCAGCGACCAGGCCCGGCGCAGCACCCAATTGAGCCTGGTGGCCAGTGTCGCCAGCGTGTACCTGACCTGGCGTGCCGACCAGGAACTGCTGACGCTGGCCAACGAAACCCTGGCCGCGGACGAGCGCAGCCTGCGCCTGACCGCCAACCAGCGCCGCGCCGGCACAGTGTCGGCCCTGGACCAGATCCAGGCGCGGACCAGCGTCGACAGTACCCGGGCGGCCGTCGCCCGTTACAAACGCCAAGTCGCCCAAGACCTCAACCAACTGACGGTACTGGTGGGCGCCCCTGTGGCCGACGGCCTCGGCGCCTTGCCGCTGGCCGACGAACAGATCGCCGGTTTGCAAGCCGGGCTGCCGTCAGACCTGCTGCAACGCCGCCCCGACATCCTCCAGGCCGAATACCAGCTGCGTGCGGCCAACGCCGATATTGGCGCCGCGCGTGCGGCGTTTTTCCCGAGCATCAGCCTGACCGCCAATGCCGGCAGTACCAGCCCGGCGCTCAGTGGGCTGTTCGATGCAGGGTCAGGGACCTGGCTGTTCCAACCACAAATCAACCTGCCGATCTTCACCGCCGGCAGCCTGCGTGCCAGCCTGGACTATGCCCAGTTGCAGAAGGACATTCAGGTAGCGCAGTACGAAAAAGCAATCCAAAGCGCCTTTCAGGAAGTGGCCGACGGCTTGGCGGCACGGGCGACTTACCAGCGGCAATTGCAGGCGCAGCGCGACTTGGTGGCCTCCAACCAGCGTTACTACAACCTTGCTGAACACCGCTACCGGATCGGCGTGGACAGCAGCCTGACCTTTCTCGACGCGCAGCGCTCGTTGTTCAGTGCCCAGCAGGGGCTGATCAATGACCGCCTGGCGCAGTTGGTGGCAGAGGTGAATCTGTACGCGGCGTTGGGTGGCGGGTGGAAAGAGGCCGCTGACACCCAGGCTCCGTCTGCGGCAAGCGCAAGCGAAGCGGCGCCCAAGGGTGCCTACGTGGGTCTAGACTGAACAGGGCCAGATCACCAGGCATGAACCGGGGGGCTTCCACACGCGGAGGTGTGAGATGAGCCAGTTCAAGCGTTTGTTCGTCATGCTCGGCCCGCAGATGCGCCACACGCCGGCTCTGCAGCGCGCGGCGGCGTTGGCAGAGTCAAGCGGTGCGCTACTCGATATCAACGTATTCGTCGACGATGTCGACACTTTCGGTTTGATGAGCGATGGCCGGGAGCGTGAACGGCTGCTCAGCGACAATCGCCAGTGGCTGGCCGATGAAGCCGAGCAGATGGCCGACGCCGGCCTGGATGTGTCCACCGAACTGCTGTTGACCCGCGACCCGTTGGCCAGCGTGCTCGAGCGCATCGAACGCCTGGGCTGCGACCTGCTGATCAAGGACGTGCAGCACGAACCGGTGCTCAAACGCTTGCTGGTGACACCGCTGGATTGGCAGTTGCTCAAGGACAGCCCGATCGCCGTGCACCTGGTCAGTGATATCCGCCTGCCCCTGCCCAAGCAGATTGCCGCCGCAGTGGACCTGAACAGCCATGGCGCCGGTGAACACCTCGACGAGCAGGTTATTCACAGCGCCCATGCGCTGGCGCTGCAGTGCAATGCCGAACTGCACCTGCTGCATGTGTGCGACGCGGCCAAGACCCACATCGCCGACTTCGGTGCCGGCACCGTCACCATGCCTGGCTTCGATGGCAGTGTGCGAGCTGCGCAACGGTCAGCATTCAACCGGTTGGGCGACCATCACCAGGTGCCCTTGGAGCGCAGGCATTTCGTCGAGGGGCCAGCTATTCGTGCGATTGCCCAGTTCGTCAGCCATAGCCGGGTCGATGTGATCGTCATGGGCAGCCACCGCCACGACGCCATGCAGACCTTCCTGGGCGGTACCACGGCACATGTGCTGGAGCATCCGCTGTGCAATGTGCTGGCGATCAAGGCGATGCATTAATCGGCGAACTGCCTGTCCCGGTAGGAGCAGCCTTGTGCTGCGAAGAGGCCTGTTCCAGCAACAGATAGGTATTGGGGTTTACGGCCTCTTCGCAGCACAAGGCTGCTTCTACCGGGATCGCGTATGGGCGGAGACTGAGCTTGGAGTTTGGCACGCGCGCTCCATTTAAAAAGAATGCATTTGATAATGATTCGTAGTAGTGTCGCGACGCTTTCTACCCCTCCCCCCAGCGCCCTACTCCAGGATCGTACCGTCGATGCGTCGCACGTTCGTTTCGCTTTGTGTGCTTCATGCTGTCTCCCCGTTGGCCTGGGCTGAGCCCGAATCGCCCAGCGACCCCGCCCGGATCGAACTCCAGGCCTTGAGTATCACCGGTACTGCCGACAGTGAGCGCGCCGATGGCCCGGTCGTCGGCTACAAGGCCAGCCGTTCGGCAAGCGCCACGCGCACCGACACCGCCCTGCACGAAACCCCGCAATCGGTCAGCGTGGTCCCCAAGGACGTGCTCGAAGACACCGGCGCCACGCGGCTGCAAGATGGCCTGGACTACGCCGGCGGCGTTGGCCGCGCCAACAACTTTGGCGGCCAGGGCCTGACCACGTTCACGGTGCGTGGCTTTACCACGGGCGAGTTCTACCGCAATGGCTTCCCGATCAACCGCGGCTACCCCAACGCCCCCGACGCCAACACCGTCGAACGCCTTGAAGTGATCCGCGGCCCAGCCACCAGCCTGTATGGCCGTGGCGACCCTGGTGGCACCTTCAATGTGGTCAGCAAGCAGCCGCTGGCTGAGCGCAAGGTCACCCTGGGCAGCCAGATCGACGACCAAGGCATGCACCGCGCCACCCTCGATGCCACCGGCCCGCTGAATGAGGACGGCTCGCTCGCTTACCGGTTGAACGTGCTTGGCGAAGGTGGCGAGAGCTTTCGCGATGATGTCGAGAGCGAGCGCTACGACGTGGCGCCCGTGGTCAGCTGGCAGGTCAACGACAGCACCAGAATCGTCTTCGAAGGCGACTTCATGCGCAACAACCACCCACTGGACCGCGGCCTGACCCGCTATGCCACCCAAACCGGCAGCGCCTCGCGCGACACCTACATCTGGGAGAAAGGCAGCGACAACGTGCTGCACAACGACAACAACATGGCCCAGGTGCGCTTCGAGCACCTGCTCAATGACAACTGGACGTTGGGGGGCGGGTTCCAGTTTCTCGATGGCTCGCTCAAGGGCAACGCGGTGGAGGCAAACGGCGCACCCGCTGACGGGCGTACCCTGCAGCGCAACTTCAACTACCGCAAACTGGAATGGACTGACCGTGACTGGCAGTTGAACCTTACCGGGCATTTCGACACCGGTGGTTTCAGCCACACCCTGCTGACCGGCATCGAGTACGAAAACTACGATTACAACTCGATCATCCAGCGTTCCTCGGCAGCCGTCGGCACCTACCCCATCGATATCTACGACCCGGTGCTCGGCCAGCCAAGGCCCGCGTTGACACGCACCACCACCTGGGACAAGGAAAACCTGCAGACCTGGGCCTTCTTCATTCAGGACCAGGTGGCGTTGACCGAGCGCCTCAAAGCGTTGGCCGGCATCCGCTTCGAGCGCTTCGAGCACGACTATGACGACAAGCTGGTCGACACCCGTGACTTCAGCAAAGGCGAGAACGGCGTCACCCCGCGCGTTGGCCTGATCTACGACCTGACCGACACGGTGGCGGTCTATGCCAACACGGCGCGGTCATTCAAGCCCAACAGTGGCGCCCCTCCGGGGGGCGGCAGCTTCGACCCGGAGAAGGGTAAATCCTACGAGCTGGGCGTGAAGTGGGAAGCGCTCGATCGCCAACTGAGCATCGATGCGGCGGTGTACCACATCGTCAAGGAAAACGTGCTGGCACGCGACCCCAACGACCCCACCGGGGTCTACAGCATCGCAGCAGGTGAGGTACGCAGCCGCGGGCTGGACATCAACATTGCGGGCAACATCACCCCTGAGTGGCGCGTGATCGGTGGCTACGCCTATGTCGATGCCGAAGTGACCAAGGACACCAGCTTGCCTACCGGCACCCACCTGGCCAACATCCCGCGCAACAGTTTCAGCCTGCTGAACACTTACGAATTCCAGGACGGCGCGGTCAAAGGCCTTGGATTGGGTGTTGGCCTGAAATACGTGGATGATCGCGCCGGCCAGACAGCCGTGACGACCTACACCATGGAGCGCTACAGCGTGGTTGACCTGCTCAGCTTCTACAAGGTCAATGAACACGTGCGGCTGAACTTGGATGTGAAGAACGTCTTCAACAAGGGTTATGACGAAGGGGCGTTCAACAACTACGTGTACCCGGGCGCACCGCGAACGGTGCAGGCCGGGGTTTCGTACACCTTCTAGCTGACTGTAGGAGCAGCCTTGTGCTGCGAAGAGGCCGGTACCGGCAACATATATGCAGTGCCAGTACCGGCCTCTTCGCAGCGCAAGGCTGCTCCTACAAAAAGCGCATCAAACTCAGAACGCCTTGCTGTAGAACAGCGCGTACGACTCGATCCCGTCGTTAGGCTGTTTGATGCCCGCGTTGGAGTAATGCATCGCGCGGATGCCGACCTTCTGCGCACCCGGCAGCTTCAGGCCAAAACCGATGCGGTCTTCGAAGTTGACCGCCGAACCTAGGCGCTGGTCGCCCACTTCTGTCTTGGAAAACGCCGCCAGGCCAATGCCGGCCTCGATGTAGGGGGTGTAGGTGAAACCGCTGAACTCGTAGGTGAATACCGGGCTGAACGACAACGAGTGCGCGCCGCTGGCGTCGCCGCCTTCCCAATAGGTGTAGGCCGCATCCCAGTTACCGGTCACATAACCGGTACTGCTTTCCAGCCATTTCTTGTCCCAGTCGAACGACAGGCCGATACGGTAGGTCATGTCGCCTTGGCTGGTGGCGCCAACTGCAGCCGATACCTGCGCGGCCTGGGCCAGGTTGGCCCCCGCGAAGGCCAGCACTGCAGCGGCCAGCGAAGCAGCGAGACGGGTTTTCATCAATGACATCTCCTGATGGTCTACAACACGGGCAAAGTGGGGGCTTGAGCCCCTCGAGCTTATGCGGTGGCCGGCGCATCCAAACCGGTCACACCAAGTAATACTTCTCTGATTATTGTCCAGATAATCAGAAAGTTGAAAGCTGTTTGCCACCATTGGCTAATACCAGGGCGACCGCCTTATCACGGGCCCTGTCGCCATTCAGTCGTAGGCCGCCTCTTCATGCTCACCCAACAGCCGCCGCTGCCTCGGCGTCGCCTCCTGCAACACCTGCGGGTTGAATTGCCAGTGCAAATACGGCGAAAACTTCTGCGCCACCATGCGTCGGCCGTAATGCACCTGCAGCATGTCGCGCTCACGCGACTGCGTGCAATTGGCGCCGCCGCTGTGCCAGACATCACTGCGAAACACCAGTGCATCCCCCGCCTTGCACAACACCGGATGCGCTTCACGCCCTTGCCACTCGGACTCGCCGGCCTCGGGTGGGCGTGCTGCCCGGTGGCTACCAGGCACGATCCAGGTCGGCCCGATGCTGTGATCGATATCGCTGAGGTACAGCTGCGCAGTGATGATCTGCATGGGCTGGGTAAAGGCACCTCGCTCGCTGATCCACGCGGGCAGTTGCATGGGCAGGTGATCAAGGTGCAGCGCCATGCCGGGGTAGCCGGGGTGGCTGCGCCAAGCGGTCTGGCCGATCACGTGGCAGTCCTCGCCGAGCGCGGCCTCGGCCAGGTTGATAAGCGGTGGCAGATCAAGAAAGGGCAACCACAGGGGGTTGCGGTTGAACACGCACTTGTAGTGTTCGAGCAGCCCTTGGTAATCCCAGTGAATGGGCTGCAAGTCATCGATGGCGCAGCGCAGCAAAGCGATACGCAGGGGTTCGAGCACACCGGGGATCAACACAAAGCCCCGCTCGTCCAACATCTCCAGCTGAAGGTCCAGGCTCATGGCGGTGCGCTCCCATTCGGCAGGAGTACAGATGTACTCCTGCCCGGACTGTACCATTCAACGCCAGTGCAGGTTCACCGTGGCAGGCGCTTTGCCGTCGACGGCCACCTGTTGTTGTACCGTCTCACCTTGGGCGTTGCCGGTGACTTTGTAATGGCCCGGTGGCAACTGCACATAGAGCAGCGGGCCTACATTGGTAACGCTCAGCACGGGCTGGCCCTGTGCGCTCTGTATGTCGACTGTGGCCCCACTCTGGAACTCGCTTCCCGGGCCTGCCGAGAGTTCGACATGCAAGTCGTACCCTTTGGTCTTGCGCAGGGCATTGGCTTCATCCTGGCCGATACCGCCTTCCAGGTAACGGATGCCGTTTTGCTCTTGCGGCTGCAGCTGGACAGCCTGCATGTCGATAGGTGCATTGAGGTCGGCAGCCGCCGCCAACGTCCAAGGCATGGCCAGGGTGAGCAGTAGCGCAGCACCGAGGGCGTAGTGATGATTACGCATGGTAGAACCCTCCTTCTGAGGATGGTTTACCTATTATTACGCCCTCTAACGACACTCGTTTTCTTGCTGACAGAGGGTCGTCCGGGCACGGGCAGCAAGTCGGCGCTTCAACGTGCGCATTTATATTTCATGGGCATATGCACTCTTTATTCAAAAAAGGCTGGATCGGCAAACGACTAGCGAACACACATTTTCTTACACCCAAATACTCGACAGGAAACCATCACCCAGTACATCGTGGATTTCCGGAAGAATGCACTCTAGTGTTCGAGTCGTTTAATTTAGAAGAACGCGATAGCGAATTTTCCTACAAACTTTTAAACATATACCGATCGAACACAACCATCATCCAACAACATGACTTACATCAACACAGATCAAATAGCGCCACGACAGGCATAATCAAACACAGTGGGATATGCAATACGCTATGGACAACCTCGATAAAGAAACACGTCGTGAACGAGCCGATATTGTTCTACGTAGCGCGCACCAGTACACCTACTTCCAATTACTGGAACTGATGCACCAGCTGCACGGGGACGATCTCGAACAACGCCCCCTGTCCCGGGAGGCTCGGCGCCGCTTGCGGCTGGAGGTTTCTCCCAGTTTATCGTTCCCGGTTGCCGACGTACTGCGCGCTGACCGCCTGGAGGACGATCGCTATCGGATTCAGGCCAGCTTCCTGGGGCTGCATGGCACAGATTCGCCGCTGCCCACCTACTATCTCGACGACATTGCCTACGAACACGCTCATGGCATCGGGCTGCGTCCGGCGTACTTCAACTTCTTCAACCATCGCCTGCACACCCTGTTGCATCAGGGCTGGCGCAAGTACCGCTACTACCGGCGCTTTCAACCGGGCGCAAAAGATGGCTTCTCCCGCTACATCTTTGCCCTCATCGGGCTGGATGACTCAGCGTTGCGAGGCGCCACACCGCTACCGTGGAGCCGGTTGCTCAGTTATGTGGGGATGATCGCCAGCCGCAGCCGATCACCGAGCATGGTGGCCGGCATGATCGCGCACTGCTTCGACTTGCAGCAGGTGGCCATCCGTGAATACGAAAAACGTACGGTGCCGATTCCCTTGCCCCAGCGCAATGGCCTAGGCACCCGCAATTGCCAACTTGATAACAACTTCTTGATCGGTGACAGCACCGAATCACGCAACAGCAAGTTCACCATCGTGATCGCTGGCCTGAATCAGCCGCAGTTTCGCGAATTCTTGCCCAGCGGCGGTAACTTCCAGAAGTTGAGCCACCTGGTGGACTTCCTGCTCCGCGATGTCGGTGCCTATGACCTGGAACTGCGCATGCGTGCTGAGGAAGCGCCGCCCTTCAGCTTGCGGGCTGAGCACGGCACCCACCTAGGATGGACCAGCTTCATCGCAGAGCCCAATGACCCTACGCCACCCCCTGTTCGCATCACGGTACGCGCATGAGCCCACCTGTTATCCAACCTAGTCTCACCCTCTCCATTCTTAACCCAGAACAGCTGCTGCATGGCAGTGAACCGCAACACCGATTCGACATCGCAGGCGGCACCATTGGCAGTCAGGGCACGTGGCAGCTACATGATCGCCAGACGAACATCCTGCCGGTGCACTGCGAAATTGCTTGGCATGACGGCCACTTCTGCATCATCGACCACAGCGGCAAAAGCTTCATGAATGGCAGTGATACCGGGCTTCTCTCGGGAACATTCATCCGTTTAAGGCATAACGACAGACTGCAGATCGGCACCTATCAGATCGCCATACGCCTGTTTAACGAAGACGCTGTGAGGCCAGAACACTGTGCAGCCAAAAACCCGCTTACTGCGCTGCTAACCACACAGCTTTGCCCGCTACAAGCGCTTGGCACACCGATGACCGACACTTTAAGGTTTCTTCAGCCTGTGACGACCGCACCGGTCGACGAACTTGACCCGCTGGCCTTATTGGACCGAGCTGCAGAAGCCCGGATTGATCCGGCCATCGCGCGCATCTTCGGCAAGGAGGCTCGATGAAAACGACCATTGGATGGTTGCTCATTGGCCTGGTACTCACTGGCTGCACGTCGATCAGCAGGATCTATCAAGTGGCAGTGAATCCAAATTTGCCTATCGGCGGCCCCAACAACGATATCAGCCACGTGGCACTGAGCCTGTATGCTGCTGATCTACCAGCACTTGCCACTTCGGCGCATGAGACGTCAGGTACACCCGCACCGGCGCATGGCCATCCCGAATTATTGGCGGCTAGCCTCAGCGCCGAGGACGCCGTAGCGCTGACGGACAGGCTCAGTTCACTGGCCGAACAGCTGCACCAGAACTACCCCACTTCCGCGGACCATGAGCAGGCCATCAACGATGCGAAATCGCCCGCGCCATTGGCCAGTTACGCAGCGGCAGGACCCGCGCTGCCCTCAGAACCCAGCAGCCCGCCCCAACGCCAAACACCGTCATCCATCGCGTTCAAAGTCCTGCAACTGCGGGACGATTCGTTGCTGCTGGATGCTACCTACGAGCAAGTAGAGGAAGACCTGGACAAAGCACTGGGGACCACACTGATCAGCGCTGACGACTATCGTCTGATGCCCGGCCATTTCAAATTCATCGAGCACGAAGAACTCAACGAACGCACTCGCTACATCGCCGTCATTGCGCGCCTGGGCGATAGCCCGCTGGGCAACTGGAAGGATGCCGTGCGCATCCAACCTCGCGGCTATAACCACACCATACATGTCCACTTTGAAAACAATGGCGTTGAACTTCGGCACGACAGCGAATACCGCCGTGACCAGTGAGTCCGCTACCCAACCAAGAGGAACATCTTCATGAGTTCACGCAACGCGGTATTGTGGAAAGAAGGGCTGTTCGTCAAACCCCAGCATTTTCAGCAAATGGCCTACGCCGCCGAATCGGCATTGCAACAACGTATTACCAGTTTGAACGATGCGTTCTACGGTTTCAGCGAGTTGGAACTGAACGCCGAGTACTTGAGCTTCGGCAAAATCGCGATCACCCGTGCCCGTGGTGTAATGCCTGATGGCACGGTCTTCGATATTCCTGGCGACATGCCACCACCTCCTCCATTGGAAATCCCTCTGGATGCTGCCAACAAGGTCATCTTCCTCGCCCTCCCTCTACATGCACCCGGCGCCCCCGAGGTGCGCTGGCCCGACAGTGACCATTCAGGCGGTCGCTTTATTGCCAAAGGTGTTCCGATCATGGACAACCACGGCGGCAGCGGCGACTCGATGATCCTCGATGTCGCCATTCCGAACGTACAGATCAGGCTGCAGGACGACAACAGCGCCTACAGCTGCCTGGCATTAGCCAAAGTGCTAGACAAGCGGCCCGATGGCAGTGTGCTACTGGACCCGCGTTTCTATCCCACGTGCATCTCGCTCAAGGCGGCACCGGCCCTGTTGGGCTTCCTTGAAGAGGCGACGGGGCTGATGCGCGAGCGCGCACGCAATCTCGCGCAGCGGATCTGCTCACCCGGCCAGTCCGGTATCGCCGATATCACCGACTTTGCCCTGCTGCAAGTTATGAACCGGCTCCACCCCTATTTCCATCACCTGGCTCGTCGTCGCAACGTGCACCCTGAGCAGTTGCATATCGCGTTAGGGCAGGCCTGTGGCGAGCTGGTAACCTTCACCGACGACGGTCGGCTGCCACTGGAGTACCCGGCTTACCAACATGATGACTTGGCCGAATCCTTCCACATGCTGGAGGAGACCCTGCGCCGTTCCCTTAGCACCATCCTCCAGCCCCGCGCCGTGTCGCTGCCGATCCAGGAGCAGCAATATGGCGTGCTCACGGCAACGCTGCATGAGCGCAAACTTCTGGAAGACGCCACCTTCATTCTGGCCGTACGGGCAGACCTACCGGGTGAGGATCTGCGCAAGAAGTTCCAGCAACAGGGCAAAGTCACTTCGATCGAGCAACTGCATCACTTCGTACAACTGCAAATGCCTGGCATGCCGCTGATTCCGCAGCTGGTAACACCTCGCTTCCTGCCTCACCACTCCGGGTTCGTCTACTTCGAACTCGACCGTCAGCATGAATCGTGGCAGCAAATGAAGCAGGCAAGTGGCTTTGGGTTCCACATTGCTGGCGAGTTCCCGAACCTGGAAATGCAACTTTGGGCTATCAGGCCGGAGTAGACCCCGTAGGAAAAAATCCCGATCCAGGTCACTGGCATCGGGATTTTGTTGTGGGCCGTGAAGCGCTACTGCTGCGCTACTTCACTGGCAATGTCATCTCGAAGCAAGCGCTGCGGTAGCGCGAAGCCCGCAAAGAGCTGGCGGGTGAAGGGATTGTTCGCACCGGTAGCGTGGAACTTATAGCGGGCAGAATCGCCTGCAATCTTGAAGCTCAAATCCACGCTGGTTGGAGTGCGCGCATTGAGCCCACCTCGGCTGAGCAGACGATAGAGCGACCAGGGGCCGTGGTAACTCTGGCTGACCGTGGTACCTGTGGCCTGCACCAAGGTGACGCGACTATGCCCGCTCTCCCCGGCGGGCCCTGGCCAAGTCATGCCGATGGGCTCTTTACCTCTGTCCGCAAAGGCGTGCAACAGTCCATCAAGGCCGAATACGCTGCCCCGCAGCCCGCTGCTGATCGCCACAGGTTCAAGGCCGAAACTGACGTTCAGCTCGCCGCGGTTATCGAAAAAAGCGTTGCGAATGACTTCGGCCTGCTTAAGCTGCGCAATCACCTCGGGGCGCACCAGAAAGCCTTCGCCGGCACTCGATTGCAGCGCATCGAGGTTGTCTTTGAGGAACACGGTGAGGTACTGATCCTCGAAGCGCTTCAGTTGGCCTTGGGGGCCAAAGAACGCCTCAAAATCCTTGAGCGACACATCCGGGCCGGCCGGGTCGATGGGATAGCGCGATGCCAAACGCTCCAGGTAGACGCTGTATACCTCGGCGCCCCAGCGCTGCTCCAGTTCCTGCAACGCCATGACCATCAGCACCTGCGAGGTTTGCTCAGCCAGTTGGCGTACCTGACGGTTCAGCGGCTCAGGTAGCCCCGTAGCAATGCGTTGCAGATTACGAATGGGGTCAGGGTCTTTTTCCGAGAAGCGGCTCAACGCTACCGCGAGCGCCGCCCTGCCCCGATTCGAGTTATCCTGCACCGCCTTTGCATAATCGTAGACGGCGCTGATGGCCTGCAACGTTTCGTCGTAATAAGACGGTTTATCGCCCTGAACGTCGAGCATGCCGGACAGGCCGGCGAAGGAACGGTAGATACCCATCGCCTGGGCGTGCGCCTGCTGGGCGGGCTGCGATTGCTTTTCGCTGTCCGCCACCTGCGGATAGATCATCGTGTTGCCACGCACCGTTTCCAGCAGTCGACGTATCGGCGCGGCGGGCCCTGTGACCTGCTCTAGCACACTCAATGCATGCGTGAGGTCGCTGAACTCGGTCACCGAGAACTGGTTCAGCACGCGCCGCCAACTGTCGATGTAGTCTGCGCTGTACAGGGCACGCAACCGCTCGGTCAGGGCTTGTCGGTCCACCTCTGAATAGTCGAGGTGTCGTCGCTCGCCCAGCACCCATTGATCAATCAGGGCAAGGTCGGTCGCATTTTGGCTGTGCTGATCGAAGTAGTCCCGAAAACCGCTCGCAGTCAACAAGGGAGCTAGAGACAGGTTGCCATCGACCCCCGCCTGGTGATCACGCTCGGCCAGTGGCACATACACGATATCGAATGCCGGGCCGATTTCGTTGCGCAAATCCAGCTCACCGTGCAGTTGCTCTTGCGCCTGCTGCCGCAGGCCAATATAGACCCGTTGGGCCAATGGCAGCTTGCGCAACTGCTGCTGTGCTTCGGCCACCATCTGCCGATACTCGGGCAGCTCGACGTCGGCATAAGCCAGTGCGTAGTTGAGGTGCCGCATCAACGCGACCTGCAATTGCCCCTGCCCCGGATATGCCTTCTGCCATTCACGGGCCATCCACTGCTCTACCAGTTCCGGTCGGCGGTTATTGCGATCCTCGATCATACGGTAGATGCGCAATGCCGACAGTTGCTCATCACTCCCGGGGATAGAGTGTTTGATGGTGGCCGCCACACCGCCTGCGATTGCCGGTAGGAAGCGCCTGGCCAGGGCATTCAGGTAAGCCTGGTCCACCTGTGGGCCAATAGATTTGCCTTGGTACAGTCCCATGTCGGTGAACACGGTCCAGCCTGAACGGTAATCGCCATACAGGCTCACAGCTTCGCGGATGTCATTCAGGGGCATCAGCAGACTACGCCCGGTCAGATCGTCTTTTGCGTCCATGCTCGTTTGAGTGAACGCGTTACTTTTCTCCAGTACATGCTCCGCCTTGTCGCGGTTAACGCTGTAGAAATGCAACCAGCCACCGGCCATGGCCAGCCCGCACAACCCCGCCGCCACTGCACCACCTTTCAACAGCTGCGTCTTGTACTGAACGACCTTCTGGTTGTCGCCCGCCAAGCCGGCCTCGGGATAGACCACCCGTTGCAAGAGCTGCTGGGCGAAGTACACCACCGAGGTGCCTTGCGGTTTGGTTGACAACGCCGGCGAAGCAAAGGCGAAGGCGCGGGCTGAAGCATCGGCAAAGAGGTTACGCACCTCGCCCCGCTGATAAACCGAAGAAAAGTACAGGCCCCGCACCAAGGCCGGTGTGCTGTAGCGATCGCTGCCCAGGACATCGCCCAGAAAACTCAGCAACAGGTTTTGGGCGCCGCTCAATTCCTTGAGCAGTGAGTAAGCGCTCTTGCGGCCCGCACTTGGCGTTCCCATCGTCGCACTCATCATCCGATCGCCGAGTCGCCCAACGAAGTCCAAATAGGCGCTACCCAACTCCTCAAGCCAGGCATCGAAGTCCTTCACCGACGCCAAGGTGAAGGTGAACCCCTGCACCTCTTCGCGCTCACGTGCCGGTAGTTTGGCAAAGAGTTCGTCAAAGCCGTCCAGCAAGTCGAACTTGCTCATCACCACGTAGAGCGGTAACCGCGTACCCAGCTCCCCACCCAGCTCAGTCAAGCGAGCACGCAACACGAAGGCCAAGTCACGGCGCTCAGTTGCCGACCGTGCGAATAGGTTGACCATGTCCACCAGCAACACCACGCCGTTGAGCGGACGTCGGCTGCGGTTGTCTGCGAGCCAGCCGATCAGGTGCTGCCACAAGCGTCGCTCGATGCCAGGTGGCAGACCGATGGGTTCTACATTCGGGCCTGCCGTTTCATCCACTTCAACCGTCTCGACCTCCCCTTCGGCGCCACTGGTCACAGGCTGCTTGATGGGATCAGCCACGACCACTGGCCGTTCAGGCTGACTGATGAACTCGCCTGGCGGATCGATCAACACGGCATCGTCGCCAACCCACCAATCGATGCCAAAAGCCAGGTCCGGGTCTGTCGTGGCCCGCTGGCTTGCGCTGCGCTCGGTACGCGTCAGTGCAAAGCGCTGATCCGAACGGCTGACAAAGCTGGACTTTCCTGCATTCTCTTCGCCAAGGATGAGATACCACGGCACATCGTAGAGATGCCCTCGCCCACCCTGGCTATCGCGCAACCGGGCCAGGCTGGTGTCGAGCAAACGTTGTTGGGCCTGGACATACGCCAAGCAGGGGTCTTCCACCTGCCGCGCCTGTCGTTGCTGTTCGCGCACGATCAAACGGTTACGCCGATGCACCTGCGCACTCCAGATCAGCAGTGGCAGGGCCATCAGCAGCACGGTTGCCGCAATGCGAACGGGTAGATCAGCCAGTGGCTGCCGCTCATGCCAACGCCATTCAGGCCCCAACCACCAGAGCCAGACTAATGCTGCTGCAATACCAATGATTATGGCAGCAACAACGACGGGCATTGCTTGGCGCTGCAACAACGACAAACCATGTAGGAAATAATCCTTTTTCAGTTTCATAGCGGTAAACCTTACCGACTGCATTTTCGAAGATGGAGGCACTTAAGAGGCGCACACTTCCAAAGACAGTAGCAGCACTGCAAAACACTGTTCAATGATATTTATGAAGAAATACCCGCTAACACTTTTCTTGCAGACGACAGGCAACAACTTGAACTATGAAAAGGAGTACGCACTGCATCAGAACCTTCTAAGCCCGCAACTTGTAGGAAATTTCCCACGAATTGACTGGAATCTTTTCTCGCACCGACGAGAGCCACCCGATTAGAGTCAAAAACGATAAACATGAAGTTTAAAGATTGGTTCATACAGGAAAAGCGGCACCTCCAACAATTGGGCGACGACTTCGTCGAGGACAACCCACAGCTGGCCCCTTTCCTCGGCCGAACGGCCTCGGGGGAGGATGTCGAACGCGTGATGGAGAACTTCGCGTTTCTCACCGCTCGCCTGGTGATGAAGATTGAAGACCACCTGCCCGAGCTGACCCATCCGCTGCTGCAGCTGCTCTGTCCTAACGTCCTGCGGCCCTTGCCCAGCGTCACGCTGATGCAGTTCCAGCTCATCGACCACGCCTTGAGCGAGACCCAGGTGTTGCCCAAAGGCACACCGGTGTTTTCCCGCCCGGTAGAGGGCGTGAGTTGCGAATTCCGCACCTGTGCGGACCTGGCCATCGCCCCGTTAGAAATCCGTAACATTACAACATTGCGCAGTGCCGAAGCGCCCGTGGTGCGCATCGACCTGGGCGCCTTATCCGAACAACCGCTGGGGCGCATGAAGTGCGACCACCTTCGCTTTCACCTGGCGGGCGGGAGCCATAATGCACTGACCTTGTACCAGTGGCTGTCGCAGCATTTGGACAAGCTGTACCTGCACATCAACCAGTACCGCTTCACACTGCCGCCCACTGTTTCCTTCGTCGGCTTCGAGAAGGAGGAATCACTGTTGCCCAGCGCCGGCGAACACCTGGACGGCTATCGCATTCTGCAAGAGTTTCTCTGGTTCCCCGAGCGTTTCTACGGTTTCTGTATCGAAGGGCTTTCAGCCTATTGGCCCGACGAGGCCGCAGCGCACATCCAACTGGAATTTCGCTTCAATGCCCCTCTTCCGCCTGATCTGCTGATCGACCAGACGACGATCCTGCTCAACTGCATCCCCGCCATCAACCTGTTTTCCTGCTCGGCGCAACCCATGCCGCTGAATGGGCAGGCGCTGCGTGAGACCATTCAAACGGCGCGGCGTGACGGCGCGCAAGATGAGATCTTCTGCATTGATCGTGTCAGCAGCCAGCGCCAGAAAACCCGGGAGCATCTGCGGGAGTTCAAACCCTACGATTCCCTCGACCCCAGTTTTCCACTAGCTGAGGCGCAGCCCACGCCTTACTACAAGCTGGATCTCGAACAGAACCCGATCACTGAAAAGGTGGAGCACCGCTTACGCCTGGTGCATCGCAACCTTACGCCTTACCTGGCTCAGCAAGAGGCACTGAGCATCGAGCTGACCTGTACCAACGGCGCCCTGGCGCAGCAGTTGGAGGTGGGCCACATCGATGTCACGACGCAAGATACACCCTCATTCGTCACCTACCGCAACCTGTCACGGCCCAGCCGCACATACCCGCCGTTACTGCAAAGCGGTGGTCAGGGTGAGCGGCACTGGGCGCTGATTTCCAACCTCACCTTGAACAATCTGTCGCTCTCCTCGCCGTCTGCGTTCGCCTCGGTACTGCGGGCCTACGACTTCGTGGCCGTGCACGACCTGCAACAACAACGCCTAACTACGCAGCGGCTGGATGCCATCAAGCAGGTGGACAGCGAACCGTATGACTGGTTGATCAAGGGCCAGCCCGTGCGCGGCCGGCGCACCACGCTGCACATCGATCCTGCCGGTTTTGCGTGCGAGGGGGAACTGCAGCTGTTCGGCAATGTGCTTTCCCACTTCATGGCGTTGTACGCCAGCAGCAATTCCTTTCATCAACTGCAGGTCGTCAATACGGCGAATGCAACCCACCAGCTTTGGCCTGCCCAGACCGGGCGGCAGCCGGTGATGTGACCAGGAGGTCCACCTTATGACCGTTACATCCTCTCAAACGTATGACAAAGACCGGATAGACACGCGCGAATCGCCTTTACTGAGCGAGCTATTCCCGCAAGTCGATGCCCTGGGATTCGACACCCGCTCGAACACAGGCAACCCCGTCCACGACATCGCCTCGCCGCTGCTCGGCCTGGTCATTCGCATGGAGGGTACCGAGCAGTATGACCATGTCGAACAGCTGTACGCTCATGTCAAAACCATGATCCATGGAATGGTCGAGGAAGTGCGCCAACTTGAGCACTGCGATGAAGGTGACCGTGTAGTGTTCTCCTACTGCCTGTGCTGCGTGGTGGACGAAGCTGTGATGGCCACACCGTGGGGACGCGAGTCGCCCTGGAAGGCGCAGTCCTTGCTCAGCGCCATCCATCAAGAGACCTGGGGCGGCGAGAAATTCTTCAGCGTGCTCGAACGCCTGCTAGAGGCGCCGGAGAATCGCTATGACCTGTTCGTGTTCCTGTTCTGGTGCCTGGCATTGGGCTACCGAGGCAAGTATGCCAACCAGACCAACGGCGATCAGGAGCTGGATATCTGGATGAATCGCCTGCACGAGCGAATCATTGAGCTGCGCGGCAGCCGGCCCACTGCCGAACGATTGACCGACCCGTTCACCAACGTGGCGCCCCGGCACTATCGCATGAACCGTCAACTGCCCTGGTGGACACCGTGGGCGGTCATGGGCGTGTGCTGCACCGGCATCTATCTGTACTTCACCACCAAACTCAACGGCATTACCCAACAGGTGTTGGCATCACTGCAGACCATGCTCCAGCAATAACTTCAGCAAGGCTGCTTTGATGTAACTCAACAGTCACCGTGCCTATATGCACGGCGAGTACGGTTATGCCCATAAAAACAAATAGCGCCGCATTTAGAGAAACTTCCTACAACTTTTTAGGACGTGATAACGGCGACCTGGAATGGATTCCTCGCTACGGTCTTGAGTGCACTGATGCCGCGCGTTCTATATACGCGTTCGGCCCCATGAACCTGCCCGAAAGGATGAACAGCAGGAGTTCGCATGAGCAACTTGAATGATGTGCGCTTCACCTTCAGCACACCCGCCGATGAGGCAATAGCGTTTGATGTGGTGTCGTTCGAACTGACCGAAGGAGTCAGCGAGTTGTACCGCCTGGAGGTCGAACTGGTCAGCTTCGCCGACGACGCCGACTTCGCCACCCTTCTAGACCAACCCGCCGTGCTGACCATCTGGCAGCAGCAGGAAGCAGTGCGCCATGTCCACGGCCTGATCAGCAGTTTCGAACAAGGCAAAACCGGCCACCGCCGCACCCGCTACCGCGCCGTGATCGAGCCACAACTGGCCCGCGCTGGCCTGCAATCGGACTGGCGTATCTTCCAGCACCGCCCGATCCCGCAGCTGTTAGAGGAACTGTTCCGCGAACGCCAATGGGGCACTTTGATCCAGTATGTGGTCAACCCACACCAGAGCCGCGAATTCTGCGTCCAGGCCGGCGACCTGGACCTGGGTTTCTTCTGGCGCCTGTCGGCCGAGGAAGGCTTGATCTGCACCTTCGAGCACAGCGCAGCCAACCACGTGGTGATCCAGACGGATCACATCAGCAATTTCGGTAGCCTGGAAGGCGAGCCAGTATTGTATGTCGCCAACCGCGGCGGCATAGAGCAGCAACCCTGCCTGCGCCACTTCGCCTACCGCGAACAGGTACGCACCAGCAGCCAAGTCCAGCGCGACTACACCTTTACTCACCCACGCTACAACCATGAGCACACCATGTTCCCTCAGGACATGGGCAATCAAAGCAACGACTACGAACGCTACGACTACCCTGGCCGCTACAAGCACGACAACACCGGCAAGCCGTTCACCCAGACCAAAGTCAATGCCCTGTTCGGCGATGCGCGCGTGGCCGAAGTCGAAGGCGATGATGCTCGCCTGCAACCGGGTATTGCATTCGAGCTGACCGGCCACGCCCGCGAGGACATGAACATCCTCTGGCGCCCCCTGCGCATTACGCACAAGGGCCGCCAGTTTGCGGCACTGGAAGAGGATGCTGCCGAAGCCGAGGTCGGCACGTCCTACACCCTCACTGCGACCTTGATTCCGGCAGTGGTCGAATGGCACGCCCCTGCCTGCCCAAAACCGGTAATCGAAGGCCCGCAGATGGCCAAGGTAGTCGGGCCACCCGGTGAGGAAATCTATTGTGACGAGCACGGCCGTGTGCGCGTGCAATTCCCCTGGGACCGTCTCGGCCAGGACGATGATAAAAGCTCATGCTGGGTGCGGGTCACTCAAGCATGGGCCGGCGCCACCTGGGGCCACATGGCCATTCCCCGCATCGGCCAGGAAGTGGTGGTCAGTTTCCTCAACGGCGACCCCGATCAGCCGATGATCACCGGGCGCAGTTATCACATCGTCAACCGCCCGCCGTACCGGCTGCCTGAGTTCAAGGCACTCAGCCCGATCCGCAGCAAGGAGCACCACGGCAAGCGCCACAACGAACTGCGCCTGGACGACACCACCGGGCAGATCAGCGCAGCGCTGATGAGTGACCACGACCACTCGGCACTGAACCTTGGTTACCTCACCCATCCTCGCCACTTTGGCGGCAAGCCGCGTGGACAAGGCTTCGAGCTGCGCACCGATACCCACGGCGTGCTACGCGCCGGCGGTGGCCTGCTGCTGACCACCGAAATGCGTGCTCGCGCCAGTGAACACCATACGGACCTCGTCGAAACCGCCGAGCGCCTGAAGGTCGCACAGGAGTACCACACCACCTTTGCCAGTGAAGCCCGCGATCACCTGGCCCAGGAAAGCGGCGATCAGGATGAAGTGGGTGATGCCCTCAAGGCCCAGCACGACGCCATACGCGGCAGCGGTGGCAACCCTGAAGCCAACCGCTTCCCCGAGCTGGCGGACCCGCAACTGGTGATCGCCAGCCCAGCGGGGATCGCCACCACAACCCCTGAGTCGACCCATATCGCCAGCGGCGAGCACCTGGGTCTGAGCACGGGCGGCCACACCAGCATGGCCATCGGGAAGCGCCTGTTGATCAGTGCCAGTCGGGGCGTGCGGCAGTTCGTGCAGAGCATGGGCTGGCGACTGGTGGCCGCGTCAGGCGACATCGACCTGAAAGCGCTCAAGGACAACATCAACCTCCTAGCCAAGCTCAAGGTCAGCGTCACCGCCGAACGCATCACCCTCAGCGCCAAGGAGGAGTTGGTCATCCAGGCCGGCGGCAGCAGTACGACCTACAACGCGGGCGGGATATTGCACACCACGGCTGGGCAGTACACGGCACACGCGACTGACTTCATCTACAAGGGCTCAAAAAGCCAAGCAGCGGCATTTCCCGAGGACATCAAGGCGGGTAACGGCAATCTGGAGCTGTTCCAGCACTACGCGAACAACCATGCGTTCAAGGGCGCCGAGTACGAAGTTGAGGATGCTTTGGGCCAGATCGTCAAAGGCACATTAGATGATAACGGGTTCGCTGCCATTTCCGGACTCGCCACTGGGCCAGTGAAAGTTCTGTTCGGCCGTGACCGCACCAAGGCCATCTCGGCAACACCGTTCGCGGAGCAGTCCTCACCACCCACCGCCGATCAAAAAGCGCCACTTACCCCAGCTGCGGCAATGCAGGAAGCCGTGAGCCAACTCATCAAATCCGGCGAGCTGGAAGCTCACGATGCCAAGCAATTCACCCAATCCGCCATTAAGTCAGCCCCGTTGAAAGAGCTCTCGCTTCCGATGGCGCGCCCCACTACAAGGACAACCCAACATGGATAGGTGTGGCGGGGTAGTTGCCCCTAAAGAGACCTTCGATGAGGAGGACGTAAGAGCTGGCACCGAAATGCTAGCCAAATGGCTCACGGACCTCACAGGAGACATTGTCAACTGGAGGACAGTCATCTCTGTTGGCGAAGTTCTCCCTGTAGCCGGGTCCATCTTTGCTGCAACAGATGCCATTGGCGACATCATAGAACTGGCCAAGGGTGACAGTGCCTATCGGGCTGACCCGTTCAACTGGGTAGGTCTTGGTATCAATCTGTTTGCTATCGCGCCACTGCCTGGTGTCGGGCCCGCACGGATAGTCATGCGCCCAGCGCTGAAGTCGCTAAGAACCGCGTCCAAGGACGGCATTGCTCAAGCACTGCTCATAACGATTGAAGCGGCACTTGCCGAGGTTTGTCCGGGAGAGCTTGAGGAGTTCATTGGGGAGATCGAAGCGCAGTTGCAGAGCATTCTTGCCAGCTTCGCCAAGAAGATTGTCGAGGTCTGCAAGTTCCTCGCTGACTTGATCCGGTCGGTGGCAGATGGAACGGTGAAGGATGTCGCCTTGACGGCCCTGTTCCCCGGTATGCGGCTGGTGGCTGAAGCATCTGACTACTTCAAACGAAAGACCGGGATTGGCTTCAGCAAAAACCAACTGGGCTTCGGAGAGAGCGAAAAGCTGAAAACCCTGCTTGAGCCTGTCGCACAAAGCCTTGAAAGCATCGGGCGTATGGCAGGCAACAAGATAGTTGCCATCGGCAGTAAGACGGACCCAGGCAGCATCGCTTCAATTCTGAGTGTACTCAGACTGGCTCTGATCAAAAGAGGATACAAGCCGAGACGAAGCAGCATCGCGCCTGGCTCAACCAGCCAAAGCCGTAACGTGCAGGGCCGTCAGGGTACCGAGGCGGCTCCAGGGCAGCGGGCAGCAAAGGCAGATCCAAACTGCAAGAAACGCGGTACGAAAGCGGGCACTAACTGCAGCATCAGCTTCGCCACAGGCAGCGAAACAATCGTACACACCGATTTCCAGCTACCTGGCGTGTTCCTCATCGAGTGGAACCGCACCTATCGCTCTTCATTATCCGCATTTGACAACGGCCCCTACGGATCACGCTGGATCACGCCGTTCGCAGCTCGCTTCGATCTGGTCGAAGATCAACTCACCTATCATGGCACTGACGGCAGAAGTCAAAAGTACTCACTGCCGAAGCTCAAAGGCAGTCATTACGATTCCATCGAGAATGTGGTCATTGCTCGGATCGCCAAAGACACCCTTGCCCTGCTCAGGGGTCATGAGAGCCAAGAGATCTATCAGCGGCACGGCAACCAGTTCCGCTTGAGCACCATCAAGAACAAGGGCGGTTCCAGCATTGCCCTGCACTACGAACATTGTGTAGGCGACAGCGCCGTGCTGTCCGACCTGGTGACCTATCAACACGGCACACCTCATCACCATATCCATACGACAATTGATGATCAGGGACGTGTCATCGCGCTTTGGCTGATGGATGAAGGTCAGCCACAACGCCAACTGGCGTCATACACCTATGACACACACGGCGACCTGTGCAGCGCCAAGGGCGAGCATGGGACCGAGTGGACGTATCAGTACAAGCACCACCTCGTAACACGTTATACCGACCGCACCGGTCGGGGCATGAACCTCGAATGGCTCGGAGAAGGTGCTGATGCCAAAGCTGTTCGCGAGTGGGGGGACGATGGCAACCTAGACACTCGATTGAGCTGGGACCCGAACATCCGCCTGACACGCATCGTGGATGCCAACGGCAATGAAACCCAGCACTTCTGCGACATTCTCGGCTACCCCTATCGCATCATCCATCCCGACAAGAACGAGGAATGGATTTACCGGGATGCCGCCAAGAACGTCACCCAGCACATCCACACGGATGGCAGTAGCGATGTCTATGCGTACGACGAGCGCGGCAACCTACTCCAGCACACCCGCCCGGACGGCTCGTCGATCCACCATGCCTATGACGATCTGGACCAGCGCTTCAAGACCCGCGATGCAGAAGGCGGGCTGTGGAAGTTCGACTACGATCAGCGCGGCAACATCATCGAAACCCAGGATCCGCTAGAGAACAAGACGCTCTACACCTACAACAGCGACAACCTGCCCATCGCCATCACCGATGCCAACGGCGGTGAGAAGAAGTTGGCCTATAACCGTGACGGACAGCTGACCCGCTACACCGACTGCTCAGGCAAGACCACGCAATGGAAATACGACGCGCTGGGTCAACTGGCCAAACTGATCAACGCCGCTGGCGAGATCACCGAGTACCAGTACGAAGCCGGCCAGCTGGTGCTGCTCGTTCATCCGGACAAGACCACCGAACGCTTCGAGCGCGATGCCGAAGGCCGCTTGCTCAGCCACACCGATGCCCTGTATCGACGCACCCGTTGGGACTACAACGAAGCCGGGCTGATCCATCAACGCCACAACGCCAACGACACCACCCTCACCTACCATTGGGACAAGCTCGGTCAACTGGTGCGCCTGCGCAACGAGAACAACAGCGAAGCCAGCTTCAAGTATGACCCTGTAGGTCGACTGCTCAAGGAAACCGGCTTCGACAAAGAAACCACCCACTACCTCTACGACAACGGCAGCAACCTGCCCACCCGCCGCGTGGATGGCGACCGGACCACGCACTTTGAGTACGACCCCATGGGCCGGCTTATCCAGCGCAAGGCCGGACGACGTGGCGGCGAGAAGTGGGAGGTTGAGACCTTTGCCTATGACGGCAATGGCAAGCTGCTGCTGGCTAACAACGGTTCCTGCAGGCTGCAATGGTTCTACGATGCAGCAGGCAACAACACGCGTGAGCATCAGTGGCTGGATTATCTGGTCAAACCGCAGGTGGCCGTGTTCAAGCACGAGTACGATGTCCTCAACCAACGCATCGCCACCACCCGCCCCGATGGCCACCGGGTTAGCTGGCTAACCTACGGCAGCGGTCACCTGCTCGCGCTCAAACTCGACGACCATGAGTTGATCAGTTACGAGCGTGATGACCTGCACCGGGAGATCGGCCGCGTGCAAGGTAATGGCCTGGTCCAGCGACAAACCTGGAGCCCGAATGGTCAGTTGCTGGAACAGACCCTGGTTCGGCAAGGTGAGTCCAAACGCATAGCAGCGCGCACCTATCGTTACGACGAGGCGGGTCAGTTACACCATATCAAAGACTTGAACCGTGGTGATCTACGCTACCGCTATGACCCAGTGGGGCGCTTGCTCGAAGCCAGCCTTAACTACGAAAAGGAAACGTTTGCCTTCGACCCGGCGAGCAACCTGCTGGACCCCGAAGCTCCACCGGGGCCCAATCCGCACTCGCCGCGCAAGCTCATGGACAACGTGCTGCGCAGCTACTGCGGCACGCAGTACCGCTACGACGAGCGCGGCAATCTGCTGGAGCAGATTGAGAACGGCAAGACCGGCAAATTTACCTGGGACCTGTATGACCGCCTGCGTCGATACGAGGATGATCGACTGGTTGTCGAGTTTGGATATGACGCCTTAGGCCGCCGTGTGTACAAGGACTCACGCTCGAAGTACCGCAACCGGACACAAGCTGGACCTATCTGGAACGAGAATGCGCAGCGTGCGCTGGATGAGAAACTGGGCTGCGATCTGACATTGTTCATCTGGGACGGCGACACACTGGCGTTCGAGCAGAAAGGCCGGGATGGCAAGGGGCAGACCACGCATTTCGTGTTTGAGCCTGGGACGTTCGTTCCGGTGGCACAAGGGGTAATGAATCACGTTGAGGAGATGCTGCATCAGCCGAACTATGACTTCCCGTATAACGTAGACAGAGATCCGGTTTGGCAGCAAAAGTCAGCACCGAAGCCATTCGACGCCCTTGCTTGGTACCAGTCTAATCATTTGGGCACCCCGATGGAGCTAACATCCAAGAATGGACAAGTAGGGTGGAAAGGAACATATAGAGCTTGGGGACATGCAGAGGAGAATCGAGGTAATGGTACCGAACCTGTACCGAACCGCAATCCATTACGCTTTCAGGGCCAGTATTTTGACATCGAAACCGGTCTTCATTACAACCGATATCGCTACTATGATTCGAGCCTAGGTCGCTTTATTGGAAAGGATCCGATTGGATTCACGGGTGGCATTAACATTTACGTGTATGCCCCGAACCCAACGAATTGGACGGATCCTCTAGGGCTTGAAACTGAGCCCAAAGCACTAGGAAGTGAAGTCAATCCGTTTGCCACTTCGAGGGGAGCTCGGCGTGAAGCTATGAGGCAGGCAAAAATCCCTACAAGTCAGCAACCCATTAGTCAATCCAGGAACCAATCCGGATTTGAATACCGTTATGAGATGGCGCAACCAGGAGGAGCGAAAGGCCTTGCATCTGTGCAGCAGCAAACGTTAGATAGCAGCCATATCGACAAACCACACTGGGAAGCGGGAAAGGTTAAACTAGATGACGATGGAAACCCCAGAATGAGCAGACATAATCGGCCACAAATTCGAAATGGAAAAGGAAAAGCCTTTTACACTAAGGAGTGCTGCAATTGACTATCACTCCATATGATAAAGAGTTGCTCTATAGAAAAGCACAAGGAAAAAAAATACAGAATAGCCACGAGAAAAAAATCCGAGAAATATTTACTAACAACCATCAGAAAATAGCAAAACTAAAGCTAACTGAGACAGATGATGTACTAAATAAAATAAAAAAATTAAAACTAAAAACCTGCCTAAACGAGGAACTCCACTCCTTTTCCGAGTGTTTGAACCGCTTCTCGCCCGAATTATATCAAAAAGAATTCTACGCATTCATCGACGAAGACTGGAAATACTATGGAGCCATAAAACTACCAAAAAAAACCATTATAAATCCTCAATTTGACTTTGACAAAAGCGTCAGTGACGAATTAAGATTTTTTACTAGCGACCTCTCAATTCAAATCTCAATTGACTACTCTTCTTATGGAAGTAAAAAACTATACGAGTGCACCATCAGGCGACTACTACCAAATCAGGCACCCCTACCTTCATGACAATTAAGATGAACACCTGGGGATTTCGTATGGGATATGACAACAGACACAAGGCTCATATAAATGCTTTCAACAGGAAAAACGAAAGAACAATTTGCTTTGAGGCAACACAAAAAACAGTTGGAAAAATAATAAGGAGATTTAACCGATGAGCTTCACACCAGAATGCCAAGCTTACATCGACACCCACCTCTATGAAAACCAGGATGAACTTTTAAAAAAAATTGGGAGCCTACTACCAACAGGCGCATCCAACATTCATTGGGATAAAATCCCCGACAAATATGAAGCACACTCTATCCAAAGAGACAAATTAATCATGGAGATACTCGCCGCAGCATCACTCATAGACCTAAAGGAATCAGAAATCATAATGATCATCAACATAGATGATGCCTTCCCAGCAATTATAACCACTCTGAAAGAATGGCAACCATACGCACAAGAACTAGATTACGTAAACACTCTATACGTAAATGAAAATAACTCAAAAATTATTCATTGGGATTTTTACAAAAATCTGTACGCACTTAAAACCCCCTCACAGTAGCATTCGCCGCATTAAGGGTCATTTGAGTGACCTAACCTACCTGAAACACACGAGAGAAATTCACATGAAGAGCATTGTAAGGACTGGGGATCCAACCGACCATGGTGGTATGGTGATCGGCTCCATAGACAATACTAACCTCAACGGCAAACCAATGGCCGGCGAAGGCAGCATGGTTTTCTGCCCTCTGTGCAAAGGCGAGTTTCCAATCATCGAAGGCAGTGACACGTACCGCATCAACGGAGTACCCGTCGCCCTTGACGGCATGAAGACCGCGTGCGGCGCCAGCCTGATCGCCAGCGCTTCACACAGCAGCGTCCATCGCTGAGTTGATTAAACCAAGAAGAGAGAGCCTTCGGGTCGTGGCAAGCGCCGGTAGCTACGCCCCTGCTCTCACAAGTAGATCTATACGGTATCTACAGCCATACCTAAACTCCCCTGCCGCTCTTCCAACAATTTCACAAACATACTCAAACTGCGCGAAACCGCCCCCCGCCGCCACACCAACCAGGTCTTCAAATACCGGAAATCCTCCGACATCGGCCAGGCGCTCACCGTGCTACACCCCGGCATGTTGTCGAGCATGCTGCGCGGCATCATGGCCAACCCGGCACCGGCACTTACGCATGCCAGCATGCCGTGATACGACTCCATCTCGTGGATCTTGCCCGGCACGGCCTGATCCTGCACAAACCAGTTCTCGAAGTGGTGGCGGTACGAGCAGTTGGCCCGAAATGCGTAAATGTTCTCGCCGTTGACGTCTTGGGCGCGGGTTACCGGCGCATGGTTGAGGGGTGAGATGACCATCATCTCTTCCTCGAACACTGGCATGCCTTCCAGCGTCGGGTGCAACACAGGCCCATCGACGAAGGCCGCTACCAATCGCCCAGACAGCACCCCTTCGAGCATCGTCCCCGACGGCCCGGTCGAGAGGTCCAGGTCGACTTTGGGGTAGCGCTGGTTATAGGCCGCCAGCAAGGCCGGGATCCGCACGGCTGCGGTGCTTTCCAGCGAACCCAAGGCAAAGGTGCCCTGCGGGTCTTCGCCGGCCACCGTTAGCCGCGCCTCGTGCACCAGGTCGAGAATGCGCCGGGTGTATTCGAGAAAGTTCCAGCCCGCTGGCGACAGGCGCAGGCGGCTTTTCTCGCGGATGAACAGCTCGACACCTAGGTCTTCCTCCAGCTGTTTGATACGCGTGGTCAGGTTCGAGGGCACCCGATGGATATGCTGCGCGGCGGCACTGATGCTGCCTTGCTCGGCCACTGCCTTGAAGATTTCCAGTTGCACCAGGTCCACAGTCATTCTCCAAACGTGAATGTTTCGCTCATTATTATTCAGTTTTCATTAAATCCCTACACCACTAGTCTGGCGTCACGGATCAACAACAGCGAGAGTTTCCACCATGAGCGCGATCAGCAGCCTGACCCACGCCATCTCCCTCGACCCGCACAGCGGCGAGCAGATTGGCGCCTACCCGTTCGATACCGACGCCGCACTGGAAGCGGCGCTGCAACGCGCCAAGGTGGGCTATGGCCAATGGCGCCAGGTGTCGCTGGGTCAGCGCAGTGAGTGGTTGCTCGCCCTGGCCAACACGCTGGAAACCAAGGCCGAAGCGTTCGCGCAAATGATCAGCCGTGAAATCGGCAAGCCGATCACCCAGGCCCGGGGCGAAGTGAGCAAGTGTGTCGGGTTGTGCCGTTGGTACGCCGAGCACGGCCCTGCCATGCTGGCAGCGGAACCAACCCAGGTCGAAAAAGCGCGCATCGAGTACCGCCCGCTGGGCCCGATCCTGGCCGTGATGCCGTGGAACTTCCCGATCTGGCAAGTGCTGCGCGGTGCTGTGCCGGCGATCCTCGCGGGTAATACCTACGTGCTCAAGCACGCCCCGAACGTCATGGGCAGCGCCTACTTGCTGGGCGAACTGTTCAAGGATGCCGGCCTGCCGGAAGGCGTCTTTGAAGTACTGAACGTCACGCCGGACGGTGTCACCCGCGCCATCAACGACCCTCGCATTGCCGCCGTGACCCTCACCGGCAGCGTGCGCGCTGGCATGGCGATCGGTGCGCAAGCCGGCGCCGCGCTGAAGAAGTGCGTGCTGGAGCTGGGCGGTTCGGACCCGTTCATCGTACTGGCTGATGCCGACCTGGATGCCGCAGTCAAGGCGGCCGTCATCGGTCGCTACCAGAACACCGGCCAGGTTTGCGCGGCGGCCAAACGCCTGATCATCGAAGAAAGCATCGTTGAAGCGTTCACTCAAAAGTTTGTCGAAGCAACGCGCCAGCTGAAGGTTGGCAACCCGCTGGAAGACGACACCTACATCGGCCCGATGGCCCGCTACGACCTGCGCGATGAACTCGATGGGCAGGTTCAGGCGACACTCGCCGAAGGCGCTACTTTGCTGCTGGGCGGCAACAAGATCGAAGGCGTGGGCAACTTCTACGCACCGACCGTGTTTGCCAACGTCACCTCGGAAATGACCGCGTTCAAGCAGGAACTGTTCGGGCCAGTGGCGGCGATCATCACTGCGCGGGATGCCGACCATGCCGTGGCATTGGCCAACGACAGCGAATTCGGCCTGGCGTCGACCATCTATACGGCCGACTATGCGCTGGCTGAACGCATGACCGCAGCACTGGATACCGGTGGCGTGTTCATCAACGGCTACTGCGCATCCGACCCCCGCGTCGCCTTTGGCGGTGTGAAGAAGAGTGGTTTTGGCCGCGAATTGTCGCACTTTGGCGTGCGGGAATTCACCAACGCGCAAACGGTTTGGCTGGACCGTAACTGACGGGACAATCGGGGCCGCTTGGCGGCCCCGATTTCCTCAGTCCCTGACCTGGTCCTTCACCCAGTCCAGCATCCCCCCCGGCACGATCAGTTCATGCCGTGCCCGCGAACAGGCGGTATACAGGCCCGCCAGCATCCGCGCCCGTTCGTTGCGATTGCCCGCTGCCACGGGCGCGACCATCAGCTCCGGTGACACCATCACCCGGGCGAATTCCATGTTCTTCACGTCCCGCACCCGCCCCAGGAACAGCTTGGGCGCCTTGTCCCAACGATAACGGCTCTTGGCCTTGGCGAAATGCTCTGGCGTATAGCCCTTGCGCAGCATGTTGGCGACCGCCACGAAGGCTTTGTCGTCGCCCTTGTCCTGCTCCAGCGCCTGCCAACTGGCGTAGCGGAACAGCATGGGGTGACGCGGCCGGGTGCCGTAGCGGTACAGCTCGATGCAATCTTCGACGAACAGCTCGAAATCCTTGCGCGCACTCTTCAACAACACGAACGGCACCCCTTGGTGCGTAAGGCGCTGGAACCAGCCAAACAGGCCCCACTCGTCATCGACAATCAGTGCCGTGGGCTGCTCTGGCACCGTGACCGTGTCGAAGAAACTGACCCGGGTGTAGTGCTCGGCACTGCCGCTGAATGCCGCCTGGATCTTGGCCGGATGCGCCTGGATCAGCGGGTTGAGGACGTTATCCATGGCGGGCCCGGCGCGCAGCGAATGGTCGATGTAACGCTGGCGGATGAAGCCACCGTGGTGCGGGCTCAGGCCATTGAGGTTCTGCAGCTCGTCGCCCAGGGTGATGATCGACTGCGGGCTGCGGTCCAGCACGGCGAGCATCGGTGCCGACAGCTCGTGGGCCTCGTCGACGATGACGTGGGTGTACCGACTGTCGATCATGTCAGCGGTCAGCGACAGCAGTTTGACCCGGTGGTAATCACGCACCGGCAGTTGAATCTCCCGCGCTGAGGGGCGAATCAGCTCCTGCCAGTACAGCCGGGCCTTTTCCAGCAGCACTTCCTGGTCCAGTGGCGAGGTGCCCGGCCCGGCCCAGGGCAAATGGTGAAGCTGGACCTCTGCATCGCCGCTGCGGCAGAAACTGCGCACGGCCTTGATGCACAAGGCAACCACGTCGCGGGCCGCGAGCGGGCCGATATCGGGGATATTCAGCCACTTCACCACCTGCGCCTCCTGCGGGCGCCAGGACAATTTAGTGCGGTACGGATCACGCAAGCGCCAACCGTTGCTGGTGAGGTCTCGGTTGAGAAGCTCGTCTGCCAGTTGGCCGAAGGTCAGTGCGGTGTAGGCTTGGGCGTCCTTGACGCGTGCCTGCAACGCGCGCAGCTGGCCCTCGGTCAGGGCCAGCAGCAGCGTGCGCTGGGGGTCGAGCAAACGGGCGAACTGGTGAATCAGGAACGTCTTGCCGGTGCCGGCAAAGCCTTGCACCGCCACCGACTCGTCAACACCTGACAGAAACTCGCGCAGCAGGCGGTTTTGTTGATCGCTCAGCAGCAGGTCGCTGGCCAGCGATGGCAGATAGACCGGGTGCAGCGGCGTGACCTGTTGGCGGTAGGTATCGGCAAATTGGAAACTCCACTGGCCTTGGTCATCGTGCAGGTCCTCGACGTCGTATTTGACCTCGGCGGACAGCAAACCGATGCCATTCTCACCCAGCATGCCAAGGCCCATGGCGAATGCCTCGCGGTCGAAGTGCTGCGCTACCTGGCCTTGAAAGCGCCCCGGCGCGGCCGTTTCGACCTCGTTGGCGATGCGCACGATTTCGGCAAAGCGCCGCTCCTGAGCGTCGGCCGTTGCAGTGGCGGGCTGGCGTGGCAGGTTTTGCACGAACAGCACCGCCGCGGCCTCCAGCAAACTGGCAGTCGGGAAAAAGTCGCTGGCGGTGGGTTCGCTGGCAAGGCGGTCGGCTTGGTCGCTGGGCAATGGCAGGTAGAACATCGGGACCTCGGGTGGAAACAGGTCGGCACGATAGCAACTTTCCGTGGGGGGTGCTGGGTTCAATGTGCCGGCTGCCGGCCCTCAGCCCCTGCGCCGTTTCAGGGTCTCGCTCGGCAACTCCTTGAACAGCTGCCGGTAACTCTCGGAAAACCGCCCCAGGTGCCAGAACGACCAGCGCATGGCGACTTCCGCTACCGTTACCTCGCCACCGCGCAACAAGTCCCGTCGCGCACCGTTTAGCCGGCGTAACCGCAGCCAGGTCCCCGGCGGCATACCGGTAAAGGCCTTGAACGCCTGCTGCAACTGGCGCAGCGAAACGCCGGCCACGTCAGCCAGTGCCACCAGGTTGAGGGTTTCTTCGGGGCAGTCCGCCGCCCATTCACTGACCCGGCGCATGATCGAGCGCTCTTCACTGCGCCTGCCCAGCGCACCGCTGTCCAGCCGCTGGCAGGCACTGTCGAGGATGAACAGGCAGTCTTCCAGCAACTGCTCCGCCAGCGCCTGCCCCTGCAGCGGGCAATCGGCGTTGCCCAAACGGGTCAGGGTGGCGCTCAGCCAACTGCCGAACAAGGCGTTCTGGCCACTGCCCAATGGCACCATGAACAAGCCTTCCAGGCGCTGCGTATCCAGGCCATGACGGGCCAGAAACGCCTGGTCGAACACCACGGCCACCTCTTCGTAGTTCTCCGGGGTGATCCAGATATTGCGGCTCTGCTCGTTGAGCAGGTACAGGCTGTTTTCGCTGCGGTCGAAACAGAACGCCAGCGATCCACTGGGGGGGCGAAAGAACTGCTCGACTCGGGTATTGAGCCGCTCTTCATAAACCTCCACGCCATCGAGCCCCAGGCAACGCAGTTCGCCGCTGAAATGCCCGGGCGACATTTGCCGGTATTGCTGTTGCCAGCCAGGGGTGGCACGCACCTGCTCGGTGACGTCGGTGGTGTGGAAAGCCTGAACCTGCAAGGCGTTGAGCGTTGTCACGCATTGTCCTGTATGCACTCTTTTGGTGCATTGATTAGCGTAGAAAGTGGATAGATCGCCCCGGGGGGCTGCGACCAAGATAGTCTCCAGCGCGTCACCTGGGAAGCCACCCGCTCCCGCCGCGCACACAAAAACCCAACCAAGAGGTCTGTATGAACGCCCCCTTCGATCAGCTGTCCACGTGGCTGAAAGAACACCGGATCACCGAAGTTGAATGCGTGATCAGCGACCTGACCGGCATCGCCCGCGGCAAGATCGCACCGACCGCCAAATTCCTGCACGAACGTGGCATGCGTCTGCCCGAGAGCGTGCTGTTGCAGACGGTCACCGGCGACTACGTTGACGACGACATCTACTACAGCCTGCTCGATGCCGCCGACATCGACATGGTCTGCCGCCCTGACCCGACTGCGGTGTACCAGATCCCCTGGGCAATCGAGCCGACCGCGATCGTGATTCACGACACCTTCGACAAGCAAGGCAACCCGATCGAGCTGTCGCCGCGCAACGTGTTGAAGAAGGTGCTGAAGCTGTACGCCGACAAAGGCTGGCAGCCGATTGTCGCACCGGAGATGGAGTTCTACCTGACCAAGCGTTGCGAAGACCCAGACCTGCCGCTGCAGGTACCCCTGGGGCGCTCGGGCCGCGCAGAAAGCGGTCGCCAGTCGTTCTCGATCGATGCCGCCAACGAATTCGACCCGCTGTTCGAGGACGTCTATGACTGGTGCGAACTGCAGGGCCTTGACCTGGACACCCTGATCCATGAAGACGGCCCGGCGCAAATGGAGATCAACTTCCGCCACGGCGACGCCTTGGACCTGGCCGACCAGATCACCGTGTTCAAGCGCACCATGCGCGAAGCCGCGCTCAAGCACAACGTGGCGGCCACCTTCATGGCCAAGCCGATCACTGACGAACCTGGCAGTGCCATGCACCTGCACCAGAGCGTGGTCGACATCGCGACCGGCAAGCCGGTGTTCGCCAATGAAGACGGCAGCATGAGCGAGCTGTTCCTGCACCACATCGGCGGGCTGCAGAAGTACATCCCCAAGCTGCTGCCGATGTTCGCACCTAACGTCAACTCGTTCCGCCGCTTCTTGCCGGACACGTCGGCACCGGTCAACGTCGAGTGGGGTGAAGAAAACCGCACCGCCGGCTTGCGTGTACCAACCTCCAGCCCCGATGCAATGCGCGTGGAAAACCGCCTGCCGGGCGCCGATGCCAACCCTTACCTGGCCATTGCTGCCAGCCTGCTGTGTGGCTACCTGGGCATGGTCGAGAAGATCAACCCGAGTGCGCCGGTGCAGGGCCGGGCTTATGAGCGACGCAACCTGCGCCTGCCCATCACCATCGAGGATGCCCTGCAGCACATGGAAGACTGCGAAACCGTGCAGCAGTACCTGGGCAAGCAGTTCGTCCAAGGCTATGTAGCGGTCAAGCGTGCCGAGCACGAGAACTACAAACGGGTGATCAGTTCCTGGGAACGTGAATTCCTGATGCTCAGCGTTTAAACCCAAGGGCACTGCCCGTGCGATGACGCAAGGCCACGCTTTCCTGTGGGGCGGCCTTGCGTCGCGAAAGGGCTGCAACGCAGCCCCCGATACACCGAACCCAAGAACAAGACCAACGAGGTGTCGACATGCGTCATCTGCAATCCCTGGTTCCCGCTGCATTCACCTTACTGTTCGGCGCAGCTGCCCAGGCCGCTCCGACCGTCAGCGTGTACAACTGGACCGACTACATCGGTGACACGACACTGGCCGACTTCCAGGCCAGCAGTGGGATCAAGGTGGTCTATGACGTGTTCGATTCCAACGAAACCCTGGAGGGCAAGCTGCTGGCCGGCCGCACTGGCTACGATGTGGTCGTGCCCTCGAACCACTTCCTCGCCCGCCAGGCCCAGGCCGGTGCGTTTTTGCCGCTGGACCGCAGCAAGCTACCCAACTGGAAGCACCTGGACCCTAAACTGCTCAAACAGCTTGAGCAGAACGACCCCGGCAACCAGTACGCGGTGCCCTACCTGTGGGGCACCAATGGCATCGGCTACAACGTCGACAAGGTCAAAGCTGCGCTGGGCGTGGACCACATCGACTCCTGGGCGGTGCTGTTCGAGCCCGAGAACCTGAAAAAACTCAAGCAGTGTGGCGTGGCCTTCATGGACTCGCCCGACGAGCTGTTCCCGGCCATTCTCAACTACCTGGGCATGGACCCACGCAGCGAAAAGCCCGAGGACTACGCCAAGGCTGAAGCCCGCCTGCTCGAACTGCGGCCCTACATCACCTACTTCCATTCTTCCAAATATGTCTCGGACCTGGCCAACGGCGATGTCTGCGTGGCCTTCGGCTACTCCGGCGACGTGTTCCAGGCCGCCAACCGCGCAGTGGAAGCCAAGAACGGCGTCAAGGTTGCCTACAGCATTCCCAAGGAAGGCAGCAACCTGTGGTTCGACCTGCTGGCCATCCCCAAGGACGCCAGCAACCCGGACCAGGCACTGGCGTTCATCAACTACCTGCTTGAGCCTCAAGTAATCGCCAAAGTCAGTGCCACGGTCGGCTATGCCAACGCCAACCCCGACGCCCAGGCCTACATGGATGCGTCCCTGGTGAACAACCCCGAGGTCTATCCACCCCAGCAAGTGCTGGACAAGCTGTACATCTCTAGCACGCCAAGCCCCAAGATTATGCGCGTGATGACCCGCTCCTGGAGCAAGATCAAGTCCAACCGTTGAGCCGAGAACGCACCATGCCTTTCGATACCCTGCACACTGCTTCGTACTACGCCGCCACGGCACGCGACACGGCGCCCTACCCCAGCCTGGACGGCGAACTGAGCGCCGACGTGTGCGTGGTCGGCGGTGGCCTGACCGGGGTCAATACCGCACTGGAGCTTGCCGAGCGCGGCCTTTCGGTGATCGTGCTGGAAGCCAGGCGCATCGGCTGGGGTGCCAGTGGGCGCAATGGCGGCCAGCTGATCCGCGGTATCGGCCATGACGTCAGTGGTTTTGCCCGCTATGTCGGCCAGGACGGCGTGCGCTACCTGCAACAGGCCGGCATCGATTCGGTGGCGTTGGTGGCCAGGCGCATCGAGCAATACGGCATTGCCTGCGACCTGCGGTGGGGCTTCTGCGAACTGGCCAACACCCCCGCCCAGTTTGCCGCCTTCAAGGCAGAACAGGAGGACCTGGCCGCGCTGGGTTATCGCCACGAAACCCGCCTGGTCAGCCCCGAGCACATGCACCAGATCGTCGCCAGCGACCAGTACGCCGGCGGCCTGGTCGACATGGGCTCGGGCCATCTGCACCCACTGGACCTGGTACAGGGCGAAGCACGTGCGGCCGCAGCCCTTGGCGTGCGCATTTTCGAGCAGAGCCCGGTGCTACGCATCGAGCACGGCCCGACCGTGACCCTGCATACCGCCCGCGGCAAGGTCAGGGCACAGAGCCTGGTGCTTGGCTGCAACGCGCACCTCGATGAACTGGAGCCGCGCCTGAGCGGCAAGGTGCTGCCGGCCGGCAGTTACGTGGTGGCCACCCAGCCACTGCCCGAGGCGCTCGCCAATAGCCTGATCCCCCAAAACATGGCGCTTTGCGACCAGAAGGTCGGCCTGGACTACTACCGCCTCACTGCCGACCGTCGTTTGCTGTTCGGCGGTGCCTGCCACTATTCCGGGCGCGACCCCAAGGACATCGCCGCGTACATGCGGCCGAAAGTGCTCAAGGTGTTCCCGCAGTTGGCCGAAGTACGCATCGACTACCAATGGGGCGGCATGATCGGCATCACGGCCAACCGCTTCCCGCAGGTCGGGCGGCTGCGCCAGCACCCTAACGTTTACTACGCCCAAGGCTATTCAGGGCACGGGCTGAACGTGACCCACTGGACAGCCAAGCTGCTGGCCGAGGGTATTGCCGTGGGCCACAGCCAAGGGCTGGACGTGTTCAGTGCGGTACCCCACCTGACCTTCCCGGGCGGCAAGGCATTGCGCTCACCGCTGCTGGCGTTGGGGATGTTGTGGTACCGGTTGCGCGAGGTGCTGGGGTAAGTGCTGCCTGTGTGCCCTCGTCGTGGACGCTTGCACGATGAGGGCGACGACAATAAGACAGTACATGAAGAGTAATAGTTAACTTATTGAATTCTATTGATTAACGTTAGAATCCACTACGAATAAAATACTTAAAGAATAGCCTGTAAGCCTTTGAATTGTATTACGTTAAGGAGTTTAAGCGCCGGCCCTGCTGGACGTGTCTCGCCTTGCTCCCATTTTCGAACGGTTGAAGCACTCGTGTGCAGGTGCATGGCAAACACTGGCTGGCTGAAATTCAGCGCCTCACGCAAATGCCTTATGTCCAGCGGGCTGAAATCCCGCACCGGCGCGGGGCAGATTGCTTCGAAATCGCGTAGGGTGACCTTGCCGATGGCACCTGCTTCATGCAGGAGGGCAAGGTCATCACGCAACGACTCAATCAGTTTGCTGCTCACAACAGACCTCCATTAATACACCTGACTGTAACGCCCAGCAGAGCGCCATAGATGACAACTCGAGAAAAACCCTGCCCGCAAAGCGCAGCGCCCTTTGCTCTTCCAGCGTGATATTCGCCTTGCAGCCTTTGGCAAACCCATGCAGAAAAACATAACGGCTGCCTATCCGAGCAGAGAGCACAGTCCGAAAACCGCCGCGTTTACCTGCGCCGTGGCCCGCAATGCGCTGCTTGTACAACTCGCCACCCAAGCTGGCATCAACCAACCCTCTGCGCATTCCTTCTACCGCCTTGCACAACATACTGTCAGTAAGCCTTTGCCCGACTTGCCAACGCGCGAAATCCTTGCGCTTGAAAATCTCCATGACTCGCTCCAACCATACCCGTTACGGGCATAGTTTTCCAATAGCGAGCGCAGATGAAAAGCCATCGTGATCCTACTGTGGCGTAGGAATCTTCTCTGTTACACATCGGGCTTCGGGCATTTACGCCAATCGAAGGCGCCTTCGCCCCATTACACCACTGCGCCAGCTCCCAAGATTGCCCTGCCCACTGGCCAACTGCCCTGCACCTGCTAGCGTTGTTCTGGCCGACCTCTCATGGATGCATCACGATCATGAAATCATTGCCCCGCATCACCTTGTTGTGCGCAGCCTTGCTTGCCGTAGCCGCCTGCTCCAGCAACCGCGTGGACCCCAGTGACTACTCCGGTTTCCTGAAGGACTACAGCCGCTTGCAGCCCGCTGAAAGCCCATCCGGCGCGCCGGTGATGCGCTGGATCGACCCCAAGGTCAACGTCAATCAATACAGCCAGGTGTTCATCGAGCCCAGCCAGTTCTACCCCAAGCCGCAACCGACAGCGGTTATTTCGGCGCAGACGCTGCAGGAGATTACCCGTTACTTCAACGAGGCCATGCGACGTGAATTGGGCAGCGTGCTGACCCTGGCCAAAGCCCCCGGCCCAGGCACCATCGTGGTACGCCCGGCGATCACCGCGGTGTCTACCAGCAACGAAGGCCTAAAGCCTTATGAGGTCATCCCTATTGCGCTGATCTCGGCGGGCGTCAATACCGCCATGGGCGGCCGTGACCAGGAAGTAGATGTTGGCGTAGAGGCGGCCTTCCTGGACGGTGCCAGTCAGAAAGTGCTCGCTCAGGTGGTGCGCAAGGGCGCGGGTAAGGAGCTGGAGAACGACACCCAGAAACTCACCCTCAATGACGTCAAACCGGTGCTCGACGGCTGGGCCAAAGACATGCGCGCGAGCTTCCTGACACTGAAACAGAAGAGCCGTTGACCGTGTAGGAGCAGCCTTGTGCTGCGAAGAGGCCAGTGACAGCAGCGAAAATTGATGATGTGTTCACTGGCCTCTTCGCAGCACAAGGCTGCTCCTACCGGGTAGCGTGTCAATGCCCTTGATCGAGTAAGGCAACGGCCCCCTGAATAAACCTCGGGCTGCGAATCAGCACTCGACAAAGGCGACGGCCAGGCCGCCGCGCGAGGTTTCTTTGTAGTTGGAATGCATGTCCGCACCGGTGTCGCGCAGGGTGCGGATAACCTGATCGAGCGAGATGAAATGCTCGCCATCACCGCGCAGGGCCATTTGCACCGCGTTGATCGCCTTGACCGCGGCAATCGCATTACGCTCGATGCACGGCACCTGCACCAGGCCACCCACCGGGTCGCAGGTCAGCCCCAGGTTGTGTTCCAGGGCGATTTCCGCGGCATTTTCCAGTTGCGGCGGCGTAGCACCGAGCACTTCGGCCAGGCCAGCGGCTGCCATTGAGCACGCCGAGCCCACTTCACCCTGGCAACCCACTTCAGCACCGGAGATCGACGCGTTGGTCTTGCACAGGATGCCGACTGCGGCCGCCGCCAGCAGGAACCTCACCACATCGTCGTCGCAGGCATCCGGGTTGAACTTCATGTAGTAGTGCAACACGGCCGGGATGATCCCCGCCGCACCGTTGGTGGGCGCTGTCACCATGCGCCCGCCGGCGGCGTTTTCTTCGTTGACCGCCAGGGCAAACAGGTTGACCCATTCCATGGCGCTCAGGGTCGAGCCGATCACGTTTGGTTTGCCCAACTCCTGCAGGCTGCGGTGCAAACGTGCAGCCCGGCGCTTGACCTTGAGCCCGCCCGGCAGGATGCCCTCATTGCGCAGGCCATTGTCGACGCATTCACGCATCGCCGCCCAGATGCGCATCAAGCCTTCGCGTACCTCGGCTTCCGGGCGCCAGACGCATTCGTTGGCCATCATCAGCTGCGCCACGCCCATTCCGTGCGCCTTGCACAGCGCCAACAGCTCAGCCGCACTGGCAAACGGATACGGCTGTTCGACCGCATTCGCCTCGCTTTGGGGGGCATCGATTTCTTGCTGCTCGACGATGAAACCACCGCCCACCGAATAGTAGGTTTGGCTGAACAGGCTGCCCTGCCCGTCAAGTGCTTCCAGGCTCATGGCGTTCGGGTGGTACGGCAGGCTTTGCTCAAGCAGCAGCATGTCGCGGGTGTAATTGAACGCCAGGGGATGGCTGCCATCGAGCATCAGGCATTGCTCCTGCATCACCTGGCCGATGCGTGGCTCGATCGTGGCCGGGTCGATCCGGTCGGGCCACTGCCCCATCAGGCCAAGCAGGCAGGCACGGTCGGTGGCGTGGCCAACTCCCGTGGCCGAAAGCGAGCCATACAGACGCACTTCGACGCGGCTGACCCGGGCCAGCAAACCACGCTCACGCAGGGCCTGGGCAAAGGTTGCCGCTGCACGCATCGGGCCTACGGTGTGAGAGCTGGAAGGGCCGATGCCGATTTTGAAGAGGTCGAAAACACTGATAGCCATACTAATGCCTGACCGCGTTGGGCAGAATCGCCAATGCGCGGTTCTCTGGGGAAATTGAACACTACTGCGAACTTGAGCGATACTGACCTGCTCCCGCGTGGATGACCAACGAAACTTCCTAAGCAAGCCTTTAGTGGTACTAAACGATGCGACGACAACTCAATGGCCAAATGTTCGTCTGGTTGCATGTGTTCTCCTGTGCGGCCCGGCATTTGTCATTTACCCGCTGCGCCGAAGAACTGCACATCACCCCTGGCGCCGTCAGCCAGCAAATGCGCCAGCTGGAAGAACGGCTGGGCTATCGCGTATTCCTGCGCCGCGCCCGTGGGGTTGAGCTGAGCGCTGAAGGTCAACGCCTGGCGCAAACGGTTTCAGAGGCCTATGGCAGCATCGAGGCCGAGCTGCTGCGCCTGGACGCCGGCGAGATCCGCGGCACCCTGCGCCTGCGCTCGATCCCCTCCTTCCTGGCCAAATGGTTGACGCCGCGCCTGCCGCGCTTTCAACAGCGGTATCCGGACATCGAGTTGCGGCTGGTGGCCGAAGACAGTGCGCAAGCCTTGCACCCGGGCGACTTCGACCTGGCCATCGACCTGAACGACGGCAGTTACCCTGGCATGTTGTCGACGCCATTGCTGGACGAGCAGATCTTTCCCGTCTGTTCCCCCGCCCTGCTGCGCGGTCGCCCGCCGCTGCACGGGCCGGCTGACCTGGCGCATTACCCGCTGCTGCACGACATCACCGCCTGGCGGGGGGCCTCGGAATACGCTGAATGGGAGTTCTACCTGGAAGGCATTGGCGCAGGTGGCCTGGACGTGCGCAGGGGCCACACCTTCAACCGCAACCACCTGACCATCGAAGCGGCGATTGCCGGGGTTGGCGTAGCAATCGCGCGGCGGACCTTGCTCAACGATGAACTGGAACGGGGGGCGCTGATCGTGCCGTTCGGCGTGGCGATCGCCAACCACAAGCGCTACGTGGTGCATTACCCACCGGGCGGGCTGACCCAGCCCGGTGCCCGCGCGGTGCATGACTGGCTGGTGGAAGAGGCCCGTGGGTTCAGGGAATTGCACCCGTTGGGTTGAGTGCCTGCCACGGGGCCGCTGGTCGGCCCCGGCTAATAGGCCTGCTTGCCGGTAAAAGCATTCAGCGTGCGCACCAAAATGACGAAATCGAGCCACAAGGACCAGTTGTTGATGTACTCGATGTCCGAGTCGACCCGTTGGATCATCTGCTCGATGTCCTTGGTTTCACCCCGGAACCCCCTGACCTGTGCCAGGCCTGTCATGCCGGGCTTGATGTTGTGTCGCGCGAAGTAGTCGACAATATCCTGCGAATACAGCGTGTCGTGCTGAAGTGCATGCGGGCGCGGCCCCACTAACGACATTTCGCCGGTCAATACATTGAACAACTGCGGCAGTTCATCCAGGCTGGTCTTGCGAATAAAAGCCCCAACGCGGGTCAGCCGCGGGTCGTTCTTCTGGGCCTGTTTGACCACACCGTTTTCCGGTTGGTGAACATGCATGCTGCGGAACTTCCAGATGCGGAACGATTCACCGGTCCAGCCCATGCGTTCTTGCCTGAAGAATACCGGGCCGCGACTGTCTAGCTTGATCGCAATGGCCACTGCCAACAGCACCGGCGATGCACACAACAATATCAGTGCGGCGAGTACTCGGTCTTCGAGGTTTTTAAGAAACAGGCTCATACCGGTCAACGGCGTTTCTGACAACGTCAATACCGGGATACCGGCAATTTCGCGGACGCTGTGGTTGATCAAACGCAGCGAGAAGATATCCGGCACCCAGTTCACTGCAATGCACTTGTCGAGCAACTTCAAATACACTTCGTTAATGACCGCCGAGCCGCCTAATGGCGTCACCAAGTACACCGTGCGAATGGCATGTTTGGCAACGATCTCGTCAAGGTCAGCGACGTGGCCCAGCACAGGCAGGCGTTGCTTTGCATCAGGCGCGCCCTGCTCAGCCACATCGTCTATCAACACACACCCCAGCACACGCTCACCGAACCACGGGTTGTTGCTGATCTTCTGGTGCAGGAAGTTGGCCAGGTCGCCGGCGCCAATAATCAGTGCGTTGTCCAGCCGGGCGTGCGCGGTAAACCGTTTTTGCAGTTCACGCACTGCAAAATGCAAAAACAACTGCACGACATAACCAATGACAAACAACTGCACCACCAACAACCGCGAATACGTTTCGCTCTGTTTGGTCAAAAACGCCATGACCACCAGAAAACAAAACGTTGCTGACCAGGCCTTGAATAACCTGAACGCCTTGATGGACAAGCCAACGTTGGTCCGATAGATCGCATAATGATCATAAATAACGGCCAGCGCCCCAATCAACAAGAGCAGCATGATCACATAATCCGAAGTAATGTGACCAAACTGATCGTAGATCAAGTACCAGGCGACGCCGGTGACTGCAATCCCATCAAGGCCGGCCTGAATGGCGTTACTTACGCTGCTTCTTCGTTGAAGTAAGGAACGACTGCTTCTGGGTTCGAGAACCATTTCAGACCTCATTAATTAGCGCGTAGCAAATGCCCGGCAGCTTATTCAGTCAATCAATACCAGCCTTTAAAATATGATCCTGTACACTGAATGGTCTTCGCCGCCCCCCTGGGCGCTTGCTATTACTGTAGCAGTCGCCCGCCCACGCAGCGGGCAGAATCACCCCTGCCCTGGCTTTTGGCCGTTTCAGACGATTCAGGTGGCAGAATCATCAGATGCGCCTTGGGGTGTTTCGGGCCTCGAGCGTCATTGCCTTGGTGCACAACAGGGTGCGCAACAGGAACAGCGGGTTGCCCACCACGTAGCGCATGAACAAGCGCCTGGGCTCCCTCAGCAAGCGGTAGACCCACTCCCCGCCCAATCGCCGTAGCCATTGCGGTGCCCGGCTGACCTTGCCGCCGAGAAAATCCAGAATCGCCCCGCCACACACGATCAGGCACGGCCCCCCACTGGCAGCCAGGCGAGCGGCAACGGCTTCTTGCTTGGGCATCCCCATGCCCAGCACGATCAGCTCTGGCTGCGTTGCCCGCGCAAGCTCCAGGTAGGTGGCCATTTCAGCAAACCCGTCGTGAACCGACACCGGCAACACGCCAAACCGCGCCTCACTGCACGCTACGGCCCGGCTCAAGAACGGCTCCTGAGTGCCCCAGAATGCCACCCGCCGCCCCTTGAAGGCCGCCAGCAGCTTGGGGATGAAATCCGTGCCATTCATGTTCAGCCCAGGAGCCAGCCCCAGGCGGCGATACAGGATTGACATGCCGGCACCATCGCGCAGCAGCACATCGGCCGAGGCCAGCGATTGGCAGTAATTGGCATTGCCCGCGACCAGGTTCATGGCGTGGGCGTTGACGAAACCCAGCACCGTGGGCGCCTCAGGTTGGCACAGGGCCTCGAGCAAGCGCTGCTCGTGTGCAGGGTCACTCACGGTCTGAAGTTTGCCGATAATCGCTTTCCAGCTGCTTTGCCATTCGCCCATTAGCTGTCATCCCGTTTCGAGCGCACCCACTCCACCTGTCGCTTGATCAAGAACCCCAGGTACAGGGGTATCTTCCTCGCGGCGTAGAACGGGGCGTAAAGCAAGACCGAAAAGGGGATCAGTTCACGAGAAAACCGGCCCCACGCCAGCAGAACTGCAACACCCAGCATGACCAGGGCACCCGTGGCGACCCATGCAGGTGCAGTGATACCGAACAGCAGCGCGGCCAGCCAGGCAACACATGCAACCCCTACCAGGGCCATGACCAGCAACGCCAATGGCGGCACCAGCAGGTCCAGGGTCATGGCCAGCAAGGGCGCGTTACGCCGAGTGACCGCGCTCACCAGCAGCTTGGGCACCTCGGCCAGGATCACCCCCAGGTGGCCATGCTCCCAGCGGGTGCGCTGGCTGCTCAAGCCTTCCTGGCTAAGCGGAAACTGGCTGGTGACCTGCGCATCCGGGCAAAACAGCGGCGGTTTGCCGATTCGGCAAAAGTCCAGGCCAAGCTTCAAGTCTTCCACCAGGTGTCCATTGGCCAAGTCGACCGCAGCCAGGTCGCGCCAACTGAAGGCCATACCCGCGCCCATCAGCTGGCAGGGCAAGCCCAAGCGTGCCCAACCACGCGGGCGAACGAGGTTTTTGACCCGCCAGGCAAATTCCGCGATTTGCACCTTCAGGCCCGCGCCGGCGGGCGCGCGCATCAGGTACAGCGCCTGTACCGGCCGTGAAGTTTCGAGGCAACGGCGTGCCAGCAGGTCTATGGTGCCCTCGCCCACCTGGCAATCGGCGTCAACGATAATGACCACCTCGGGTGGACGCTGCGCCAGATGCCGTACACCAAAGTCCAGCGCATACCCCTTGCCGCGCAACAGGTCGTTGTCGCGCTCCACCACCTCAGCGCCCGCGCTGCGTGCCAACTGCGCGGTGTCGTCGGTGCAGTTGTCCGCCACCACCAGCAAGCGGTCATGCGCCAGCAATTGCGGGCCGACACTGGCCAGGGTCGACCGAATGATCAAGGCCTCGTTGTGCGCGGGCACCAGCACCGCCACGCGCGGGCGCCTGCCATCCGCCCCAGGTCGTGATCGCACCGGCAGGCACGCCAGCAGTACCTGCGCAAACAGCACCAGCGCGGGCACGAAGATGCAAAACGCCACCAGGCTTAATAACCACGCCACGATGCTGATCATGCGGATGCCTTGAAGTAGCGGGCCAGCTTGGCGGCCTCGGTGTCGATATCGTGGCGTTGCAGCACCCGCTGGTAAGCGGCTTCACCCATGCGCTGCAACACGTCGGCCGGTTGCGACAGGCAGTCGGCCATTGCCGCAGCCAACTCCTCTACCGTGCCGGCGGGGAACAACCAGCCGTTTTCGCCCTGGCGCACCAACTCCGGGATGCCGGCCACGTAGGTGGTCAGCACCGGCCGGCGCAATGCCATGGCCTCCATGATCACCACCGGCAGGCCTTCGGCGAAACTCGGCAGCACCAGCGCACGGGCAGCGAGGATTTCCTCCCGCACCTGGGCGCTGCTGATCCAGCCGGTGATGCGTACCTGCGCCTGCAGACCATACCGAGTGACCAAGGCCTCGATCTGCTCGCGCATTTCGCCATCACCCGCCAATACCAGCTCGAATGCAATGGCTTGGGTGGCCAGCAGGTGGGCCGCCTCGATCAGCAACAGTTGGCCCTTCTGCTCGCACAGGCGCCCGACGCACACCAGGCGTGGCGCCGAGGGTGCGACAACGGCGGCAACCGCGTGGAAGTCGCGCTCCAGGCCGCAATGCACGACCTTCACCTTCTCCCAGTGCTCGTGCGCCACCCAACGGAACAACTGGCTGCGCCCATACGAGCTGACCGCCGCCACAAACGCGGCGCGCCGGACTTTTTCGCCCACGTGCAGAAACTGTGGTTTGTCGAATTCTTCCGGCCCGTGCACGGTAAAGCTGTAGGCAGGCCCGCCAAGGGCATGGGCCAGCATCACCACCTCGGTGGAGTTGGTGCCAAAATGCGCATGAACATGCTTCGCGCCAAAGGCCTGCAACCAGAGCAGTACCTGACAGGCCTCGGCCAGGTACACCAGGTGATAGGGCCAGGCGCGGTCCGCCCGCTGGCCCAGGCGCAGGGCCAACCACAGGGTGGCGAAAAAGCGTCGTGGCTCGGCACGCAGCACCTGCAGCGTGGGCGCCAACAACCCCTTCAGGCCATGCTGCAACACGTAGCGGGTCTTGCCCCGCTCGGCGATGTCCTCGTCATCCTGCAGTTCGGCATCCCAACCCCGCAAGGCAATGCGCTGGATCTCCATGCCCTGGCGCTCCAACGCCAGAATTTCGCGTCGAATGAAGCTATGGCTGACTTTCGGGTACTGATTGATGAAGTAAGCAATGCGCATAGGAATCCAGATCAATGCCTGCGTAATGAGCCTTACCAACTGCAACCCGTTACTTCAGGCTGTCGATCGCCGGCGGCGGGCTCCCTGCCGATGCACGTTCAAGCACATCCCCCTTCATCCCTTGTAGCCCATGGACGGGCTCGCTGCCTGATAAAGCCGCTTCAACGCGCGCGAATACCTCATCCAGCAAGGCATGACGGCGGCGGTACATCGCACGTTTCTTGGGCGCGATGTCGTCTGCGGCGCGTTTGGCAGCGGCCAGCGGCAGGCTGAAGAAGTCGTCGCGCTCCGAAGGCGTTGCGCCGTTTTCCAGCCAGATGGCATCGTAATGGGCGGCCAGGTCGTGCGCCTTGTCAGCGCCAAAGTAAGGATGGCGATGATGCCGGTGCGCATCGCCAACTGCGTAGATGCGCACCACCCCCAGCGTTCTGGCGATGCACTTGAAGGCCTCCAGCAGGAAGCTGCGCGGGCGCAGGCCCTCGAAGTCCTTGGTCAGGTCACGGTAGATGTTCAGCGAAGTTTCGCTGTCGATGCCTTTGTGAATGCCCTGCACGGCGCCGATGAACACGCACAGCTCACCGTGCTGGCGGCACAGGCTGAACGCCAGCGACGCCACGCGCAAATCCCCTTGGAACAGGTTTAGCACCAGCTCCCCTTCGCGCTTGAACCAGATCGGCCGGTCCAGCACCAGGGCGCAGCCCTTCGAATAGGCCGACAGGTCGCACAGGGTCAGGCGCTCGTCGCGACCGAGCAGCAGCAACGTGGGAAACTGCCGGGCAACCACCTCAAAATGCGACGCCACCACACCGAGCCGCTCCTGCGCCTCCCAGCCCTTGCTGATGTAGGGCCACTGCACGACGCCAATGCAATCGACCCCAAGCCTTGCAAATCGGTCATCACCCAGCGCTGTCGACATGCGCTGCATGAAGGCCTTCAGCGCGGGCCACTCGCGGGTGATCTGCCGCGTCAGCTTGACCTTGTTGTTCAAGGCCCGCAGCGAGTAGCCGGGCTGCAGGGTGAGCACACTTTTCACTATCGATCTGGCAATCATAGGAATCTCATTTGTACTCGATCAGCACGGCTTTGCCGGCAGAGAACCTGTTCATCAGGAACTTTACCTGCCCAAGCATTTCAGGGAATTTGCCGAGCACCAGGAACACCGCCTGCAGCCAGCGCTCGCGTGTCGGCTTGCCAGCGCGACGCGCCAGGCGCACCGCTTGCAGCGGGTAGATCAGCAACAGCAGCAGCGCCCACACACCCAGCAGGCCACTGGCAAACACGATCGCCAGGGGGATGCCCAAGCCCCAGAGCCAAGCGCGGCGGGACTCTCGCAACCAATGGCGCTCTGGCGCCCGCCCGTGCAAAAAGGCACCCTCGGCATAGGCATGGCCGGCGCGCAAGCTGCGCCGCCACCACTGGCTGAAACGCGTCATGGCAGCGTCGTGCAAGGTCATCTCAGCGGCCAGGCGCCAGATTTTCCACCCCTTCGCGCGCAAGCGAACGCACAGTTCCGGCTCTTCGCCGGCGATCAGGTCCGGGCGAAAGCCGCTCACTTGCGTGAAGGCATCGACGCGCATCAACGCATCCCCCCCACAGGCCTTGGCCTCACCGATGGGCGTGTCCCATTCCAGGTCACACAGCAGGTTGTACACCGAGCGTTGCGGGAACCGCTCACGGCGCCGCCCGCATACCACCGCTACGTCTGGGCGTGCATCAAGAAAGGCCTGGGCATTGCCCAGCCAGGCCGCATCCACCTCGCAGTCGCCGTCGACAAACTGCACGTAGCGTATCGACGGCAACAGGCGTTGCAGGCGGGTGAAGCCCTCGTTGCGGGCCCGGGCTGCGGTAAACGGCCGGCTCATGTCTAGCGCCAGCACTTCGACCCCTTGGGCCTGTGCCATCTGCACGGAACCGTCGGTGGAGCCTGAGTCCACGTACACCACCCGGTCCGCACCGTGCGCCAACGAGCGCAGGCAGCGCTCCAGGCGCAGGCCCTCGTTGCGTCCAATCACTACAACGCCGATACCTGTCTCCATGGGCCTCACTCGACCGTGCACTGCGCCGCCTCGGTGGGGTTGCGCAGTTTGATGGTCGCAGGCACGCCGACCGCCAACGCGTTGTCTGGCACGTCCACCAGCACCACGGCGTTGGCGCCGATGACCACGTTGTTGCCGATGCGGATGTTGCCCAGCACCTTGGCCCCTGTGCCAATATCGACGTTATTGCCGAACACCGGCGCAATCGGCTCGCTGACATTCTTCAGCCCCACCACCACGCCGTTGCGAATCCGGCAGTCATCGCCAAAGCGGGCATAACCGCTGATTACGATACCGCCGAAATGGTCGATGACGAAGTTGCGGCCGATCACGACCTCGCAGGGCAATTCAACACCCGTGATGATCTGCACGAACTTGAACAGGATCTTGTAGAGGATGGAGAACAGTTTGCGCAACAGTGCTGGGCGCACGCTATAGCGCCAGCGCCCGAAGCGATACACCAGCAATACCCAAAACCCCTGGGCGCCCCAATCACCACCGTGTGCACGCAAGTCGGCGCGGATATTCTCGAACATGACGTCACCTACCGTGTGGGTTGGCTTGCGAACCGTGTCTTGAACAACAGCGACCAGGTAGTTTGGCAGTGCCGCCAGCACGCCCGGATCGCCGCGCGACCTCGCCCCTTCAACAGTGCCTTGAGTGCCAGTACCAGGTCACCCACACACACCAGCAGCATGTGCAGCGCCAGCCCGGCAACGCCGTGGTGCTTGCGGAAGTACAGCAGTTCGCTTTCGATCTGGTAGCTGGAAATCTGCCGGCTGGCCGCTTCCAGTTCGCTGACCGACTTGGAGCTTTCGCCGCCGATATGCACCACCGTGGTATGGGGATAGAAGACGACCTTCCAGCCCGCTTCCTTGACCCGCTTGCAATGGTCAACCTCCTCGTAATAGAGGAAGTAGCGCGGATCGAACAGGCCCACCTGGTCCAACACTTCGCGACGTACCAGGTAGAAACAACCGGGCAGCCAATCGCATTCACGTACCGAGCCATGGTCCCAGGTCATCTCATCGACCATTTTCAACCCTGGGAAGAAACGGCCCAGCCCGGTACGGCCGACAAAAACGTTCAGGGGTGTCGGGAAGTAGCGGCAACTGGGTTGCAGGTCGCCATCGCGGCCCTCCAGGCGCACGCCCAGCACGCCGCACTCGGGGTGGTTGTCCATGTACTCGATGGTCTTGGCCAGTGAATCGGCCGCCACGAAGGCATCGGTATTCAGCAGCAGTGCGTACTTGCCCTTCAAGTGCGCCAGCAGTTGATTGTTGGCGCGCCCGAAACCGACGTTCTTCTTGTTGCTCAGCAACAGCGCCTCGGGGCACACCTTGGCCATGCGTTCCACAGAATCATCGACCGAGGCATTGTCGACGACCAGGTAACTGGCGAGCTTTTCGCTGTCGGCCTGGCGCAGCGCATCGAACATGGGCTGCAGCAAGGACGCAGTATTGAAATTGACCACCATCACATCGACGGGTTTTCTATCCATTGCTACTGTCCCCGAAGAAGTACTGCCGTCGTTGCGCGGCAAGGGCAGGCTCCACGGTCGGGTCAAAGGCACCTTTGCGCTGTTTGACCAGTTCTATCCACGGGTAGCTTTCGCAGCGCTCCTCCACCCTCTTGATCAGTGCTTCGGTGGTGCAGATGAATTTGGCCGGGTTGCCACCCACCACGGTGCCCGGCAGCACATCCTTGGTGACCACCGCACCGGCAGCGACGATCGCATCGGGCCCGATGGTCACGCGGGGCATCACAATCGCGCCATGGCCGATGAAGCAGTTGTCCTTGATGTCGATATAGCCGACCGAGTCGAGGTGTTTCCCGTAGCAGAGCTCGATCAATGCCACCACGCCGTCGTGGCCGATCAGTGTGCAATCCGACAGGCCGACGTTGTTACCGATGCGCACCAGCGCAGGGTCGGTCACGTTGCACCCTGGGTTCATATGAAAGTTGGCCCCTACCGAATGAAACTTACCCCAACGGGTTAGATAGCTCCCCCACTCTCGCCCCGTTGGATTACACAACTTCTTGTACGTCGAGCTTCCCCGCCCGGTCGAGTTGACATAACGCGTCAGTGCACTCCGTATCCATCCATTCATTCTGCGAGCCTCACAATCAAAGCGATTCTGAACTGTCCCTGAGGCGACTTCGGTCTCATTCTTCTTGGTGCTGACCGCCTCGCACTCAACCCGTTTACAACGTGCGTTACACCGCGGCACCCGTAGCCGATTTCAACTTTTCATTGAGGTGGTCCGCCAACCTGACGGCAAACTGCAACAACGGCATGGTCGGGTTGGACGCGCCGCCCTTGGCAAAGATGCTGCTTCCCGCCACATAGAGATTCTGGGTGCCGAACACTTTGCAATTGGCGTCGACCACACCGAACTCAGGTGACGCAGCCATGCGCGTGGTGCCCATGTGATGGGCATGTGGCGCCATCTTCAACGGCACCGATGTGTCGTAGACGAAGTCGTTGAGCTTGACGAAGCCCAAGTCCATGTCGGCAAATTGCTTGGCCAGTTCGGTGCCGATGCACTTGATGGTATGCCTGTCACTTTCGCTCAGTGCCCAATGCACGTTGACCTTGGCCACCCCCAGCTCGTCTTTCTCATTCAGCAATGAAATGCGGCTTTGCCGGTTGGGAAACTGCTCGATCATGGTGCCGATCACACCGTCGCCCGGGCAACTGAACTTGGCGACCAAGGCGATCTTGTCGGCAACGCCCATGTCACAGGCAAGGTTTTCCAGAAAGTGTTTGACCTCGGCCGTGCGGCCATACGTCTGCACGTCCGAGAGCAGTGCAGCGGTGATATTGCCTTTACCGGCCTGGTATTCCTCAACAAAGGCGTCGGTGGTGTAGTACTGACGCATCTGGGTGTCCTGGTCCGACTTCAGGATGAACGTGCCCATGTCGATGTTCAGGTGCTCCATGAAGCAACACCCGGTCAGCCCTTCCTTGTTGACGATACCCGCGGCCAACAGGGATTCACTGTTCAATAACTGCCGGGCATTCTCGATGGCGCCCGTCGCCAGGATGAAGTTTCTGGCCACCACGCGCTGACGATGACGGTCGTAATCGGACACCACCGCAGCCACCACATGGCCCGAGGCTTTGTCGAACTCCAGGTCGACGCAGTTGCAATTGATGAATACGTCCAGCCCGTGGGTTTCGTTCAGTGCAGTCGCGTACTTCTGCGCAAAGCGCGTTGGGGGGCTCAGCAGGAAGCGGTCGGGTTCGAAGTCATCACCCGCAAGCCCGGTGTTCATCGCGTGAAACTCCGAGCCTGGCGGCAAATCGACGATGTCCATGGCCGCAGCCAGGTAGCCCTCGATCTCCGAGTAGGGGATCGGCCAGCCGGGCAAGTCGCCGGGCGGCGCCATGGCGAAGTCTGAGGGGGTGAACGGCCGGCAGCGCCCTGCCCAGTGGTTGGACGTGCCGCCCAGGTAACGCAGGCGTGTTTCTGCGGCGTACAGTTCGAGCCCCGTCGAGGCGCACGTGTACAGCCCTTGCGAGTGCGGCGAATACTCACGCCCACCGCCCTCGGCCAGCAGCACGTTCCAACCCGCAGCTGCCAGCCGCAGGCCCAGGGTAATGCCAGCGGGGCCGGCCCCGATGATGCAAAAATCATAGTCGTCACGCAGCGTTTTCTGCTGCTGATAGTCCTTGATCATGCTGGCTCGTTCCGGAAGTACTGAGAAGGCAACACCCAGCCGTTGATCACCACGAACCCGGTTTTTTCGACGGGTTTGCGTGCAACGTCTGCGGCCACCCCAAACACCGCGCCGCCAACGCCCAGCAGGACACAGCTCTGGAGAAAACCCCTACGACCCAACTGCGGAGTACACAACGTAAGCTTCCCCATGATCCCCAGACCTATCTCGATGAAGTGTTAACAATCAGTCACTCGACCGCCCCCACATTGCACCATCGCCCGCCTCTGGCCTCATCACAGCCACTCGAAGAAACGGGTCGCCAACAGCCCACAGAGTGCCCCCACGGCCACCATCGGCAGTACCACCAACTCGCGTTTGACACTGAAGATATCCAGCTTGCAGTTAACGTAGACGATCAACAGCAGCGTCGGGAAGGTATGCAGGGCCACCCCCCAGATTGCGTAGTCGACACCGCCAATCGCCAGCAGCAGTGGCAACAACCCCCATAACGAGACTAGCCGGATGATGTTGTCCATGGCCTGGTATTTCGTCAGGCCCAGGGCAATCCATATCTGATGTGCCAAGGTATAGCGCAGCGTGAAGAACGACAGCGAAAGAATCGCAAGAATCGTACCCGCCTCGGTATAGCGCGCGTCGTACATCCAGCCGATCAACAGCGGGCTGGCGGTCAGGAACACCCCGCAGGCAAACAGCATCACAAGGTCGACCAGCAACCTGAAACGGTAGTACAGCGCCTTCAGGCGTGCCTTGTCACCTTCCCGAGCGGCTTCGCTGAACGCGGGCAGCGCCACCGAGCCCACCAGTTTCAGCAACCCGGTCTGCACGGACCCGAGGATCAGCACGGCAATCGAGTACACCCCCAACTGCCCCGCTGTCATGCTCGCACCAAACCAGATCCGGTCACCGTACATGGCCAGTACACCGACCATCGACGACAGCAGGATCCAGCGGCCAAACACAATCAGCTCGTTCAGCGCGCTTCGGTCCCACTGCAGGCGGTTGTTCGGCCCTTCCAGCGCCAGGTGCCCCAGCAAGGTCCCCGCCAGGGCGCTGACCAGGCCGGCGATCACCAGCGACCAGATCGACCGGGTGAAATAACCGATCACCAGCATCGCGATCAAACCGACCACTTGCGAGGCCAGGTCCACCAATACCACGCGCTTCTGTTGGAAAGTTCGTACGGCGACATCTATCTTGGTCGATTGGAATCCCCAGATGATGGCCGAAAGGCCAGTCGCCGCCAGCACCATCGGCAGCTCGGGCGCGGCGTAAGTGGAGTCCGCCGGCCAAAGGTTGGCCAGCTGCGCGAACCAGGAGGCGGCGGCCAGCAGCAAGGTCAGGGCAAACAGCACGAAGCCGCGGATGATCTGGACGGTCCAGGCGGTATTGAGAAACTCGGGGTCGTCGCCCCGGTGGCTCTGGATGATGTTCTGGCGCAGGCCAACATCGGACAGCAAGTGCAGGAGTACCGAAACCGTGGTGGCGATGACCATCACACCGAACATTTCCGGCAGCAGCAAACGGGCCATGATCAGGTTGCCGCCCAGGCGCATGACCTGTGACGCCACCAGCGACACCAGGTTCCATGACCCGGCCTTCAGTGCGCGCTTGCGCAGGCTCGCGGAGGCTGACACATCAATCGACGGCATGACTTCAATCTCTGACTGATTGGCTAAAAGTCACTATAGTTTCAATTAGCCATGATGCTAGCCGTGCCCACCAAGGGAAAGGTGTCCTTAGCCAATGCCTGAACATTTTCGTGCGTTGATCGTCATTCTGTTTCTGGCAGGCGTCGTTTTTGTCATGGCGCGCCGCCCGGCGACAGACCTCATCCCCTACAGCGACTTCAAGCGCCGGCGTAACCTGTGGTTCGTCCTGACGCTGGTGGCCTTCGCCTCCCACAGCTTCTGGGTGTACGTGGCCGCTGCCGGGCTCATCATGTACATCGCCGGGCGGCGCGAACGCAATGCCATGGCGCTGTTTTTCATGTTGCTGTTCCTGATTCCGCCGGCCTCGGTGCAAATACCTGGGTTTGGCGTGGTCAACTACCTGGTCGACCTCAACCATGTTCGCCTGCTGACGCTGTGCGTGTTGCTGCCGGCAGCGCTGGCCCTGAGCAGGCAAAGCGATACCCTGCGCTTTGGCCGCACCTGGCCCGACAAGCTGCTGGCGGCCAGCCTGGTGCTGATGAGTGTGCTGTACCTGCGTGAAACCACCCTGACCGACACCTTGCGCCAGGCGCTCTACCTGTATGTCGATGTGTTCTTGCCCTACTACGTCGCCAGCCGAGGGCTCAAGGAAATCAGCGATTTCAAGGACGCCATGCTGGCATTCGTGCTGGCATCCTTCGTCCTGGCACTGATCGGCGTTGCCGAGTTCGTCCGCCACTGGCTGCTGTACAACGCCCTGATCGATGCCATGGGCGTGCAGTGGAGCATGTCCGGCTACCTGAGCCGTGGCGGCTCATTGCGCGCCAGCGCCACCACCGGGCAGGCGATTGCACTGGGCTACGTGATGAGTGTGGCCATCGGCCTGTACCTGTTCGTCCAGGGGTATGTGCGCAGCCAGCTGCAGCGGGTGCTCGGCGCCCTGCTGCTGGCTGCCGGGCTTTTCGCGCCGTTGTCCCGCGGCCCCTGGATTGGCGCCGTGGTCATCGTCGTGGTGTTCATTGCCATGGGCAAAGGCGCCATCAAGCGCCTGACTGTGCTTGCCCTTGCCGGCGTACTGGCTCTGCCGCTGCTGACTGTGCTACCTGGGGGCGACAAGGTGCTGGACCTGTTGCCTTTCATCGGCAATATCGAAAAAGAGAACATCACCTACCGGGAACGCTTGATCGACAACTCCTGGATCGTGATCCAGCGTAACCCCTTGTTCGGTTCGTTCGACTTCCGTAACACCCCTGAAATGCAGTCGATGATTCAGGGGGAAGGCATTATCGACATCGTCAACACCTACGTCAGCCTGGCCCTGCGGGTCGGGTTGGTCGGGCTCGCGCTGTTCGTGGCGTTTTTCGTCACCGTGTTGCTGGGCATCCGCAAGGCCATGCGCGCGTTCCCCGACAAGGATGACGAGCAACGGCAACTGGGCCGGGCGCTGTTGGCGACGCTGGTGGGGATCCTGGTGATCATCTTCACCGTCAGCAGCATCACTATCATCCCCACCGTGTACTGGTCGGTCGCAGGGCTTGGGGTGGCCTACATACAGCGGGTGCGCAGGCTCCGTTCCAGCCAGGCCAGCGACCTTCCCGCTGCCGGCCTTCAAACCAGGTGATGCCCATGAGCCGTTTCCCCTTGCGCCCCTTCATGCGGGTATCCCTGTTCGTTGGCCTGGCCGTCATGTCCCAGGCTGGCTGGGCCTCCGGGTGGGTCGTCAGCGTCGAAGAGCAAAACGGCCTGCCCAGCGTGACACGCGGTGGCGGGCAGGTGATGAAAGCCAAGTTCGACTTCTGGGCGGCTAACTGGAGCTGGACTGGCTTCTACACTGCCATGAAGGTCAATGCGCCCTACAGCTACACCCTGCAGGGCAAGAACAAGCAGTTGGACTTCGACCTGACGGCGGATATCCGCAAGCCGCAAACACAAACCTTGAGCTGGGCGTTCGACCTGACCGCACACAGCAGGCAGTCCAACGTGATGGGCGGCGGCATCGTTTTCCAGTTCGACCCGGCCCTGTTCAATGGGGAGATGGGCGCGCCCGTGCTGTTGCCCGACAACCGTGGCTGGTCCTGGGGCAAGGATGCGCAAGGCAGGCGCATCGAGATGCGCTTCGAACCTGCACTGGCAAAGGTGTACTTCGAACCGGGTAGCAATGCCGAGATCCGCGCGTTCTTCTACAAAGACCCCATCAGCGCCGGCCAGCAGCAGATCAAGGCGACGTTGAACGTGACGGGCGATATCGAGCTGGGCCCAACCCCCACCGAGCGCTTTGGCCTGCAAGACCCCGCGCAGTGGCCCGACGACCAGCTTGACTGGCAAACCTCGCCGGTCGACCTGTCTTTTCTCAACGCACCCGAGAAACCAGCAGGCAAGCGCGGCTTTGTAAAGGCCTCCGGCGAGCAACTGGCGTTCGAGGACAACACCCCCGTGCGTTTCTGGGGCACCAACCTGTCTGCGTACTCGCTGTTCAAGACGCCAGACGAGGAAATCATCAAACAGGCCAAACGCCTGTCGGCACTGGGTTTCAACCTCGTCCGGCTGCACCACCACGACTCCCCGTGGGTCAGCCCGAACGTGTTTGGCGACGGCACCTTGATTCGCGATACCCAGCAGCTCAATGCCGAGTCGCTGCGCAAGATCGACCTGTGGGTCAAAAGCCTCAAGGACGAGGGCATCTACGTCTGGCTCGACATGCACGTACAGCGCGCCCTTACCGCCAATGACAACATCGAAGATTTCGATGAGCTGGCCAAGGGCGAGCCCAGGGTCGACCTTAAAGGCTACGCCTATGTGAACCAGAGCATTCAAAAGGCCATGAAACGCTTTATTGAGCAGTACATGACCCATGTGAACCCCTACACCGGCCTAGCCTACAAAGACGACCCGGCCATTGCTGCGGTTTTGATCACCAACGAGAACGACATCACCCAGCACTACGGCAACGCCCTGATGCCGGACAAAAAAGTCCCCGCACACACCAAGCTTTACCGGGAGCAGGCAGATGCCTTCGCCCAGCGCAATAACCTGTCTGAAGACCGCACCTGGCGCGCCTGGGAACATGGTCCGTCGAAGCTCTTCTTGAATGATCTGGAACGCCGTTTCGATGTCGACATGATTGCGCACCTGCGCAGTCTGGGGGTCAAGGTACCCATTGCCACCACCAGCACCTGGGGCGGCAATGGCCTGAGCGCGCTGCCCGCGCTGACCTCGGGCGATGTGATCGATGCGCACAGCTACGGCGCCATCGGCCAGCTCGAGAAGAACCCGCTGACCAGCGACGGGATGATCAACTGGATTGCCGCGGCCCAGGTCGTCGGCCTGCCCCTGACGGTCACCGAATGGAACGCTGAACCCTTCCCCCTGCCCGACCGCCATTCGCTGCCCCTGTATGTGGCGGGCACGGCCAGCCACCAAGGCTGGGACGCCATGATGCAATATGCCTATAGCCAGCAGGCCTTCAACAGCGGTTGGCGCACGGCAGACAACTGGCACGCGTACAACGACCCAGCCATGCTGGCCACGCTCCCCGCGGCTGCCCTGCTCTACCGCCGTGCGGACGTGCAGCAAGCCACCACCCGTTACGTCTTCGCGCCAACACCCGCCACCTTGTTCAACCAGGACATCACGCCGCGCAACTCGCTGCTGCTGCGCACCGCCATGGAAAAAGGCAGGCTGCAGATCGCCATGCCGCAGACGCCGGAGTTGCCCTGGCTGAAACCCAGCATCATCCCGGCCGATGCCCAAGTGCTGCGTGACCCTGCCCAATCGTTGCTGCCCCCTGACGCCACCGAGTCGGTAACCGATACCGGGGAGCTCAAGCGCAACTGGCAACAAGGCCTCTACACCATCGATACCCCCCTGACCCAGGCGGCGACCGGCTGGCTGGGCGGTCGAACCCTCAACCTTGGGCAGGTCGAGGTACAGGCAAAGACGCCTTATGCCAGTGTCGTCGTGCAGAGCCTGGATGCCAAACCGCTGGGCCAGGCTCGCAGCCTGCTGATCTCACTGGGCACCCGGGCTGTGCCCAAGGCCGACGACAAGACACCGTTCAATGTCGAGCCCTTCGAAGGCACGCTGGCCATCAAGGCAGCGGCCGGCCTGAAACTGTTCGCGCGCGATGCACAAGCGCAACTCAAGGAATTGCCAGTGGCGTACCAGAACGGGCGCTATGTGATCACGTTCGATGGCCAGTACATGTCCAACTGGCTGTTCTTGAAATAGGGCATTTGGCCATCTACAGTCTCAAGAGACCTGTAGCTGATACTCCCACCTGTTCGATTCAGGGACGACCCGCGGCGTCTGTACAACAGCAGAGTCCAGGAGGCACGGATGAAGTTTCTGGTTGTCGGTGGCGCAGGTTATATCGGCTCGCACATGGTCAAGCACTTGCTGGCCGCGGGCCATGATGTGGTGGTGGCGGACCTTGTGTCGCCAGGGCCTGGGGTGCAATGGGCCAAGCTCGACATTGCCGACGAGCCGGCGCTGGATGTGCTGTTCGCCGAGTGCCACTTCGATGCGGTCTTTCACTTCGCATCGTTCATTCAGGTGGGCGAGTCGGTTTGCGCCCCTGGCAAGTACTACCAGAACAACGTAGCGGCCACCCTGACATTGCTGCAGGCGATGGTGAATGCGGGCATCAAGCGGCTGGTGTTTTCCTCCAGCGCAGCCGTTTACGGCAACCCGCTGTATGTGCCCATCGACGAGGCGCATGGCAAGGCACCGATCAACCCCTATGGGCTCAGCAAGTGGATGGTCGAGCAAATTCTCGAGGACTTCGACCGTGCATACGGGCTGAAGTCAGTGTGCCTACGCTACTTCAACGCCGCAGGGGCTGACCCTGACGGGGAGCTGGGCGAGCGCCATGAGCCGGAAACCCACCTGATACCGTTGATCCTCCAGGCGGCCGCTGGCAGGCGTGAGGCGGTCACGGTGTTTGGCCGGGATTACGACACCGCCGATGGCACCTGTATTCGTGATTATGTGCATGTCGCCGACCTGGCTTCGGCACATGCGCTGGCGGTGGACTACCTGGTCGCTGGCGGCCCCAGCACGGCGTTCAACCTGGGCAATGGCCTGGGCTTTTCAGTGCAGCAAGTGATCGACACCGCCCGCACAGTGACGGGGCGGCAGATACTCACACTCGATGCCCCCCGCCGTGCGGGCGACCCGCCCAGGTTGGTGGCGGATGCTGGCAAAGCGATGAGTGTGTTGGGCTGGCGGCCAGCGTATGCATCGCTGGAGCAGATCGTGGCGCATGCCTGGGGGTGGGAGTTGCAGTACCCGTGGCGTCAGCCGTAATCATTCAGCTATTCACTATCGGGTTTAGGAGCAGCCTTGTGCTGCGAAGAGGCCGGTGAAAACACAGCGAATCTTCGCTGCTGTCACCGGCCTCTTCGCAGCACAAGGCTGCTCCTACCCCGATAGTGAATAGCTCAGTAATAGGTGCGCGGCTTTTCATCCGCCTTGTTCAACACCGTGCCTGGTCGCTGGCGGCCCCAGCACGGCGTCAACCTGGGCAATGGCCTGAGCTTTTCCGTGCAGCAAGTGATCGATACCGCGGAGCAGATCGTGGCGCATGCCTGGGGGGGAGTTGCAGTACCCGTGGCATCGGCCGTAATCATTCAGCTATTCACTATCGGGGGTAGGAGCAGCCTTGTGCTGCGAAGAGGCCGGTGAAAACACAGCGAATCTTCGCTGCTGTCACCGGCCTCTTCGCAGCACAAGGCTGCTCCTACACTCGATAGTGAATAGTCAGTAATAGGTGCGCGGCTTTTCATCCGCCTTGTTCAACACCGTACCAATCAGGTTGACTGTCGCCAGGTGGTGCAGGCATTCCTCGATCTCTTGCTTGCTGTTCATGCCGTTGCCGACGACCAACAACACACAGTCGAACTTGGGCATCACGGTGATTGCATCGTCCGAGCTCAACAATGGCGGCAAATCGAAAATGCAGATGCGCGACTCATAGCGGCTGCGCAAGTCGCTGATCAGGTTGTTCACCCGGGGGGAGGACAGCATTTCGGTAGACATCGGAATAGGCACCCGCGTCGGCAGCACGACAAAACGCGGCAACGTCGGGTTGACCAGCACCTCTTCCAGCCCGGCCTGGTCAGACAGCAACTCGTTGAGGGCCTTTTCCATCGGCAAGCCCAGGCTGCTGCCGACCTTGGGGCGACGCAGGTCGAAGTCCACCAGCAGCGCCGTCTTGGTCGTATGGTGCGCGATGCTCATGGCCAGGTTGATCGCCAGCACCGTCTTGCCCGCCTCGGGCGTTGGCGAGGTGATGGCCAAGGTACGCCAGCCGTTTTCCTCCATCGCCTGCAGCACCTGCGTGCGCAACAGGTCGATCGGCCCACTCATGTTCGAGTTCTTGTTGAACGCGACAATCCGATTGCGCTCAAGGTGCTCCGCACGCAACGGCACCACCTTGGTCTTCACGTAATCGAATTGCCCTGGCACTTCTGGAGGCTCCGCCCCGTGGGCGGTTTGCGGTGCCTGGGCAGCACCTGGAGAAACTTGATGAATACCATTGCCAACTACCGGCTTGATCCTGTCCATCACTGCTTTCCCTATTCAAACCGCGCCATAGCCTTGAACAGCAACACATCCAACGGCATGTAGAACACGTGCACCAGCACTACCATCATAGCAATCAGCACAAGCACCGCCAGGATCAGCAGGTTGCGCCAACGTTTACGCTTTGCCAGTTCCGCCTGGGTGGTAATGAAGGGCACCGTCACCAGCACACGCTTGCCCAACACGCTCTCCAACGCCCCCACCCCCCGTACCCGCTGATTGAGCATTTCCAGCAGCATCACCAACGCGCCACCGCCTGCCGGTGCCAGCACCAGGCCCAGCGCGGCGATTTTCTTGCGGTTGGGTTTGATCGGCTTCTCAGGCAGCAGCGGTGGCTCCAGCAGCACAAAACGCTCTGCCTTGTTTTCCTGTTCCAGGCTTTCGGTAATTTTCGCGCCCATTTCCTTGGCACGGATTTCTTCGTACTTCTTGCGCGCGTTGTCGTGGTCGCGCATCAAGGTGACCAGGCCACGCTCCACTTGCGGGGCTTCAAGAATCTCCGCCTCGTAGCCTTCCATTTTCTTCACCAGCTCACGCTTTTGCTCCGCCAGTGAGGTGATGCGCTCCTGGGCCGCGCCAATCCGCGCACGCACCCTCGCCACATCCAGGCTGACCGACGACGCAGCCTTGCTGCCGCCGCCGCTGGCCTGCAGGGCATCGATCTTGCGCTTGACCGCAACTACGTCCGGGTGCGCGTCCTTGTATTTGGTCAGCAGCCGGGCGTACTCGGCCTTGAGGCTGGGCAGGTCTTGTGGCTGGTCGACACTGGACGGCCGGGTACCGTCAGCCTTGGTGGTCAAGCCGGCATTGGCCGCCGACAATTCAAGCTCCAGGTAACGCAGTTCCTCTTGCGCGGTCTTGTAATCGCGGTCGACCTCCCGGAACTCCAGCTCCGAACGCGACAACATGCTCATGCGCAGCGACTGGTGCTCAGGCAAGGCATTGGCGTGGGCTTGCTTGAAGTCCGCCAGCTGGTTTTCCAGGCTGGCAAGCTCGGCACCCAGCTTGTTGGCTTCCTGGGTCAGGAATTCGGTGGTTTCGTTGGCGCGCTCGGTGCGCTGCTTGAGGTTTTCGTTGAGGAACAGCGTCACCAGTTCGTTGGCGACATCCTTGGCCACCTGCGCTTGCTTGTGCTCGAAGGACACATTGAATGCGACTGTGGCCTCACCCCGCCCTCTGACGAACGTGCTGAGGGTAGCGACCACGATGGCATTGCGCATCTGGTCGATCTTGTCGCTTTCGCTGAGCCGCTTGTCAGCGAACAGGCTGTACTTGTCGATGATCCGCAGCAGGTTCTCGCGGGTCATGACGCGCTGGCGAATGACCTCGATGCGCTCATCGGCAAAGCTGTTGTTGTTCGCCGATACCAGCTCGGGGGAGATCTGTTGCGACTCCACCAGAATGGTCCCGGTGGACTGATAGATCGGTGGCACGCTGACCGCGACCACCACGGTCGCGGCAAGAATGACTACGATACTGATCCCTAATAACAGGGCCCTATCCTTGATGATGGCGATGTAATCTTTAAGGGAAAGCTCGTAGTCAGACTTCATAAAGGCCACCAGGCTGAAGTTCAGAGGTCGGGGTACCTATACGTCAACGTCAAACCAACAATTGTTGCGTCCGCAGTGGGTGCATCGTCCTGCCGCCGCTCCTTGTACATCAACGATAGGCGCAGATCCCAAAAAGGCGAAAATTCCCGGCTGGCCCAGACACTGTACATTTGCAGTGTGTTGGGGGTTTGCCCTTTGCTGTCTTGCCAGGTGGCATCGGCGCCGACGCGGGTCAGCTCGTTGACCGCGTAACTGTAGATACCGCGCACCATGTCGAGCTCGGCAAAACCACCCTCCGCGCTGGCGACCGTGCTGCGTTCGGCACTCAAGCTGAGGTCGGAACGCACCCCGGTATACAGCAGCGAGGCCCCGCCCTCCCCGCGCCGACCGCCTTCAGAGCCGGACACCTGGTTGACGCCAACGTGCGCATCGGCACTCAGGCGCTCGGAGAACTGATACTTCACCCCAACTGCAGGGGTGTAGCTGTTAGAGGCGGTCGCAGTAAGGTCCTGTTCGGGCTCATAGCGCCTCACCCCAAACCGGGTATACACATCGGCCCGCTCGTTCCAGGCGTAGGTCCAGGTTGTCACGTTGCCCAGCTCGTTGTAGCCGGTCAGCGTGTTGATGTCGTATCGCGCTCGGCTGTACTTGGTTTCGTTGGACAACGTACTGCGCGCGGTGATGGCGCTGCTCCAATTGCCTGCCAGCGTATACAGCTTCTGCGTGCCGTCGGTGGTTACCACACCGGTGTCCTGGACAATGCCGGACAACGTAGAGCTTTCGTTGTACTGAGCCACCAGGCCAAAACGCCCTTTCTCGGTGTCGCGTTGCCAGCCCAGGCTTACATTGGGGTCTTCGCGGTCGTCGACGATGTCCGTGTCTGAAGAACGCAACACGTGCATGCCAAGACCCAACCGTAATTCGTCGCGGTCGAAGGTACCGACAAGGGTGTAGTCGGGCGCAATGATGGTGCGCGTCACACCCTTTTCTTCAGACGACAGCAACAACGGGTTGCTGTCGTATTCGACCGAGGTCGGTACCACCACCGATGACTGCCAATTTGCTGCCTGGACCGCGTCCGTAAACGGCAAGACCATGATTGCCGTTGCAATGCTAGTTGTTCTAAGAAGAGGCATTAAGTGTTCTTATTAAGGCAAGATCAAGGAACGACCAGCGTATCGCCAGCCTGAAGTTGAATGTTGGTGGACATGTCACGCCCGGAAACCAGGTCCTTATATCTCACGGGCAGAATCCGTTGGGAAGCCCCCTGGCCGCGGACCACCTTGATGTCGCTTTCGTCAGCGAATTTGTCCAAACCACCCGACATGCTCAAGGCCTGCAATACGGCCGTGGGCCCCGCCATTTGTACGGGCCCTGGCTTGATCACTTTGCCCTGCACGTACACAAGGTTGCCGGCGATGCTTTTGACGACAACGCTGACGTTCGGGTCGGGGAGGAATTTTTCGAGTTTGGCAGCGACCTGTTTTTCAACGGCCGTGGCATCAAGGCCGGCGACATCGATCCGCCCTGCCAAGGGGAAGGTGATACTGCCATCGGGTAGCACGGTGGCTTCTTGACGCAGGCTGTCCTCTTGCCAGACGGACACCATCACCACATCGCCAGGGCTGAGCCGATAAGCTGCGCTATTTTCGACCGCGTTGCCGGTACCAGACCACAGCATCAGCACGCAAAAAGCGGAACACAATGAACGTACCATGAGGGTCCCTCCGGCCTACTGGCCTGACAAAGAGCACTAAATGAGAACGGCACACCAACTCTCGCTCCACTTCGCAACCGCACTGCCTGCTGCGATGGCCTCAACCTTCCTGGAGGCCCTGTACCTTGACACCTCGACACCCTGCCTGACCCGTCCGCTGCGACACCCTACGGCTAATGGCGATGAGTCGCCACTGGAATATAGCAACAGTTGGAAAATTGACAAGCTGTCAGCGGCTGCGAAGCCATCAACAACAAACCTCAGACGTCAATTTACCGACAGTCCAAAAAAGCCCCGTAATTGATCAACTGTTAAAGCCCCCTATTACCTTTGCCACGCGAGAACGTTTAAATCTTTCTTCTATTGGCAACGGCAACAAAACCGATCACTGCAAAGGCGAAGAACCACCCTGCCGTTGCGACAGGAATGACACTGTTTTGATTGACATACGAATCAGCAGCACGGGCAGCGCCACTTAAAAGCACCAACAAGAATATTGATTTAATGAACAGTGTCGAGCGCATAACCCCCTCCTATAAAGAGGATAATAAAAATATTTATTGGTGGGTTTAGCGGGAGACTTCCTCGCTGTTGATTTGAGCTTATGGGCACAATGACACTACGTCAATGATCCGACACCATAATAAAATTCAATGAGCAAGGGGTGGCTTCGTCAAAATGCCGTCACACATAAACTGCAGGCATTTCTCGGTACTGCTAGATAATGGTCAATTAAGTGTAAGGCGCTGATATAGCGAACTTTTCTGCGATAGAAGCCGCACAGGAGACCCCGGCGGCTGGCGCTATCGTGATTGCTCATCAAACGAAGACGTGAAGGAGGCAAGCTCTTGCGTTTCATCGCTGAGAAACCAAATGCTAATGGTTGGCCTTCCGAACCGAAATCTGGCGCGTTTACCTGAGGCTTGGCCGGTAGCTACACCGGCATCAAATCCAGGGTGCGCTCCACCTCATCGATGTCGATCCTGAACCCGTCGCCTTCCGGCATGCCCACCACAAAGCCAAAGTGCTGCTGGTCGCGGTCTGTCAGGTATTTGTAATAACTGACAAAACGGTTCGGTGGCTGCAACGTCAATACTGAGCCACCGGCCTGCAGCACGTTCACGCCATGAACCAGCTGGCTACCTTCGACCCCGGCCACCACTCTGGCGCCCGCGCACGCCGCGATAATGCTCGGCACGTCGGTTTTCAGCGGGTCGACAATGCGAAAGCCCCAGTGCGTGCGCAAGTGCTCTGCTACGGCCATTTCATTGCGCAGGAAGCGCAAGTCGCCGTCGCCACCACGCAATATGAACACACCGGGGTGTGGTTCGTGGGGCACATGCGACTGCAGCTTTTCGCCCATGGCTCGGTAGCGCAAGTGGCGGCTTTGGTTGTTGCTCTGGTCGTCGAACAGCACCAGCTCACGGAAAAACGCACTGCGCAAACGAAGGGGCTTCATGCCCAGCCAGTCTTCATAAGCCGGCGCCTGGGTAAACAGTGGGTAGCGCGCAGAGGGCGCAGTGGTCACCGGTACGCCCTCGTTGCAGGCCAGGGCATAGGTGACGCAGTCTTCCATCAACCAGGTGCCAAACCAGGAGTTGCCATTTTGCGTGCAGTAGATGGCCGCGCGCTCGATCTCGTGCTCCACCACAACCCGCGGGAAGGTGCTCGGTTTCAAGGATAACCAGTGGCTGGCCTTGCCTTTGTAGAGCGCGCCATCGACCAACCACACGTCCTTGATCAGGTACCCTCGTGTAGGGCCCTGCGCCACGCTGAGCCCACCCTCCATCGTGCGGGCGGGATGCACGTAGGGGTAGAAGCGCTTTGCCTCCCACCCCGTCACCCGCTCCAGCTGATTGGGCAAATAGAAGGCGGGCGGGGAAACTGTTGTTTCACCAGGCGCGATATCCCAGCTTTTTGACGCGATGCTTTTCAGGTCGATGGCAGAATTACGTGCGAGCCGCTTGCGCGCCATGTATTTGTACGCGGCAAGGGTCCACTTATGCCGTTTACCGGCAGACGGTGCGCTGAATTTGGAGATATCGCTGCCCATGAAGTGCTCCCCGGGGTGGCGTGGTCACAAGCCTTTGAACGACTCAGTTGGATGTGATCCTTTCCATCGTCGGCGGCGACTGTAAATTGGCGTAACGCGTGCGCAAGGTCTCGATAAACGACTCGCCCGAACGTTGGTCACCATAGAGGTAGATCTTGTGCAGGCCGCCAAAGACCATCTCGTGGTACCGGCTGGCGACCTCTTCATCGCTCGGCCCGTCCGGCAAGCCCAGGTGCAGTGTCAATTTGTCGCCTTCAACCGCGAACATTGGCGTTTCCCATAGAAATTTCGCCGTCCCGGTCTTGGGTAGCCGCACGAACAGGTAGGCGTGGTTGCCCAACGAATCAATGTCGCCACCGCGCCTTCTTTTCCACTTCAGCAAACCGTCATCCGGCCGCGCCAGGCACAGGCCAATGTCGTAATAATCGAAGCCATGTTGCAACGCCCACTCCAGCGCCATGAAGGTGGTGATGGAGTTCACCTCACGCAGTTTTTTCGCATCTGAAAACACCGCTTCGCTATAACCAAAACGCAGGGTGCTCCAGTAGCGCTTGCCACCGCGCGTGACTTCACAACCCAGGTGGCAACCGATCACTTCGTCGCCCAAGGTGATGAGGTCCAGGCGCCCAACGCTCTTGGCAATGCGGAACACATCGTCCGTGGGAAACTGCGCAGCATGAATACCCTGCCTGGCCGTGGCATAGGGGCGCAGCAACTGGCTGTCAGCCATTGCGATTTCTTCATCCGACAGCGTCTGCCTCATCTGATAAAGCGGCCGGTTCTTGCGAATGCTACGGCGCAACTCGCTGTCGTAGCGGGCGGTAATGTCATCCAGCGTTCGCCCCAGTGGTACCACGGCACTCAGGTAGTGCGGCACGGACAACGCCCCTGTGGTGGGCATTTCACTCACCACCACCACATGGTTCGACGCGTCTGGCTCTGCACTGCTGCCGGCAACCGGAGCATTGCCCGGAGCCTTGCCACCAATCAGCAGCTTGGCCATCTCGCGCTGCTGCTTGCGCCCGATGTAGAGGATTTCGTAGGGGCTTTCCTGCTGCAGCCTGAACCTGGCGACCTCCCACCGCCAGACACAGGCTCGGCCCAGCACTTCACGGACTTGGCTGGCAAGCAGCCTGATCTCGTAGCGCGTCGAAGGAGAGATGAGTTTTCGTGCCACCGCTGCCAAGTGCTGTTTCATTCTTCTTCGACGTCCTTTGATGTTGTCTATGGGCAGATCAGAACAAGATCATAATTAGCTGTAATAAACACACCCAACGCACTGATATACAAAAGATTACTATCGAAACTTCACTCTCACATTCAGTAACAATTTAAGATGCCAGGCAACGGTTTGGCAAGCGGCACTTTGACAGCATGCCAATCTATTTTATGACGTCAAAAAACGCTTTTTATTTTGATGATCGTGTGACGCTAACACATGACGCCTGTTGAGTTGCAGGCAATACCGGGTTACCACCTGGTTATTAACCAATACCGTTTGATGCTCTCTCCTCATAAAGGAGCATCGACATGCCAACCCTTTCAACGCTCGAACCGCATCAAACGCTACTGGAAACACAATTGCCCACCTGGGCACACTCAATAGCCCCGCCTCAATGGCACAGTTTGAGGCAAAGCCAACTACCGACCTATTACACGCAGGCCTGGTTTGCCAACGCCGCCCCCGATCTTCGCCAGGCCGTGCACCGTAGCCAGTCGCGCCTGCTGCGCTCGCAAAGCACCTTGGCCCGAGCCCTTGAGGGGCTTGAGCAAATCACTGCGTTCGCTGAGCCCAGGCTGACGGCCCGCCTTGCCGAACACGGGTGCAGCGCCCCGCTTCGTGGCACCGAACTGCTTCGGGTAGAAAGCACCTGGCATTGGGCAGGCATGCGTTACCTGAACAGTCATCGTCGTGACACGCTGCTGCAGGCCGCGCTGCAGAACTTCGCCGATGACGAACGCTTCAGCGCCCAGAGCGCCGTTGCACCAAGCCACACGATCCAGGTCACACCCGTTCAGGTACGGGGCACCGCAGTACTGGGCCCGCAAACACCCCCAGCGCACTTCCCGCTGGTGTCGGAGCGCTACCAGGTGGAGCGGCTGCCGCTCACACCCGCTGGCTTCGCCGCACTGTGCCGTTCGCTCGATTTGGGGCAGCAATACCAGGCCCATCTGCAGCACCATTTCGCTAAGCCACACGTACGCGAACAGGCGATCGCCGTGTACAAGGATAGGCTGCGCCTGGCGGCCGACCTGGCTTACCTACGGCATGTGCTCACCGGCACCGCGCGCGACCAAGTCGACCTGTTTCTGCAGGGCAACGAGATGCCTTGCTGGCAACTGGCGCTGTTCGGTATCACCTTGCATGAGGTAATCCTGATCGACACCGAAAGTGCCGGGCTGTTGCTCTATCTGCCAGGCCACGACCAGGCCCTGCGTCAATGCGCCGACCTTGAGGCTGTACACGAGGCTCTGGCGGCCCTGCTGCTAGAACCCACCGACCGGCAGGCGTTCATGGCGTACGTGGAGCAGGGTCAGCAGCAACACTTTCTCGACCTGCTGCACCAAAACCTTGACGCTTCGGGCACTTCGGCCGACGACAAGGCATGGCAGAGAGCCCCTGAGGCGGATTTGCGCCCCACACGGCTGGCAATCACCGAGGAACCTTTTGCTTTTTATCAGGCGCTGCACCTTGACCGCCTCAAGCGCGAAGCTCGCCAGCTGGCGGTGCCGACCGCCGAAGCCGACGCCACGGCGCGGGCAAACCGCCTGCAAGCGTGGGAAGACCTCGGCATGGACGCGCTCAACCTGGCCGGCTTCTTCATCCCCGCCGTGGGCACGCTGATGCTGGCGGTGACGGCGTGCCAACTGCTTGGCGAAGTGTACGAAGGCTATGAGGCCTGGCATCAGGGTGACCGCCACCTGGCATTGCGTCACCTGGAGGCGGTCGGCCTGAACCTGGCCCTGATCGGCGGGCTGGTGGTCGCTGGCCACGTGGTGCCGAAGTTGTTCAAAAGCCCGCTGCTGGAGAGCCTGCAGGAAGTTCGCAAGCCCGATGGCCGCTACCGGCTCTGGCAGGCAGACCTCACACCCTATCGCAGCCCCCTGGACTTGCCACAGAGCGTGCACGCCAATGCTCAAGGCCAGTACCTGCACGATGGCCGGTATTTCATTCGCATGGATGGCCACCTCTACGAACAGCGCCTGGACACGCAGACACAGCAGTGGCGGCTTGTGCACCCAAACGCGCAGGACGCTTGGCAGCCGCCTCTGGAGCACAATCAACAGGGTGCCTGGCGCGCCAGCCATGAACAGCCATCACAGTGGTCCTTCGCAATACTGGCTCGCCGCTTGGGGGAAAACTACGCAGCGTTCACACCCGAACAACTTGAGCTGGCTGGCCGCATGTGTGGGACCGATGCCGCGTACCTGCGCCGCGTGCACCTCGAAGGGCAGCCGCCACCGGCTTTGCTGCTCGACACCCTGCAACGTATGGCCGCGCAAGCGAAGGTAGTTGCGCTGGGCAGCGACGCGCCGGGCAACCTGTTCGAACGGTTGTATAACGGCGATGCGCCCATCGAACCGGCAACACGCAGGTTGCTGGAAGCCTACCCTCGCCTGTCGGCCGTACTCGCCAGGCGTCTACTGGCGCCCCTAAGCGCCGCGCAATCCCTCGCCTGGGAAAACGACGCGGTGTTACCGGCCTGGCTGCGTCAGCAGGTTGAACACGCGCACAGCGAACTGCCTCTGATACGTGCCGTGGAAGGCGTGCTCGTTCCCGCTCGGGCCGGTGCCGATAGCGAACGCCTGCTGTTCAATGCCCTCGATGGCCTGCCCGACTGGCCGCGCGATGTGCGCCTGGAACTGCGTGCGGGTAGCCCCGAGGGCCCTCTGCTTGAACATATCGGCAGCAGCTCAGCAGGCCGTGTCTGCCGGGTGATCAAAAGCGCAGAAGGTTATGAGGCTGACCTGGGGCCGCGCCCTGCCCCCGCCACGCGGGACCTGGACCTGTGCCGCGCTGTGGAGCAGGTACTGCCGCACAGCCAACGCGACGCGCTGGCGATCGTCCAGGCCGATGGGCGTACGTTACGCCAGCGCGTCCTGGCTTGGGTCAACGACAACCGAGATGACCTTGCACAACGGCTATGGGGGCCACGCGCCAGGCGTCGCGCCCGCCCAGTCCAGCTGCGTGGAGGTCGCCCACTCGCCCCACAAGCCCCGCACCCGCGCCACACAGGTTCACTGGCCGGCGCCTATCGCCGCCTGTACCCCGATGCCACTGATTCGGAAATCGAAGATGTACTTGGCAGCGACCTTGAAGACAATGACCTTCGCTCACCGACACAAAGGCTGCGCGACCTGCAACAACGCCTGGATACGCTGCGCCGCAACCTGCAGGAATGGGCCCGCCCCGACCCTCAACGCCCGCACCAACGCCAGCGGGCGATCCGCCCAATCATCAACGCCTGGCGGCGCCTCTCGAGCGTGCCACTCGCAGGCGGTGGCCGGATCGCCAGCCTCGACCTCTCCGGCCTCGAACTGGAAAACCAGGACCTGGCCAGCCTGGCCCTGCCGGACGACTTCACCCATGTGGAGCACATAGCGCTGCACAGCAACCCTTCACTCAGCCAGCTCCCTGCAGAGTTCCTGGAGCGCTTTCCCAAATTGAAACGCTTGTTACTGTCCAATTGCCGGTTCGACGCCCTGCCCCATGTGGCCAACCCCGATCGATTGACCTGGCTTGATCTGGACAACAACCGCATCACCTGGGACAACCGCAACCAGGTAGCGCTGAACCAGTGCGCCGGGCTTATCGTGTTGGACCTGTCGGGCAACCCGCTGCTGGAGGCGCCAGACCTGCACGGGCTTGACCACCTGAAAACCCTGTTCCTGTCCGAGTGTGGGCTGGTCGAACTGCCCTTAGGCCTGGACGTCGTTGCCGAGCCTCTCGTCCTGGACCTGTCTGGCAACCAGTTCCAGCGGCTGCGGGTGGATTTCAACCTCCCCGGCCCGTCCGCCGAAGCCCTGTGCCTGGAAAGTGAGTGGCTGAGCGAAGGCATGCTCGCCCAGGTCGATGCTTACAATACTGCCCATGAAGTCGATTTGCTGGTGTGCGAGGGGGATTATGCAGAGTTTTTCGAGGGAACGGGCCCGGAACAGGCTGCGCTGTGGCAGCGTTTGCCACTTCAGTACCGCCGCGACCTCAGGCCTCTGCTTGAAAACGATTTCTTCATAGCCCGCCCGCAACAAGCCCGCGCGGAGTTCTGGCGGCGTCTGGCAGCCATCGATGCTGACCCCGTGCTACGCCAGGAGTGGTTGATGCACCCGCCGCACAATCTGTTCCGCCTACCCCTGTAGAGAGCGGCGAAAAAGCGCCTGTTACCCAGGTGACAGGCGCTGCCTACGCGGGTTACGCGCTATCCAGCCTTGCAACTCGGCGGCCGGCATCGGCCGCCCCATCAGGTAGCCCTGCCCCTGATCGCAGCCGGCATTGCGCAGAAAATCGTACTGCTCCTGAGTTTCGATGCCTTCGGCAGTAATGCGATAACCCAAGGCATGCCCCAGGTCGATGATGGCACGGGCAATGGCCACCGCATCATCGTCTGCGGGCAGGTCCTTGATGAACGCGCGGTCGATCTTCAGGTGGTCGATAGGCAGCGCCCGCAGGTAGGCCAGCGACGAATAACCGGTACCGAAGTCATCCACCGCAGTGGCCACGCCCATAGCCTGCAGTTGCGCGAGCACCGCGCAGGCCTGCTGCTGGCTTTCCATCAACAGGCTTTCAGTAATCTCCACCTCCAACAGATTGGCGGCCAGGCCATGACGCTCCAGGGCCATCGCCAGGCTCGACACATAGTCGCTGCGCTCGATCTGCAATGCCGCGACATTGATCGCCAACGGCCCGGGCAGGCGGTCATCCCGACGCCAGGTTGCCAGCTGCGCACAGGCCAGCTCCAGCACGCGCTCACCCAACGGGATGATCAACCCGGTACGCTCTGCCAAGGGGATGAACTCGGCCGGTGACACCAGGCCTGCTTGCGGGTCGCGCCAGCGCAGCAGCGCCTCGACACCTTCCAGCTTGCCGCTGAACAGGTCCACCTTGGGCTGGTACCAAAGTTCGAATTCATCATTGTTGAGCGCACGCCGCAGGTTGCGCTCCAATTCCAGGCGTTGCTGCAAGCGCGCAGTCATATCCGGGTGATACGCCCGCCAGGTGTTGCGCCCGCTTTCCTTGGCGGCGTACATGGCGGTATCGGCGTGGCGCAGCAGGTTGTCGACATCCTCGCCATGCTGCGGGCACCAGGCCAGGCCAATGCTGCCGGTAACCAATGCAGCGTTACCTTTGAGGTCGAACGGCCGCTGCAGGCACCGCAGCACATGGCGCAACTGGTGGGTTACCTGGCCCTGTGTGCCCTGGAGCATGAACACGAACTCGTCACCGCCCAGGCGGCAGACGCGGTCGTGCTGGTCCAGCTCCTGCAGGAAGCGCGCGGTGGCTTGTTGCAGCAGCAGGTCGCCCATCGCGTGGCCAAGGCTGTCATTGACCTGTTTGAACCCGTCGATATCGAGCATCAGCACGGCGAGGCCATGCCCCTTGTCGATGGCCTCGGCCAGTTGCCGCTGGAACAGCACCCGGTTGGGCAACCCGGTAATGGTGTCGTAGTGCGCCAGGCGTTCGAACTGTGCCTGTGACCGGCGCAGTTCGTGGTTATGCTGCTGCAGCTGGCGCTGCTTGCCGTTGAGCCGCACGACACAGAGACCGAGCAGGCCGATGGCAGCCAACGCCAACCAGAACAAGGGCGAAGCCAGCAGTGCGGCCGTCTGTGTATCGTAGCTTGGGGGAATGGAAGTGATCATAGGCCTGCTGACGCACCGGGTTAGCTCTGTATCGGCGCAGTGCAGGCAATGTTGAGCCAGACTGGTGTTTTTCCTGTGACCGGTGCATGCTCGAAGCTGAAGCGTTTCACCTGGCACCAACTCCGCTCAGATATGTGAGGTGCAGTACCCATGGACCGTCTGCTCGATTCACTTTTCCCGACCGCCGAGAACATCCCCGACACCTGGCGCCTGGAAGCTCCCCTGGAACAACGCGACTATTTGGTGAACGGCCAGCTCAGGCGCTGGGACGGCCCTCTGGCCACGGTGCGCAGCCCGGTCTGGCTGAAGGAAGCCGACGGCGAGCGCCAGGTCATTCTCGGCAGTGCCCCGCTGCTTGACGCCGACACCGCCCTCACCGCGCTCGACGCTGCCGTGCAGGCTTACGACAAGGGCCGTGGCGCCTGGCCGACGATGCGCGTTGCCGAACGCATACAGCACGTCGAACGCTTCCTGGCGCGCATGCGCGAACAGCGCCAGGCCGTGGTCAAGTTGCTGATGTGGGAGATCGGCAAGAACCTCAAGGATTCGGAAAAAGAGTTCGACCGCACCTGCGATTACATCGTCGACACCATCAATGCGCTCAAGGACCTCGACCGCCGCTCCAGCCGCTTCGAGCTCGAACAGGGCACCCTCGGCCAGATCCGCCGTGCCCCGCTGGGCGTTGCATTGTGCATGGGGCCCTACAACTACCCCCTGAACGAAACGTTCACCACGTTGATCCCGGCGCTGATCATGGGCAACACCGTGGTGTTCAAGCCGGCCAAGTTTGGCGTATTGCTGATCCGCCCGTTGCTCGAAGCCTTCCGCGACAGCTTCCCACCGGGGGTGATCAACGTCATTTATGGCCGCGGCCGCGAAACCGTCAGCGCGCTTATGGCCAGCGGCCTGGTCGATGTGTTCGCCTTCATCGGCACCCACAAGGCCGCCAGCGACCTGAAAAAACTGCACCCGCGCCCACACCGCCTGCGCGCGGCCCTGGGCCTGGACGCCAAGAACCCCGGCATCGTGTTGCCCCAAGTCGACCTGGACAATGCGGTCGAAGAGGCCGTGACGGGTGCTCTGTCATTCAACGGCCAGCGCTGTACGGCGCTGAAGATACTGTTCGTCCATGAAGACGTGGTCGACGCCTTCCTGGAAAAATTCCAGCGCAAACTCGCCGCGCTCAAACCTGGCATGCCATGGGAACCCGGTGTGGCGCTAACGCCATTGCCGGAACCGGGCAAGGTCGACTACCTCGATGGCCTGGTGGCCGATGCCACAGCCAAGGGGGCACGGGTCATCAACGAAGGCGGTGGGCAAAGCCGCGGTTCGTTCTTCTACCCCGCCCTGCTGTACCCGGTGAGCCATGACATGCGCGTGTACCACGAGGAGCAGTTCGGCCCAGTGGTGCCGGTGGTGCCCTATCGCGACCTGGAAACCGTCATTGACTACGTGCTCGATTCCGACTACGGCCAGCAACTGAGCCTGTTCGGCAACGACCCGGCGACCATCGGCAGCCTGGTGGACACCTTTGCCAACCAGGTCGGCCGCATCAATATCAACGCCCAGTGCCAACGCGGGCCAGACACCTACCCGTTCAACGGCCGCAAGAACAGTGCCGAAGGTACCTTGTCGGTGCATGACGCCCTGCGCGTGTTCTCGATCCGTACGTTGGTGGCGACCAAGTTCCAGGAGGCCAACAAGACGCTGATCAGCGAGATCATCCGCAATCGCCAATCGAGCTTCCTGACCACCGATTACATCTTCTGACGGCCGCCGTTATAGAAAATCGGTCTAGCGCCACTGTCGATTTTCCATCCGTGCAAACGACTCTAAGCAAAAGGGCGCCAACCGGCGCCCGTTTCAAAGGAGAGCGAACATGGCAGCCAAACCCATCCCCGAAGGCCAGCACAGCATCACCCCCTACTTGGGCATCAACGACGCCGCCAAGGCCATCGAGTTCTACAAGAAAGCCTTTGGCGCGGTCGAGATGTTCCGCCTCGACGCCCCGGGCGGTCGCGTGGGGCATGCTGAATTGAAAATCGGCGATTCGTCGCTGATGCTCGGCGACCCCTGCGACATGGAAGGTGGCCTGACCGCCAGCCAGAAACTCGCGGGCGCGGCCGTAGGCCTGCACCTGTATGTCGAAGACTGCGACAAGGTCTATGCCCAGGCCCTGGCCTGCGGCGCCACCCAGCTGCGCAAAGTGACGGACCAGTTCTATGGCGACCGCAGCGGCACCCTCAAGGACCCGTTCGGCAATATCTGGTTCGTCTCGACCCACAAGGAGGACCTCAGCCCTGACGAGATTCGCGCCCGCGCCGCGCAGATGTTCAGTGGTAACTGAGCGGCGCGTTTTGTACCCGCTCTGATTGGGCGCGCCTCGGCCTTGTGATGCGCCTGCGGCAAACATCCGGCGGAGGGCCTTTTGCCCTCACCGGATACAGGCGAACAGGCCACGATGAAGTGTCCCGACGGATCAACGCTGTTCATTGGGTCTTTCTCGCGGTATGCATGCATTCCTCCCCCCGTTGCCAAAAGGGCTAAGCCCGTCGGGGCTTGTAAACCGCATAATCCGAGGGCTGTAGTTTCGGTAGCCGTTGCCCAGTGGATAACGTTCCGTCACCCGGTCCGAGCGTTCACCGTTGTAAGCCTGTAAAAGATGTACAGATGGCCAAAGCCCCCCGTAAGCAAGCATTGCTGTTTTTTTCATTTGGCCATACGCCCATCATAGCGTTCGTTTATCGTCCAATCGGAACTTCGCAAACGTCTCCGATTAGTTTCTTTGATTAGGCCGCATGCTGAAGCGTCACCCGCTCATCTTCAACTCGTAGAATTGACAGTACCCAAAATCTGACTTTAACCAAGCGGCACTGAACAGCTTTTGCCCTGTTGCGAGACGCACCGGCCCGAGGGAGGTCTACCGCGACGCCAGCCAGGCTAGCAAACATGACTTAACGGGTTGAAAGCGGCTCAACTTTGCTTGAAGCTTGAAGCTCGTAGCTTGGAGCTGCCCCTTAATGCGAATCATCGATAAGACCGCCGCGCAGGTCCGCAGCCTGACCCCCGCCGAAGAAGAGCTGCTGGTCGGTTTCAACACAGGCACGCTCGCTGGCCCTCGCCTGCTGCAGGCCAACCAGTTGCTGATGAAGGTGCGTAACGCCAACCAATGGCTTGCCTGCGACTGCCGCAAGGACGCGCTGCCGGTGCTGAACGTGACCCTCAACGGCAACACCGGCACGCTGTTCCTGAAAAACAACCCAGGCACTGCCGAGCATGCGCCTGGTTGCCCGTTCACCAAGGACGAGCGTGAAGCCGCAGAACGCGAAGACGACCCTGCCCCGCCTGCGGCCTGGCTGCCACCCGATACGCCATTGCGCCTGATCGGTGACTTTCGCCCGGCCCAGGACAACAGTGGCAGTGAGGGCACTGACCGGCGCGAACAACAACGGCTGTTGTCGCTGCTGCTGACCTGGATCGAGATCAGCGGCTTGAACCTCTACGCCACCCACCTGAAAAAAGACCTCACCGGGCAGTTTGCCGAGCTGCGCAGCGTTGCCAGCCGCTACCCGCTGCTAGAGCGGGTACCGGCCAGCAACTACCTGGAAACCCGGCTGGACATGAAGCACATGATGATGCTCAAGGCCCGCCTGCGCGAGGCGACGGTGTTCGGCAATCATCGTCGGCATGGCCTGATGCTGGACTGCGTCGACCAGATCAAAGGGCGCAAGCTGTTCAATAGCCGCAGCGAAGACGGGTTCGACTTCCAGGGCCACCACCTGTATTGGGGAGGCAGCCGTGCAGCCGGGCCGCTCTTGGCGTTGGCGCTGTATTCGCCTGCTAGTGCTGGCAGCCACTTTTACGAGCTGATCCATGTCGCCAGCGTGCCCGTGCTGTCACGCGCTCACCTGTTCCCGGTGTACCGCGATGAAGAGCGTGAGCCACTCAAGGCGTTGGTGTCGCTGATCGACTGGATGGCCAGCAAAGGCGTGAAGGTCCAGATGCGTCGACCGGTGATCGGCGGGCAGGTGATGGATGAGCTGGTGCTGACCTCTGATCAGGACCGGGTGCTTTCGGTGTCGCTGCTAGAGCAGCCAATTGGCCCGGAGCCAGATGCCGAGAACTTCAAGCGCTATGCCGACTTCAAGAGCCTGGAAACCTTCCGCAAGTATGTGGCGGGCTTCTTTATGCGTGAGCGCTAAGCACCCCAGCGCTACGCGCAACCTGTAGGAGCAGCCTTGCGCTGCGAAGAGGCCAGTGGCAGCAGCGAAGATTAATGGTGTCTTCACCGGCCTCTTCGCAGCACAAGGCTGCTCCTACAGATCAACCCAGAAATAGCTTGTATGCTGGGTTTTCGGTCTCATCCCAATAACGGTAGCCCATCTCATCCAGCGTCTGCGGCAACGTCGCCAGCTCATCCCCTGGCACTTCCAGCGCAGCAAATACCCGCGCCTCCGCTGCACCATGGTTACGGTAATGGAACAGGCTGATGTTCCAGCGTTTGCCCAACCGCTCCAGAAAGCCCAGCAGTGCCCCTGGCCGCTCCGGGAACTCGAAGCGCAGTACACGCTCATCCGCCCCCGGCGCCGCATGCCCACCCACAGTGTGGCGCACATGCAGCTTGGCCAGTTCGTTGTCGGTCAGGTCGAGCACGCTGTAACCCTGCTCGGCGAGGTTGGTCAGCAGGTTTTCCCGAGGGTCGTGCAGCGGGTGCGTCTGCACCCCGACAAACAAACGCGCTTCTTTGCCCGGGTAATAGCGGTAGTTGAACTCGGTGATCTGGCGTTTGCCCAGTGCCTGGCAAAATGCGCGGAAACTGCCTGGCTGCTCAGGGATCGTCACGGCGATGATCGCCTCACGCTGTTCACCCAGCTCGGCCCGCTCCGCCACATGGCGCAGGCGGTCGAAATTGACATTGGCACCAGAGTCGATCGCCACCAAGGTCTGCCCCTGCACGCCTTCGCGGGCCACGTATTTCTTGATGCCGGCCACAGCCAGGGCACCGGAAGGTTCAGTGATCGAGCGGGTGTCGTCGTAGATGTCCTTGATTGCTGCGCACAGTTCGTCGCTGTTAACGGTGATCACTTCATCGACGAAGTGCCTGCACAGCTCAAAACAGTGAGCACCGACCTGCGCCACCGCCACGCCATCGGCAAAGGTGCCGACTTGCGGCAGGATCACCCGCTCGCCCGCGGCCAAGGCCGCCTGCAGGCAATTGGAGTCCTCCGGCTCGACGCCGATCACCTTGACCTCGGGCCGCAGGTATTTCACGTAGGCCGCAATGCCCGCCACCAACCCACCACCGCCCACCGGGACGAAGATCGCATCCAGTGCACCTGGGCGCTGGCGCAGGATCTCCATGGCCACGGTGCCTTGACCGGCGATCACGTCTGGGTCATCGAACGGCGGCACGAAGGTGGCACCTTCGCTGTCGGCCAATTGCAGGGCGTGGGCCAGTGCATGGGGGAAGCTCTCACCGTGTAGCACCACATGGCCACCACGCGAGCGCACGCCCTCCACTTTCAACGAGGGCGTGGTGGTTGGCATGACGATGGTGGCTTTCAGCCCCAGGTGCGAAGCCGCCAGCGCCACGCCTTGGGCATGGTTGCCGGCGGACGCGGTGATCACCCCGCGTTCGCGCTGGGCGGGCGTCAGCCGTGACAGGCGGGTGTAGGCACCGCGGATCTTGAATGAGAAGGTGGGTTGCAGGTCTTCACGCTTGAGCAAAACCTGGTTGCCCAGGCTGGCGGACAGTGCTGGCGCTGCCTGCAGCGGCGTTTCGATGGCCAGGTCGTACACCGGTGCGGCGAGAATACGCCGTACCTGTTCCGACAGCAGTTGCTGTGGCGTGACAGGGGTACGCAGGTTGGCGCTGAAGCTGGTCATCGATGACTCCTTGGCTATTTTCACGTTGCCCAGGAGTCAGAGAGTAAAAACCCGCCTCCAGGGCGGGTTAGGTGCACGTACGCGCTAGCCCGCCAAACTGATAATGGCGGTAATAATAATGGCGTTCACGTGCGAGAAGGTGTTCATGGGGTAGGAACTTATCCCGCCGCAGGGCAGCAAGTCAACACTTTGCCTGCTGCGCCGAAAGCGGCACATCGAACACCTTGTCGAACCCCCACTGGAAAACGAACGCGTACACGAAGAAGAACACGAACAGCGCCAGGTTGGTCAAGAAGGCCGCCCACAGGCTGACATCGAGCCACCACGCCACCAGCGGCAACAAAATCACCACCAGCCCGCCTTCAAAGCCCAAGGCATGCAAGACCCGGCGCATGAAGGTGCGTTCGCGTTGCGGCTGACGCGCCTCCCAACGCTCGAACCCCCAGTTGAATGCCATGTTCCAGCTCATGGCTATCCCTGACATGAGGAAGGACAACACCGCCGACTGAGCCATCCCGGCGCCAAACGCCAGCTCCAGCGCGGGTGCCACGCAGGCAACGGCGATGGCTTCGTAAAGAATGGCCTGGACGATCTTGCGGGCCTTGCCTTGCATGTTCAACTCCCTGAAATACGATCTGCCAAACGACAAGATTTGGCCCACAAGAGTACCAGTGCGATGCGCGCGGGCAAACCGGCACTGCGGCGCATGGGCGTGAGGCTAGCGGCAAGGATCGGTTCGTGCTGTGGACGAGTCGTTTCGCCGAAAGCTGCATCTAGCAGGCTAGGCCCTTTCGCGGGCAAGCCCGCTCCCACAGGCTCGCCGCCTCACTTAATAAAGTGTGCGTTCCTGTGGGAACGGGCCGGCACAGCCAACCTACCCACCCGCCGGCAAACGAATCCTGAACTGCGCCCCGCCCAGCGCCGATTGCGCCACCGTCAGTGTACCCCCCTGCCCTTCGATGGCCCGTCGACTGATTGCCAACCCCAAGCCAAACCCGCCGGTATTGCGATCACGGCTACGGTCCAACCGGTAGAACGGCTGGAAAATCCGCTCACGCTCCTCGACCGGGATACCAATCCCGTCATCCTCGACCGTCAGCAGGCAGGCACCGTCATCCTCGAGCCGCAACCTCAGCAACAGGCTTTCGTCGCAATAACGCATCGCGTTGCGCACCAGGTTCTGCACGGCCCGCGCGGTCAACCGGGGGTCGAGCACAAAGCGTGGCAGTTCACGCTCGGCCCGCACTTCCCATTGGATGCCACGGCTGTCGAGCTCTTCGGCAAAACTGCCCAGCACGCTGTCTACCAGCTCCAGCAGCGATACCTCGACCCGCTCGCGCGCCTGGTCGGCGTTGTACAAACGGCTGTAGGACAACAGCTCCAGCACCAGTTCATCCAGTTCACGCACATGGCCGACCAGCTCCAACAACCGCTTGCGGCTGGCAGCCGGCACTTCGTCGAACAGCAGCACCAGGCCGAAGTCCAGGCGGGTCAGTGGGGTGCGCAGCTCGTGGGACACGGCATTGAGCAGCTCGCGCTGCTGGTTGACATGGCGTTCCAGGTCGCTGGCCATGGTGTCGAACACCCCGGCCAGCTCACCGATGTTCGAGTGCGGCGAGATGTGTGTACGTTCTGCCATCTGCCCCTGACCCAGGCGTCGGGCGGTTTCCTTGAGCCGCTCCAGGTCACGCCAGTGCGGCCACACCCACAGCAGCAGGCAGCCGAGCATGGCTGCACCGATCAACACCGTCACGCCCCAGGACAGCACGTTGATGTCCAGTGGATCAGGCGGCGCATGCAGGCGCACCAGCCAGTCCTTGTCGAGCGGTGCCAGCACCGTCTCGTAATAACCCCAGTCTGCGATGCGCACGGCGTACAAGCCATGTTCCAGCCGGGCCTGTTCATCGGCGCTGAGGTCGGCCTGGTCCATGCGCAGCAGCTTGACCTCAAGCGGTGCGAAGGCATTGGCCAGGTCTCGCTCCACCGCTGGCCACTGCTCTTGCGGGGCCTGGTGGAACTGGCGGACGATCAGCGACTGCACGCCTTTGGTCTGGTCCAGGTTGTACGCCATGAAGCGTTCATGGAACAGGCCGACGATGGAGTCAGGGATGAACAGCAGCGCACCGGCGTAGGCGACGATGATCAGCAGGTACAGGCGCACCAGGATCTTCAGCATGCTCGGTCAGCACTCCCACTCGACACGGCTGAACAGGTAGCCTTTGCCCCACACGGTCTTGATCTTGCGCGCCTCACCAGCACTGTCGTCGAACTTGCGGCGCAGCTTGGAGATGGCGACGTCCACCGAACGGTCGGTGCCGTTGAACTCGATGCCGCGCAGTTGCTGCAGGATGCGGTCGCGGTTCAGCACTTCGCCCGCGTTGCGCGCCAGCACCACCAGCAAGTTGTACTCGCCGCTGGACAGCTCCACCTCTTCGCCGCGCCAGCTGACGGTGCGCTCGGCCAGGTCGATGCGCAGGCCGCCGATCTGGATCAAATCGCTGTCCAGGCGCGGCTCATTGACGCTGCTGCGGCGCAACAACGTGCGCACACGGGCCAGCAGCACACGGGGCTCGCAGGGCTTGGTCACGTAATCGTCCGCGCCCATCTCCAGGCCCAGCACCTGATCGTGGCTGTCGTCACGGGCGGTCAGCATCAGGATCGGCAAGCTCTGCGATTCCTGGCGCAGCAAGCGGCACAGTTGCAGGCCATCGATGCCGGGCAGCATCAGGTCGAGGATCACCAGGTCGGGCTTTTGCCGGCGAAACGCGTCCAGCACGTGGTCGCCGCGGGCGATCACCTGGACATGGAAATCATTGCGTTGCAGGTAGCTGGCGATCAGTTCGGACAAGGCACTGTCGTCTTCGACCAATAAAAGGTTTGGCATAAGCGCTTTGACACAAGAGGAAGTCCAGGCAGGATATAGAATCCTACGCCGAGGCAGGACGCTTCTTCACACTTTTTCACACTCGCCCTACAGGTATTAACAGCCACCAGGGGAACGCCTGCCGTAGCATACACCGCGTCATCATCGGAAGATCCGTATGCCTACTAGCCTCCCCCCTCGCCTGCGCCCCGTGGCGCTTCTGGCGTTTCTGAGCATATCCCTGGCCGGCTGTGGCGACAGCGCCGAGCAGGACGAAAAAGAGCCCACCCCGCAGGTGCGCGTCGAAACCCTGCAACTGCAGCCGCTGGCCATCAGCAGCGAACTCAGCGGCCGTATCCTGGCACCGCGGACTGCGGAAGTGCGCGCACGTGTAGCTGGCGTGGTGCTCAAGCGGGTCTACCGCGAGGGCAGCGACGTCAAGCAAGGCGACGTGCTGTTCCTCATCGACCCGGCGCCGTTCAAGGCCGACCACGACAGCGCCCGCGCCACCCTGGCCAAGGCCCAGGCCAACCTGTATCAAGCGCGCCTGCAAGAGCAACGCTACCGCGAGCTGGTCGACGACAAAGCCGTGAGCCGCCAGGAATACGACAATGCCCGGGCCAGCTTCCTGCAGGCTGATGCCGAGGTCGCCGAGGCCAAGGCTGCCCTGGAGCGCGCCCGCCTGAACCTGGGTTATGCCACGGTGACCGCGCCCATTTCCGGGCGCATTGGCCGCGCGCTGGTGACCGAAGGTGCACTGGTCGGGCAGAACGAGACCACGCCCCTGGCCACCATCCAGCAACTGGACCCAATTCATGCCGACGTCACCCAGTCGACCCGCGAGCTCAACGCCCTGCGCCGTGCTCTGCGAGCCGGCGAGCTGCAACAGGTCGGCGACGGCCAGGCTCGCGCCACGCTGATTCAGGACGACGGCAGCGCCTACCCGCTGCCCGGCAAGCTGCTGTTCTCTGACATCAGCGTCGACCCGAGCACCAACCAGATCACCCTGCGCAGCGAGTTCCCCAACCCGGACCTCGACCTGCTGCCGGGCAGCTACGTGCGCGTGCGCCTGGAACAAGCGGTACAGCCCAAGGGCCTCAGCGTGCCGCAGCGCGCCATCCTGCGCGACAGCGCCGGTGTGCCGAAAGTACTGGTGGTCGACCCGCAGGCCCGCGTCAGCGATCGCCAGGTCGTGCTGGGCAGCGCCCAGGGCGACCGCTGGGTGGTCAGCGAAGGCCTGGCGCCCGGTGAACAAGTGGTTATCGAAGGCCTGCAACACGTCAAGGCCGGCGACCAGGTGCAGGTCGAAGCGAGCCAGGGCACAGCGCCCGGCGCGCCGCCGATCGCACAGCACAACCGCCAGTGAGGGGCTGATTGATGCCGCACTTTTTCATTGACCGCCCAGTGTTCGCCTGGGTAGTCGCGTTGTTCATCCTGCTTGCCGGCGCCTTGGCCATCCCGCAACTGCCGGTGGCCCAGTACCCCAACGTGGCCCCGCCGCAAGTGGAAATCTACGCCGTGTACCCAGGCGCCTCGGCGGCGACCATGGACGAGAGCGTGGTCAGCCTGATCGAGCAGGAACTCAACGGCGCCGACAACCTGCTGTACTTCGAGTCGCAAAGCAGCCTGGGCAGCGCCACCATCACCGCCACCTTCGAACCTGGCACGCACCCGGACCTGGCCCAGGTCGATGTGCAGAACCGCCTCAAGGTGGTCGAGTCGCGCCTGCCTCGCCCCGTGACCCAGCAGGGCCTGCAGGTGGAGAAGGTGTCCACCGGCTTCCTGCTGCTGGCCACCCTGACTTCGGAGGACGGCAAGCTCGACGAAACCGCCCTGTCGGACATTCTTGCGCGCAACGTGATGAACGAGATCCGCCGCCTGAAGGGCGTCGGCAAGGCTCAGCTGTATGGTTCTGAGCGTGCCATGCGGATCTGGATCGACCCGAGCAAGCTGATCGGTTTCAACCTCACGCCTAACGATGTGGCTGATGCCATTGCCGCGCAAAACGCCCAGGTCGCCCCAGGCAGTATTGGTGACCTGCCCGCCCGCGGCACCCAGGAAATCACAGCCAACGTGCTGGTCAAGGGCCAGCTGAGCACGCCTGAGGAGTTCGCGGCCATTGTCCTGCGCGCCAACGCGGACGGCTCCACGGTGACCGTCGGCGATGTCGCCCGGGTCGAGATCGGTGCCCAGGAGTACCAGTACGGCACGCGCCTTAATGGCAAACCCGCGACCGCATTCAGCGTACAGCTGGCCCCCGGCGCCAACGCCATGGAAACCGCCGACCTGGTGCGGGCCAAGATGCAGGAGTTGTCGCGCTACTTCCCGGAAGGCGTCAAATACGACATCCCGTATGACACCTCACCCTTCGTCAAAGTGTCGATCCAGCAGGTGATCAACACGCTGTTCGAAGCCATGCTGCTGGTGTTTGCGGTGATGTTCCTGTTCCTGCAGAACCTGCGCTACACGCTGATCCCGACCCTGGTAGTGCCGGTGGCGCTGATGGGCACCTTCGCCGTGATGCTGGCCATGGGCTTCTCGGTCAACGTGCTGACCCTGTTCGGTATGGTGCTGGCCATCGGCATTCTGGTCGACGACGCCATCGTGGTGGTGGAAAACGTCGAGCGGATCATGGCCGAAGAAGGCCTGCCGCCCAAGGAAGCCACGCGCAAGGCCATGGGCCAGATCAGCGGGGCGATAGTCGGCATTACCCTGGTGCTGGTGGCCGTGTTCCTGCCGATGGCCTTCATGAAAGGGTCGGTGGGCGTGATCTACCAGCAGTTCTCGGTGTCGATGGCGGTGTCGATCCTGTTCTCGGCGTTTCTCGCCCTGAGCCTGACCCCAGCACTGTGCGCGACTTTGCTCAAACCGTTGGGCAAAGGCGAGCACCACGAGCGCAAGGGCTTCTTCGGCTGGTTCAACCGACGCTTCGACAGCATGAGCAACGGCTATCAGCGCTGGGTGGTGCAAGCGCTCAAGCGCAGCGGTCGCTACCTGCTGGTGTACGGCGTGCTGCTGGCCGTGCTGGGCTATGGCTTCAGCCAACTGCCCACGGCGTTCTTGCCCACCGAAGACCAGGGCTACACCATCACCGACATCCAACTGCCGCCAGGCGCCAGCCGCATGCGTACCGAGCAAGTGGCGGCGCAGATCGAAGCGCACAACGCGGAGGAACCCGGTGTCGGCAACACCACGCTGATCCTCGGCTTCAGCTTCTCTGGCAGCGGGCAGAACGCGGCACTGGCGTTCACCACGCTTAAGGATTGGTCCGAGCGCGGTGCCGATGACAGCGCCCAGTCGATCGCCGACCGCGCCACTATGGCCTTCACTCAGCTCAAGGACGCCGTGGCCTACGCCGTGCTGCCACCGCCCATCGATGGCCTGGGCGAGTCGACCGGTTTTGAGTTCCGTCTGCAGGACCGTGGCGGCATGGGCCACACCGCGCTGATGGCCGCCCGCGATGCGCTGCTGGCAGGTGCTGGCAAAAGCAAAGTGCTGACCAACGTGCGCGAAGCGTCGCTGGCCGAAAGCCCGCAGGTGCAACTGGAAATCGACCGTCGCCAGGCCAATGCCCTGGGAGTGTCGTTCGCCGACATCGGCGCGGTGCTGGATACCGCCGTCGGCTCCAGCTACGTCAACGACTTCCCCAACCAAGGGCGTATGCAACGGGTGGTGGTGCAGGCCGAAGGCGACCAGCGTAGCCAGGTCGAAGACCTGCTGAAAATCCATGTGCGCAACAGCAGTGGCAAGATGGTGCCGCTGGCGGCCTTCGTCCAGGCGAAGTGGGTCAGCGGCCCAGTGCAACTGACCCGCTACAACGGTTACCCGGCGGTGTCGATCTCCGGTGAACCGGCGGCGGGCTACAGCTCGGGTGAAGCCATGGCCGAAGTCGAGCGCTTGGTCGCGCAACTGCCGGCCGGCGCTGGCCTGGAATGGACCGGCCTGTCGCTGCAGGAGCGGCTGTCCGGCAGCCAGGCGCCGATCCTGATGGCGCTGTCACTGCTGGTGGTGTTCCTGTGCCTGGCTGCGTTGTACGAGAGCTGGTCGATCCCCACTGCCGTACTGCTGGTGGTGCCGCTCGGGGTACTCGGTGCGGTCCTGGCAGTCACCCTGCGGGGCATGCCCAATGACGTGTTCTTCAAGGTCGGCCTGATCACCCTGATCGGCCTGTCGGCCAAGAATGCGATCCTCATCATCGAGTTTGCCAAGAGCTTGGTGGACCAGGGTGTCGATGCCGTCGATGCCGCGGTGCAGGCCGCCCGCCTGCGTCTGCGGCCGATTGTGATGACCTCGCTGGCGTTCATCCTCGGCGTGGTGCCCCTGGCCATCGCCACCGGCGCCAGCTCGGCCAGCCAGCAGGCGATTGGCACGGGTGTGATCGGCGGCATGCTCAGCGCCACCCTGGCGGTGGTGTTCGTGCCGGTGTTCTTCGTCGTGGTGATGCGCCTGGCCGGGCGCGGTCGCGGCGCTAAAGCCGAGGCGACCCCAGCGCTCGACGCACGCTGACTGGACAAGCACCGCATGACATGGGAGGGTTCCTGGCATTGACTGCCCGGAACCCTTTTTCATGCCTGATGCACTGCCCCCCTGCTCCATTCTCATCCTCGCCGGTGGCCGCGGCCAACGCATGGGCGGCCGCGACAAGGGGTTACTGGCCTGGCAAGGCGAGCCATTGGTGGCGCATGTGCAACGCGTGGTACGCCCGCTGAGCGATGACCTGATCATTTCCTGCAACCGCAACCAGGACGCCTATCGAGCCTATGCTGACCAGTTGGTGGGCGATGCAGCCCCCGATTTCCCTGGGCCGTTGGCCGGGGTGATTGCAGGCCTGACAGCGGCACGCCACGAATGGGTGGTGGTACTGGCCTGCGATGCACCGCTGATCGACCAGCCGTTGATCGCAGACCTGCTGCGGCTGGCGGTGGCCGGCGACAGTGCGGCGATGGTGCGCCAAGCAGGCTACTGGCAGCCGATGTTCAGTGTGCTGCCGCGCAAGGTGTTGCCGGTGCTGGAGCAGGCGTGGGCGGCCAATGAGCGAAGCTTGCAGAAGGCCCTGCTGAAAGGGGCTGTGCAAGCGCTGGTGTGTGCCGAGGATGATCCCCGTTTGAGCAACTTCAATAGCCCGGAAACACTGCAAAACTGACGCACGCCGCACAGCAAACTTGAGCCCAGACGGTGTTAATGCCCCAGCCCCTCACGTAAAGTCTGCCCATGGACAAATACGCCCCCCGCCAGTGGCTCCCCCACGAAAAACCCAGCCTGCCCGGATCGCCGTCCACGCCTTTGCACTCGCCCGCCAAACGCCTGGCCTTTGGCCTGGTGGGCCTGTTGGTGGCGATCACCGGTGGGTTGGGCAACGCGCTGGTAACAGCCAACCTGGTGTTCCTGCAGGGTGCGCTGGGGGCGACCACCGCCGAAATGGCCTGGCTGCCGGCCGCCTATGTGATGACCAACGTGTCCATCAACCTGCTGCTGGTCAAGTTTCGCCAGCAGTTCGGCCTGCGGGCCTTCACCGAAGTGTTCCTGGTGCTTTATGCGCTGGTCACCTTTGGCCACCTGTTCGTCAATGACCTCAACTCGGCAATTGCCGTGCGCGCCGCCCACGGCATGGTTGGCGCCGCGCTGAGTTCGCTGGGCCTGTACTACATGATCCAGGCGTTCCCCGCGCAGTGGCGCCTCAAGGCCATGGTGCTGGGCCTGGGCGCCTCGCAATTGGCCTTGCCGCTGGCGCGGCTGTTCTCTGAAGACTTGCTGCAGATCGCCGAATGGCGCGGGCTATACCTGTTCGAACTCGGCTTGGCGTTGGCCGCACTGGGCTGCGTGCTGATGCTCAAGTTGCCACCGGGCGACCGCTTCAAGACCTTCGAGCCGCTGGATTTTCTCACCTTCACCCTGATGGCCAGCGGCACCGCTCTGCTCTGCGCCGCCCTGTCGCTGGGCCGCATCGACTGGTGGTTGGACACCCCCTGGATCGGTGTGGCCCTGGCCGCGTCGATTGGCCTGATATTCAGTGGGCTGGCCATCGAGCACAATCGCCAGAACCCGCTGCTGATGACACGCTGGCTGGGCAGCGGCACGATCATCCGCCTGGCCCTGTGCGTGATTCTGATCCGCATGGTCACCTCGGAGCAGTCCACCGGCGCGGTCGGTTTTCTGCAAGTGTTGAACATGGGCAGCGAGCAGATGCGCACGCTGTACGCGATCATGTTGTTGGGTGCGGTGGCGGGCCTGGCGACCAGCGCCCTGACCATCGACCCCAAGCACCTGGTGATCCCGTTGCTGGTGTCGCTGCTGGCGATGGCCACCGGGGCATTCATGGACAGCAGCTCAAGCAACCTCACCCGCCCGGCACAGATGTACCTGAGCCAGTTCCTGCTGGCCTTCGGCAGCACGTTCTTCCTGGGCCCGTCGATGGCCCTAGGCATCAGCCATGTGCGCGCCAACCCGCGCAACCTGGTGAGCTTTTCGGTGCTGTTCGGCATCTGCAACAACCTCGGCGGCCTGATTGGCGCGGCGCTGCTCGGCACCTTCCAGACCTGGCGCGAGAAATTCCATTCCAGCCACCTGATGGACCGCCTCAGCTACCTCGAACCCCTGGTCAACGCCCGGGTGCAAAGCGGCGGTGGCGGCTATGCCGGCCTCCTTGCCGACCCCGCGCTGCGCAGCGAGGCCGGCATGCGCGTGCTGGCCAGTGCGGCCACCCGCGAGGCCAACGTGATGGCCTACAACGATGTGTTCATGCTGATCGGCAGCATCGCTATCCTGACCATGATCTGGATCTGCATCCGCAGCACCTGGCTCTGGTACACGGCCCGCAAGGCCACCTCCCCTGACTCTAGCCGCGGCGCGCCTACCTGATGACCGACGAAACCCGCACGACCACCACCACTGCCCTTGCTGAAACCCCAGAGGGCACGCCGCCGCCCAGTGAACCGACCAGCCCGGTACGCACGCGCCGGATGCGCATCCTGTCGTCGATCAGTTTTGCCTGTGTGGCCCTGGCCGGCATCCTGCTGGTGCTCTACGCCTGGCGCCTGCCCCCGTTCGGCAGCGCCATCGAGAGCACCGAAAACGCACTGGTGCGCGGCCAGGTGACGATCATCGGCCCGCAACTGAGTGGCTACATCGTCGATGTGCCGGTGCATGACTTCCAGTTCGTCAAGGCAGGCGACCTGCTGGTGCAACTGGACGACCGCATCTATAAGCAACGCCTGGCCCAGGCCATCGCCCAGTTGCAACAGCAGCAGGCGGCACTGGCCAATAACCTGCAGCAACGCAACAGCGCCGAGGCCACCATTGCCCAGCGCCAGGCGGCCATCGGCGATGCAACGGCCCAGGCGGCCAAGGCCAAGGCCGACCTCGGCCGTAACCAGGCGCTGGTCAGCGACGGTTCGGTGTCGCGCCGCGAGCTGGACCTGGCCCGTGCCAGCCAGGCGGCTGCTGTCGCCAGCCTGGCCCAGGCCAAGGCTGCCCTGGAAATCGCCCGGCAGGACCGGGAAACCGTGGTGGTCAACCGGGCCGCGTTGCAGGCGTCGGTGGAAAATGCCAAGGCCGCCGTCGAGCTCGCCCGTATCGACCTCGACAACACCCGCGTGACCGCCCCGCGCGATGGCCAGCTGGGGCAGATCGGCACGCGCCTGGGTGCCTACGTGAATTCCGGTGCGCAACTGATGGCGCTGGTGCCTGATACCCTGTGGGTAATCGCCAACATGAAGGAAACCCAGATGGCCGCGGTGCGCATCGGCCAGCCGGTGAGTTTCACCGTGGATGCGCTGAACCACCAGAAGCTGTACGGCCATGTGCAGCAGATTTCGCCGGCCACCGGCTCCGAATTCGCCCTGCTGCAGGCCGACAACGCCACCGGCAACTTCGTCAAGATTGCCCAGCGGATCCCGGTGCGCATCACCGTGGATGCCGACCAGCCAGAGGCGAAGCGGTTGCGGCCAGGGATGTCGGTGGTGGTCAGTATCGATACCCGGGATGCGCAGTAGATTCCGTGTAGGAGCAGCCTTGTGCTGCGAAGAGGCCGGTGAAAACACAGTAGTTATTCGCTGCTTTTACTGGCCTCTTCGCAGCGCAAGGCTGCTCCTACACAAAGCCCGTATGACATGACAGCGCGCTACAGCAGCCAGGCGAATGACAACACCGTTGAAAATCACCAGATGGTCAGCATCGACACCCGGGGCACGCAGTAGATTTCGGTGTAGGAGCAGCCTTGTGCTGCGAAGAGGCCGGTGAAAACACAGTAGTTATTCGCTGCTTTTACTGGCCTCTTCGCAGCGCAAGGCTGCTCCTACACAAAGCGCGTATGACAAGGCAGCACGCTACATCCACCCCGCCAGCACAATCGGCAACCAGGCGAATGACAGCACCGTGGAACACATCACCAGGTTCGCCACCTGCTCCGGCGAGCGGTTGGCGCGCACGGCCATGAGGTAATTGAACACCGCCACCGGCATCGCCGATTGCACCATCAATACCGCACGCTCCAGGGTATCCATGCCCAAGACCACGCCAACCGCCCACCCCACCGCCGCGCCCAGGCCGATGCGCAAACCACCCAGCAGCATGCCGCTGCCCACATGGCGCAGGCGAATGCTGGCCAGCGAAACGCCCAGGGTCAGTAGCATCAGCGGGATGGTCATGCCGCCGAGCAGGTTCACCGTGTTGGCCAACCAACGCGGCAATTCGAAATCCAGAAAGATGATCGGCATCGAGCCCGCCAGGCTGATCACAATGGGGTTGCGGACCAGCGCCTTGAGCGAAGCTGCCGTGCCGGAAATGGCCATGCCGACCGTGAACTGCACGATCGACAGGGTCAGGAAAAACGCCACCGCCAGGGCCAGGCCGTGCTCGCCGAAGGCATACAGGCTGATCGGCAGGCCCATGTTGCCGGTGTTGGGGAACATGAACGCCGGCAGTAGCACACGCCAGTGTTGCCCCGAGGCACGGCTGACCAAAAGGCCTGCCAAGGCCATGCCCAACGTGCACAACAGGCAGGCCAGCGCCATGCTGGTGAATGCCGTTGGGTCCAGTTCCGTGCGGCTCAAGGTCGACAGCACCAGCGACGGTGTGCCGACCGTCATCACCAGCCTGGCGATGAACTCCGTAGGGTAGTCCAAGCCTTTGCGGGCCCAGGCAAAACCAATGCCGGCAACGATGAACACAGGTGCCAGAACGGCGAACAACGATGCCAGCATGAGCCTTACCTTCCTGGTGTGCGAAAGGCGTCAGTATGCCGCAGTCCTACGCTGCTTCAACCCGGAAACATAAATGGGTTGATACTGCTACGGGCAAAGCCTTGCCCTTCAAGCTCGGCATCCAGCTGCAAGGAGGCCAAGTCATCCGCGACAGGCTCCAGTGCCGGGTCGTGCTCGTAATAAAAAGCCTTCAGGTAGCTTTCGCAGTCACCGCAGCTTTCCGCCTTGACCGCACTGTCCTGACGATCCAGCGACCAATAGTCCAGCTTACCGGTGTGCTCGCAGTTGCTGCACTTGACCCGCACCATGTGCCAGCGACTCTCGCACAGCCCGCAGTGCAGGTAGCGCAGCCCAGCACGCTTGCCAGTGAGGATGACGCTGGCCACCGGCGCGCTGGCGCACACTGGGCAGAACTGGCGATGCTCGCCCACCGCCGCATGCGCATGCGCCGGCAAGGCCGCAGCCAGTTGCACGAAGTACAGCCCCAGGGCGGCCCACAAAAACACCGCCTCGCCGCTGTTCACCTTGCCATATTGGCCCTGCAGCAAGTCTTGGGCGCAGGCTTCGCGCTGATCGGCGCTCAGCGCGGCGAGCCTGTCCAGGGCCGCGCATACCGGGTCGCTGGCTTCAGTGCGCAGGTCCTCGAGCAGATGATCGAGCACTTGCTGCCAGTAACCTGAGTGCAACCGCGTCGATATTGGCGCCTCTGCGCCCAGCCGCTCAGTCAGAGCCTCAAGCACGTTGGCCGGCACGGGAAAACGATCGAGCAAACGCTGCTGGGCCTGCGCGATGGTGGCGGCGAACTCCAGATAGTCGGCGTGCTCATGCCCCTGTGCCAAGTGACGCAAACGCGCCGCGCGCTTGGCGAAGTGCTGGTCCAGTTGCGGCAGCAACAAGGCGCTGATGGTGCCCACGCCCCCGGTGGGCTGCTCGACCGCCGTCAGTTTGATGCTGCTCATTTCTTCTCGCTCTTGCTGTTGATTTGCTGATACCAGCGATCGTGGTGCGACTTGGCCCAACTGCGTGAGACATAGCCGGTGATCATGCCGCGAATCGAACCTTTCACCCAGAACGCCAGGTACGCATGGCCAATGATCAGCAGGATCAGCGAGATGCCTGCCAGTGCGTGGGTAAACAAGGCAATCCGAATCAGCGGGATGCTGAAGTAGTCGGCAAACCACGGCCGCCAGATGATCACGCCACTGAGCATCAGCAAGGTGATCAGGCCCATGATCCCCCAGAACAGGATCTTCTGGCCGGCGTTGTATTTGCCGATGCGCAGCGGCTGGCTGTGGTCGCCTGCCAACACGCGCTTGACGTTGCGAAACCAGATGCCGTCTTCACGCTCGGGCAGGTTGTACCTGACGAAGCGCACGAACAGGAACATCAGCACAACGAACACCACCACCCCGAAAAACGGGTGAAGGATACGCGCCAGCTGCGGTGTGCCAAACACGCCATTCAGCCAGTTCAACGACGGGAAAAACCACGACAGCCCCGACATCGCCACCAGGAAGAAACAGATGACCATGAACCAGTGGCTGGCCCGGTCGATGAAGCGCGTGCGCAGAATCAATCGGTCCTTGTTCATACCAGGGTCTCCTTGTCGTCTTCCTCGACTTCGTTGGGGCCAACGCCGATGTAGTGGAACACCGTGCCCGCCAGGGTGGCGAAGAATGCCGCGGCGGCCACCGGTTTGAGCCAGCCTTTCCAGCCCTCGATCGCACTGCTGATGCGCGGGTCTGGGTTGAGCTTGTGGTACAGCTGCGGCTTGTCGGCGTGTTGCAGCACGTAGAACACATGGGTGCCACCGACGGCCTGCGGGTCGTAAATGCCGGCACCGGCGAAGCCGCGGCCTTGCAGTTCACTCACGCGTTCTTCGGCCTGCACCAGCATGTCAGCCTTGCTGCCGAAGTTGATCGCGCCGGTCGGGCAGGTTTTCACGCAGGCCGGTTCCTGGCCCACGCTGACCCGATCAACGCACAACGTGCACTTGTAAGCCTTGTTGTCCTTTTTGCTGATGCGCGGTACATCGAACGGGCAACCGGCCACGCAGTAGCCGCAGCCGATGCAATGCTCGGACTGGAAATCGACGATACCGTTGGCGTACTGGATGATCGCCCCCGGTTGCGGGCACGCCTTGAGGCAGCCCGGGTCGGCGCAATGCATGCAGCCATCCTTGCGGATCAGCCACTCCAGCTTGCCGCTTTCGTCCTGGTGCTCGTCAAACCGCATCAGCGTCCAGGTGTCTGGCGTGAGGTCGGCCGGGTTGTCGTACACGCCGACGTTGTGGCCTACCTCGTCACGCAGGTCGTTCCATTCGTTGCAGGCCACTTGGCAGGCCTTGCAGCCGATGCAGATGCTGACGTCGATCAGCTTGGCCACCTCGGCCTGGTGATCGCGGGCACGCGGCGCGGGGGTGAAGGCGTTGGTCGCCGAACGGCGAATGATGTCTTGGGATTGCAGGGACATGTGCGTCGCTCCGTCAGGCCTTTTCCACGTTCACCAGGAACGCCTTGTATTCCGGGGTGTTGGTGTTGGAGTCACCCACCCCCGGGGTCAGCGTGTTGGCCAGGAAGCCTTTGCGGGTGGCACCCTCGAAGCCCCAGTGGCACGGGATGCCGATGGTGTCGACCATCTGGCCGGCGACCTCTAGCCGCTGGACCCGCTTGGTCACCACCGCCTTGGCCTTGATGTAGCCGCGCTTGGTGCTGACCCGCACCAGGTCGCCCTGGACGATGCCTTTTTCCTTGGCCAGCACTTCGCCGATCTCGATGAACTGCTCGGGCTGGATGATCGCGTTGAGCCGCGAATGCTTGGTCCAGTGGCGGAACAACTCGGTGATCGAGTAGGTGGTGGCCACGTAAGGGAACTCCTCACGGCTGCCCATCCGCGCACGGTCGCTTTCGTACAGGCGTGCGGTCGGGCTCTTGCTGACATTGGGGTGCAGCGGGTTGGACGCCAGTGGGCTTTCGATCGGTTCGTAATGCTCAGGGAACGGCCCATCGTTCATGGCGCCAACCGAGAACAACCGGCCTACCCCTTCGGGCAGCATGATGAACGGGTTGACGTTGCTGCCTGGCGCGGCGGTTACCGGGTAGTCCGGGACATCGCTGCCGCTCCAGCGGCTACCATCCCAGGCAATGATCTGGCGCTTGGGGTCCCAGGCGTTGCCCTGCGGATCGGCCGAGGCACGGTTGTAAAGAATGCGCCGATTCTGCGGCCAGGCCCACGCCCAACCTGGGGTGCAGCCCAGGCCGCTGTCAGCGTTGTCGCGGCGGGCCATCTGGTTGCCGGCCTCGGTCCAGGAGCCGGCGAACACCCAGTTGAAGCACGCGGTGCTGCCGTCATCGCGCAATTGGGCGAAGTTGTCCAGCAACTGGCCTTTGCGCAGCACCAGGTTGCCCTTCTCATCATGCAGGTCCGCCAGGGCGTAGCCGTTGGACTCTTTGGCGACTTCTTCTGGCTCTGGATCGTAGGGGTTCTTGTAGTCCCAGGCCATGTTCAACACAGGCTCGGGGCATACGCCGCCCTCGTCGCGGTAGAGCTCGCGCAGCTTCATGAACAGGTGGCCGAGGATCTTGCCATCGTGCCAGGCCTCACCGGGCGGGGCCGCCCCGGCCCAGTGCCATTGCAGCCAGCGGCTGGAGTTGACGATCGAGCCGTTTTCCTCGGCAAAGCAGCTGGAAGGCAGGCGGAAGACCTCGGTCTGGATCGCCGCGGGGTCGACGTCGTTGGACTCTCCGTGGTTCTGCCAGAAGCTCGACGTCTCGGTCGCCAGCGGGTCGATGATCACCAGGAACTTGAGCTTGGCCAAGGCCTCGGCGGCCTTGTTCTTGTCCGGGAAGGCCGCGATCGGGTTGAAGCCCTGGGCAATGTAGCCGTTGACCTTGCCTTCATACATGCGGTTGGAATAGTTGAGTACGTCGTAGCTGTCGTCCCACTTGGGCAACCAGTCGAAGCCCCAGTTGTTCTCAGGGGTGGCCTTGTCGCCCCACAGGCTCTTCATCAGGCTGATGAAAAATTTGGGCGTGTGCTGGTAGTAGTTGACCTGCCCGGGCAGCTGGGCGCTGGGCGTGGTTTCTTTCAGGTAGGTCTCGACCGTGGTCTGGTTGTCGGACGGCAGGTTCATGTAACCCGGCAGGCGTTGCGACAGCAGCCCCAGGTCGGTGTAGCCCTGGATGTTGGAGTGCCCGCGCAGGGCGTTGACGCCGCCACCGGCCATGCCGATGTTGCCCAGCAGCAGTTGGATCATGCCCGAGCCGCGGATCATCTGGGCGCCCGTGGTGTGGTGGGTCCAGCCCAGGGCATAGAGGAAGGTGGCGGTCTTGTCCGGTGCGCTGGTACTGGCAAGGATCTCGCAAATCTGCAGGAAGTCGTCCTTTGGCGTACCGCACAGCTCGCTGACCCGCTCCGGCGTGTAGCGGCTGACATGCTGCTTGAGCAGGTTGTACACGCAGCGCGGGTGGCTGAGCGTCACGTCACGTTTGGCAAAGCCCTGCTCGTCGAGTTCATAGGCCCACGAGCTGCGATCGTAGCGCCGGGTGTTGGCGTCGTAGCCGCTGAACAGGCCGTCGTCGAAACTGTAGTCGCTGCGCACGATCAGGCTGGCATTGGTGTAGGCGCGCACGTACTCGTGCTGGATACGGTCATGGCTGATCAGGTAGTTGACCACCCCCATCAGGAAGGTGATGTCGGAGCCTGCGCGAATGGGCGAATACAGGTCGGCCACTGCAGCGCTGCGGTTGAAGCGCGGGTCGACGACGATCACCTTGGCGCCGTTGCGGATCTTCGCCTCGATCACCCATTTGAAGCCTACCGGGTGCGCTTCGGCGGGGTTGCCGCCCATGATCAGTACGACGTTGGCATTCTTGATGTCCACCCAGTTGTTGGTCATGGCGCCACGGCCAAAGGTGGGCGCCAGCGCCGACACGGTCGGGGCGTGGCAGACCCGCGCCTGGCTGTCGGTGCCGAGGATGCCCAGGGCGCGGGTAAAGCGCTGGTCGAGCGAGCCGGTTTCGCTGCTGGCCGCCGAAGAACACAGCATACCGGTGGACAGCCAGCGGTTGACGGTAACGCCCTTGGCGTTTTTCTCGATGAAGTTGGCATCGCGGTCAGCCTTCATCAAGCGGGCGATGCGCTCGATGGCATGGTCCCAGGTAATCCGCTGCCACGTGTCCGAGCCTGGCGCGCGGTACTCCGGGTACAGCAGGCGCTGTTCGCTGTGGATGTAGTCCACCAGCCCTGCCCCTTTCGGGCACAGCGAACCTCGGCTGACCGGGTGGTCCGGGTCGCCTTCGATGTGGAAGATGCGTGCCTTGGCGTTTTTCGCGCCGTCGCCCAGGCTGTACATGAGGATGCCGCAGCCTACCGAGCAGTAGGTGCAGTTGTTGCGGGTCTCTTTGGCGCGCAACAGCTTGTATTGGCGTGACTGGCTGGCATTGGCCACTGCCGGGGCAAAGCCCAGCGACACCGTGGTCGCTGCCGCCGCACCGGCCGTGCACAGTTTGAAAAATTGTCGTCTGCCAAGTGCCATGGGATCTCCTCATCTCGGCCCGGTTAAATACCGGGCACACAGGCGTTACTTATCAACGGGTGTTATCGGCTGGTCGTTCTAATTCGGTGATGGGCACAAGTCAGGGGCAATAGAAATCTACAGCGCGTTATTAACACGCAACTTCTTTTGCAACTACTAAATGGACCGCGGCATCACACGTTTATCGAGGCACCCCTTGCGGGCCGCGCCCGCCATTGTAGTGGCAGGATGCCGCAGGCACCAATTGAGCGGATTGATTGCTTGATAAGTTCTGTCGATCAACAGGCTGATACGGTAATTAATTACACACCTGTATTGATCCAGATCAATAAATACTCACTGCCCGCCGCCAAAACAATGAATCAATACGACTAAAGTTATTTTTCTATACAAATTATTATTAAGCGGGCTAATTAAGCCTGTACGTCGCGATGCCCTGCGGCGTCTCGTCGCAGGCCAATGCCCCTTGGGCAAAAGGTTGCAAGCACGTAGAATCGCGGTTCCTTTTCGCCCGTCGCCTTGAACGGTGGCAACCGGCAGCAATGACAGAGTCCGCGCCTGAACACATGACCGCCCATGTGAAATAGGCTCAACCGACCCCGCCCGGCCCAGCTCCCTTACGGCCCAGCGGTTGAGTCTTGCCCAGGTCGCATCCAGCCCAGGCACATCCGTGCAGCCTCTTGGCCCCCTTTCGGGCCCAGCTGGCGTGCGCGTCCGAAGAGGCGCTCATTCCGCTCATCCAACTTGAGGTACGTATGTCTCCGCGTTTGCTGGCCATGGCGCTGGCGCCCCTGCTCGGGCTGTTCATCATTGCCCTGGGCAACGGTTTCATGTCTTCCCTGACCACCCTGCGCCTGGGCGCGGCCGGTGAATCAGCCACCACCATCGGTATCGTGTCGTCCAGTTACTTCATTGGCTTGACCCTTGGCGCGATCTTCAATGACCGGCTGATACTGCGCATCGGCCATATCCGCGCCTACACCAGCTTCGCCTCGCTGATCGCCGCGACCATCCTGCTGCAAGGGCTGTTCTACGACACCACGTGGTGGTCGATCCTGCGCCTGATCAACGGCTGGGCTGCGGTGGGCGTGTTCCTCGTGATCGAGAGCTGGTTGCTGCTGGCCGGCGACGCGAAAATCCGTGGCCGCCTGCTGGCGCTGTACATGATTGCCTTCTACGGCGCCGGCGTTATTGCCCAGGCAGGCCTTGGCGAAATTACCCGCCTGGGCGACACCGCGCCATTCATGCTCGCGGGTATGCTCGCGGCGCTGTCGGTGCTGCCGATCGTGATCCTGCCGCGGGTGTCGCCACTGCTGGACCAGGTCGAACCGCTGAAGCCCCGCCAACTGCTGGGGGTCGCGCCGTCGGGCCTGGTCGGCTGCTTCGGTTCGGGGGTGGCGATTGCCGGTATTTATGCGCTGCTGCCGCTGTACCTGCAACGTATTGGCCTGGACGTGGGCGAAGTCGGCAGCATGATGGCCTGGGTGATCCTGGGTGCGATGCTGCTGCAGTACCCGGTTGGGCGCTGGTCCGACCGCAAGGACCGCCAGGATGTGCTGATTGCCCTGGCCGGCCTGTGCGTGGTGCTGTCGTTGATTACGGTGTTCTTGCCGTCTGAATCGTCATTGCTGCCCGCAATGCTGTTCCTGCTGGGTGGCGGCGTGTTCGCCCTGTATCCGGTAGCGGTCAGCCACGCTGCCGACCGTGCACCGTCCGACGCGCTGGTGCCGATGATCCAGGGCTTGCTGCTGATCAACTCGCTGGGTTCGGCGCTGGCGCCGCTGGCGATTTCGCCGATGATGACGTCGTTTGGCGAGGCCGGGCTGTTCTGGGCCTTTGCAGTGGTCAACCTGGCCATGGTCAGCTTCTTCCTGTGGCGCCGAGGCAAGCGCCCGGCGGCCGAGCACCCGGCGCCGTTCGCAGCGTCCACCACCTTCTCGCCCACCGGTGCCGAGTTGCGAGTGACTGAAGACCTGATGCATGCCGCGCAGGAGCATCCACCTTTGGAGCCGGTGCAAGGCACAGGGGCAGCGCAAGCCGAAACCCGATAACCCGACCCCGGTAGGAGCAGCCTTGTGCTGCGAAGAGGCCAGTGATAGCAGCGAAGATCTGTTGTGTGGTCACCGGCCTCTTCGCAGCACAAGGCTGCTCCTACACAGAAAACGCGCGTTCCTTGCCTCTGATGACCACCCGGGGCAGGCGGCCTGAGGGTCCGCCGTTCGAGCCGCGGCAAGGTACAGGCCAGCGCAAGCCGAAATCCGATAACCCTACCCCGGTAGGAGCAGCCTTGTGCTGCGAAGAGGCCAGTGATAACAGCGAAGATCTGTTGTGTGGTCACCGGCCTCTTCGCAGCACAAGGCTGCTCCTACACAGAAAAGGCGTGCTCCTGGCCTCTGGTGACCACCCGTCGCCCAGAGGGCACCGCGCCGCCCTGCTCCAGCCAAACGAATGACAGATCATCCGCACAGGAGATTCATCATGATCCGCATTCGCCCCCTTTCGCTGTGCCTGGCCTTGGCCCTGGGCGCCATCACCGGCACCAGCTTCGCTGCCACCGAACCCACCAATACCGACAGCCGCCCACAAACCGACCAGTCTGGCGGCAAGACCGCAGGTGACGGAAGCAGCGTCAACAGCCCCGGCAGCGGCCAGGACAACGACAGCAGCAACACCGGCACCGATGCCGCAGACGGCGCCAGCGGCGGCTCCAACAGCACCGGCGAAGCCACAGGTTCCGGTGCCGGCTACGATGGCGGCACCGCTGAGGACCAGGACAGCCGTTGAGGCTCGGCTGGACTACACTGCGCTCCATTGCCCTGCCATGGAGTTGCCATGAACGCCAAACCCTGGCTGCTCGCTGCTCTGCTGCCTTTCAGCGTACTGGCCGCCGGGCCGGGCTCTGGCGCATTGTCGATCAGTTCTTCCTCCTTCACCGACGGTGGCGTGCTCGCCCTGCAACAGGTCGGGCCAGACCCGGCCTGCGGCGCAGGTGAAGAACGCACCCCACAACTGAGCTGGGACAACCTGCCCGCCGGTACGCGCTCGCTGGCGCTGGTGATGTTCGACCCCGATGGCGGCAAAGGCCTCGGGGTGGTGCACTGGGTCGCCTACAACATCGACCCGGGCCTGGATGGCTTGAAAGAAGGCGTGGCCGGGCTGACCAGCCCTGCCGTGACGGTGGGGCGCAACTCCCGCGGTACCGCCAGCTACCGAGGCCCCTGCCCGCCCGCCGGGGACAACCCGCACCACTACGCGCTGACGTTGATTGCAACCGACCTCGAACCCGGCATCCTGCCAGCAGACCTGGACCGCAACGGGCTGCTGCAGTTGCTCCAAGACCATGCCTTGGGCGCACAAACCCTGGTGGGGCGTTACGGCCATTGAATGAGTCATTGCCACCCATTACCGACAATGATCAACGTCACAGCATTTACCCATTGAACGCCGCGCCTGATCTGAAGTAAGCTCGGGCTCATTCACTGGAGAGCAACATGCCGAAACGCACCTGCAATCACGCCAACCACACCGGTCGCACCCTGCGCCCTGTGCTGGCCGTTGCCGGTCGCAAGGCCCCTGCCAGCTTTTATTTTGGGTATTGGTTTAGCCACTAGGCGCCGCTGATACCCACACGGCGCCCACTTTCGAGGGGCCGCCGAACATGAGAATACTCAAACCCCCGGTCGGCTCCCCGACCGGGGGTTTTGCTTTTCAGGCCTTTGAACATTACCGATTTACCTTGAGGACAGATTCATGAACTACGCCACTTATTACTGCGCAAACACCTATGCCTGGCGATTTAGCCAATCCCGTTCGGGCCAGCCTGCCGCCTCCGTTCGGTCCTTCAAGGGTGGCAACACTGCAGCCAACACACCTACAACGATCTGTCGAACACCTCGATAGGGCCGACGACGCGGGCCAGAACCCGCCGTCCGCCCAGGGAAAAACGCCATGCAAGCCTCGAACCTCGCCCTGCCCCTGAACCAACCGCAAGCTGCCAATACGACCGTCAGCCAGCGCCTGCCCAGCCCCCACCTGCTCAAGCAGCAAATGCCGCTGTCCGCTGAGCTCACCCAGCAAGTCCATGCCCACCGCCAGGCCATCCGCGCCATTCTCGAAGGCCGCGACCAACGCCTGTTGGTAGTGGTAGGCCCCTGCTCGATTCACGACCCTCGCTCGGCCCTGGAATACGCCGACCGCCTAGCCGCGCTGAGCCGCGAAGTGGATGACAAGCTGCTGCTGGTGATGCGCGCCTACGTCGAAAAACCCCGCACCACGGTGGGCTGGAAAGGCCTGGCCTACGACCCGCACCTCGATGGCAGCGATGACATGCACGCCGGTATCGCCCTGTCGCGCGGCCTGATGCTGAACATGATCGAGCGCGGCCTGCCCATTGCCACCGAGCTGCTGCAGCCGATGGCCGCGGGCTACTTCGACGACCTGCTGGGCTGGGCCGCGATCGGCGCACGCACCACCGAGTCGCAGGTGCACCGTGAAATGGTCAGTGGCCTGGAACTGCCTGTGGGCTTCAAGAATGGCACCGACGGCGGTATTGGCATCGCCTGCGACGCCATGCGCAGCGCCGCGCACCCACACCGCCATTTCGGCATGGATGCGCAGGGCTACCCGGCCATCATCGAGACCCTGGGCAACCCCGACACCCACCTGGTGTTGCGCGGCGGCCATAAAGGCCCGAACTACGATGCCACGAGCATCGCCCAGGCCCGGCAGGGGTTGGCCAAGGTGGGGTTGCAGGCGCGGATCATGGTCGATTGCAGCCATGCCAACAGCGGCAAGGACCCAGCGCAGCAGCCCGCGGTATTCGAGGACGTGCTGGCACAGCGCGTGGCCGGTGACCGTTCGATTGTCGGCGTGATGATCGAAGGGCACCTGTTCGATGGCTGCCAGTCCCTAGGCAAAGGCGCACTGAAGTACGGCGTGTCGATCACCGATGGCTGCCTGGGTTGGGCGTCAACAGAAACCCTGTTGCGCGAGGCGGCACAAAAACTGTAGGAAGCCGCTAGCAAGCCTTGCGAGACATTTCCCGAACAAGTGCGCTAGGCTTGCGTTTTTACCCTAAGGAGCAGTACCCATGGCACGTGCCACCGCCCGCCACATCCTGGTCAGCAGCGAAGACAAATGCAACGAACTGAAAGCCCAGATCGAAGCTGGTGCCGATTTCGCCGAAGTCGCCAAGGCCAATTCCACCTGCCCATCCAGCCGCCAAGGCGGCGACCTGGGCTCGTTCGGCCCGGGCCAGATGGTGCGTGAGTTCGATACCGTGGTCTTCAGCGCGCCGCTGAACGTTGTCCAGGGCCCGGTGAAAACCCAGTTCGGTTATCACCTGCTGGAAGTGACCAGCCGTCAGGACTGATACCAGGTTGTTCCTCTGGAACGACTCAGCCTCTGTAAGAACAGCCTTGCGCTGTGAAGTGGCCCGGCCGGGCAATTTCGTTGACCGTGCTGACGCCTTCGCAGCACAAGGCTGCTCCTACAAGGGCTTGTTTCGCCTGGGCTGGCTGGTTTTGTTTCTGTGCTTTTGCGCCAACACCCACGCTGCACCCACCCATGCGTTGACTGTCTACGGCGAAGCCCCCCGCTACAACCAAAGCTTCCACCATTTCGACTACACCAACCCCAACGCCCCCAAGGGCGGCATATTGCGCCGCTCGGCCATGGAGATTGGCCAGTTCGACCATATTCTGCCGTACATCGACAAAGGTACCGGCGTCAACGAAGTCGATGGTTGGCTATACGCGCCATTGGCCGTGCGCTCATTCGATGAACCCTACACCGTCTACGGCCTGATTGCCCGGCGCATGGAACGTGGCCCGGACGATGCCTGGCTGCGCTTCGAGATCGACCCCCGCGCCACCTTCGCCGACGGCAAGCCGGTGCGCGCCGAAGACGTGCGCTTTACCTTCGAGCTGCTGATGAGCAAAGGCAGCCTCAAGTACCGCACCCAGTTCGCCGAGGTCGCAGGGGTTACCGTAGAGGGCCCGCATCGCGTGCGCTTCGACTTCAGGCAACCCCATGGCCGCACCCTGCCCTTGGACTTGGCCAGCCTGCCGGTGCTGCCCGAGCATGACTGGCAACAACGCGATTTCACCAACGGCGCCGGCTTCGACAAACCGGTCGGCAGCGGCCCTTACCGCATCGGCCAGATCGACAATGGCCGCAGCATCAGCTTTGAACGTGACCCAACCTGGTGGGCCAAAGACCTCCCTGTCAGCCGTGGCCGCTACAATTTCGACACGCTGCGCATCGAATACTTCGGCGACACCGAAGTGGCGCGGCAGGTGCTAAAAGGGGGTGGCTACGATTACAACCGCGAGTTTTCTGCCACGGCCTACACCCTCGGCTACAACGGCGCGCAGCTGGACGACGGCCGCCTGCAGCGCGCGCACCTGGGCCCGGCCAAACCGCAGGTTGCCCAAGGTTATGTGTTCAACCTGGACAAGCCGCCGTTTCGCGACCGCCGCGTGCGCCAGGCGCTGGGCATGCTCTGGGACTACGAGTGGAGCAACCGGCAGATGATGCGCAACCTCTACATCCGCCAGCAGAGCGTGTTTTCCAACACCCCACTGGCCGCCCGCGCATTGCCCGACGCCAGCGAACTCGAACTGCTGGAGCCGTTGCGCGGCCAGGTGCCGGATGAGGTCTTCGACCGCGTGTTCACGGCCCCGGTCACCGATGGCACGGGCATCGTCCGCACGCAACAGCTGCAAGCGTTGGCTTTGTTGCAGCAAGCCGGCTGGCACCCCGAGGGTGACCGCCTGGTCAACGCCCAAGGCGAGCCACTGGAATTCACCTTCCTCAACGGCCAGGCCGGCCTGGAGCGCCTGCTGCTGCCGTGGAAGCGCAACCTGGCGCAGATCGGCGTCACCCTGAACATTCGCAATGTCGACTCGGCCCAATACGTCAACCGCCTGATGGCGCGTGACTACGACATGATCGTGACCGGCTACCCGGTCACGCTGTCGCCAGGGGCGGAGCTGTACAACTACTTCGGTTCGGCAGCGGCCCACGACCCCGGCTCGAACAACCTGATGGTGCTGCAGGACCCTGCAGTGGACAGCCTGATCGACGGCCTGGTACGCGCCAGCACGCAAGCCGACATGCTGCGCCATGCCCATGCCCTGGACCGCGTGCTGCAGTGGAACTACTACTGGATCCCCAATTACTACCCGCCCGGCAGCTCCACGGCCTGGTGGAACCGCTTTGGCTTGCCCAAGGTACAGGCCACCTATGACGAAGGCCTCGACACCTGGTGGGAAGTCAGCCCTACCCCGCTGACCAACGCGCAGATGGCCGAACGCCTGAAGGCTTCACCATGACGGCCTATATTCTGCGGCGCCTGTTGCTCATCATCCCCACGCTGCTGGCGATCCTGCTGGTCAATTTCGCGATCGTCCAGGCGGCGCCTGGTGGCCCGGTGGAGCAAGCGGTGGCGCGGCTGCAGGGTATCGGCGGCGGCGCACCAGGCGCCCGGGCCGAGGTGGCGCATGGCGAGTCACGGGCCACCCGCGGCCTGGACCCCAAGCTGATCGAGGCGATCAAACACCAATACGGTTTCGATAAATCAGCCCCCGAACGGCTCTGGCTGATGCTTAGCCAGTACGCCCGCCTCGACTTCGGCCAGAGCTTCTTTCGTGGGGCCAAGGTCACCGACCTGATCCTCGACAAGCTGCCGGTCACCTTGTCGCTCGGCTTCTGGGCCACGCTCATCACCTACCTGGTTTCTATCCCCTTGGGCATCCGCAAGGCAGTGCGCCATGGCAGCCGCTTCGATGCCTGGAGCAGCGCACTGATCGTGATCGGCTATGCGCTGCCCTCGTTCCTGTTCGCCCTGTTGCTGATCGTGCTGTTCGCCGGCGGCACGTCGCTGAACTGGTTCCCGGTGCGCGGCCTGGTGTCGGAAAACTTCGACCAGCTCAGCCTGCTGGGCAAGGTCGCCGACTATTTCTGGCACCTGGTGCTACCGGTCGGCGCACTGGTGATCGGCGGCTTCGCCACCCTGACCCTGCTGACCAAGAACGCATTCCTTGACGAGATCTCCCGCCAGTACGTGGTCACCGCCCGGGCCAAGGGGCTGAGCGAACGGCGCGTGCTGTACGGCCACGTGTTGCGCAATGCCATGCTGCTGGTGGTGGCCGGGCTGCCCCAGGCACTGATCACGGTGTTTTTTGCAGGCTCGCTGCTCATCGAAGTGATCTTTTCCCTCGATGGCCTTGGGCGGATGAGTTACGAAGCCGCCGTGTCGCGTGACTACCCGGTGGTCTTCGGCACGCTGTTCATCTTTACCCTGGCGGGCTTGTTGATCCGTCTGATCGGCGATGTGTGCTACACACTGCTCGACCCACGCATCGACTTCGACACGAGGGCCAACTGATGCTCTCGCCCGTGTCGCGCCGCCGCCTGCAACGCTTTCGCCGCAACCGCCTCGGCTGGGTATCGCTGTGGCTGTTCGCAGCGCTATTGCTGCTGAGCCTGGGCGCAGAGTTGGTGGCCAACGACAAGCCCTTGCTGCTGGGTTACAAGGGCGAGCTGTACACCCCGGCGCTCAAGCGTTACACCGAACAGCAGTTCGGCGGCCAATTGCCGTTCCAGCCAGATTACCGCAGTGCCTACGTGCGCCAGTTGATCGAGGGCCAGGGCGGCTGGATGCTGTTCGCCCCCATCCCCTTCAGTGCCGACACCCCTAACTATGACCTGCAAGTGCCCACCCCCAGCCCACCCAGTACCAGCAATTGGCTGGGCACCGACGACCAGGGGCGCGATGTGCTGGCGCGGGTGCTGTACGGCACCCGAGTGTCGCTGCTGTTCGCCTTTGCCTTGACCGTGGTCAGCGTGCTGATCGGTTTGACTGCCGGGGCCTTGCAGGGTTACCACGGCGGCTGGGTCGACCTGCTGGGGCAGCGCCTGCTGGAAGTCTGGTCGGGGTTGCCGGTGCTGTACCTGTTGATCATCCTCAGCGGCTTCGTCGAGCCTGATTTCTGGTGGTTGTTGGGGATCATGGCGCTGTTCTCGTGGCTGGCCCTGGTCGATGTGGTGCGCGCCGAGTTCTTGCGCGGGCGCAACCTGGAATACGTCAAAGCCGCGCGGGCGCTGGGCCTGCCAGACAGCCAAGTGATGTTGCGGCACATTCTGCCCAATGCCATGAACGCCACGCTGACCTATGTGCCGTTCATGTTGACCGGGGCCATTACCACCCTGACTGCGCTGGACTTCCTGGGCTTCGGCATGCCGGCCGGCAGCGCCTCGCTGGGCGAGCTGGTGACCCAGGGCAAGCAGCACCTGGAGGCGCCCTGGCTTGGCTTTACTGCGTTTTTCGCGTTAGCGGTGATTCTGTCGCTGCTGGTGTTCATCGGCGATGCGCTGCGCGAAGCGTTCGATCCACGTGGTTAATGCACGACCCCTGTAGGAGCAGCCTTGCGCTGCGGAGAGGCCAGTGAAAACCCTGTAAATCTTAGCTGCTTTCACCGGCCTCTTCGCAGCGCAAGGCTGTTCCTACAAAGAGACCCACAACCTGCACTGGGAGCATTCGCATGACCCTCAAAGGCAAGACTGCACTCGTCACCGGTTCCACCAGCGGTATCGGCCTTGGCATCGCCCAGGTGCTGGCCCGTGCCGGGGCCAACATCCTGCTCAACGGTTTTGGCGACCCGGCGCCGGCCATCGCCAGCATTACCAGCCACGGCGTGAAGGTTATCCACCACCCCGCCGACCTGTCGGATGTAGCGCAAATAGAGGCCCTGTTCGCTGTGGCCGAGCATGAATTCGGCGGCGTCGACATTCTGGTCAACAACGCCGGTATCCAGCACGTGGCGCCGGTCGAGCAATTTCCCGTGGAGAGCTGGGACAAGATCATCGCCCTCAACCTGTCGGCGGTGTTCCATGGCAGCCGCCTGGCCCTGCCCGGCATGCGCGCACGCAACTGGGGGCGGATCATCAACATCGCATCGGTGCACGGGCTGGTCGGTTCGACCGGCAAGGCCGCCTACGTGGCGGCCAAGCATGGCGTGGTGGGCCTGACCAAAGTCGTGGGCCTGGAAACGGCCGCCAGCAATGTCACTTGCAATGCCATCTGCCCGGGCTGGGTGCTGACCCCGCTGGTGCAAAAGCAGATCGACGACCGCGCCGCCAAGGGTGTAGACCCGCAGCAGGCACAACACGACCTGTTGGCCGAGAAGCAGCCTTCGTTGGCCTTCGTCACCCCCGAGCACCTGGGCGAGCTGGTACTATTTCTGTGCAGCGAGGCCGCAAGCCAGGTCCGTGGTGCCGCCTGGAATGTCGACGGTGGCTGGCTGGCCCAGTGAGGGCCGGCCACGACCTGGCAATGGTCTTGCACCCTTTTCAACTGCAAGGAGGCCAACATGCGCCCACTCCCACTGTCCGCGATCCTGACCTTGACCCTGGCTGCCGCCGCCCCGGCGATGGCTGCCAGCTTGAAGGATGTCGCGCCCTATCCCGAGGCGGAAAAAGGCTTCACCCGGCAGGTCATCCACCTGCCGGCCCAGGCCGACGAGTCGGCCTATAAACTGGAAATTCTCGCGGGCAAGACGCTCAAGGTCGACTGCAACCGCCAACGCCTGGCGGGCAGCCTCGAAGAACGCACACTCGAAGGCTGGGGCTACAGCTACTACCGCCTGGACAAGGTCGGCGGCCCTGCCAGCACCCTGATGGCCTGCCCGGATGGCAAGAAGACCGATGCGTTCGTGCCGGTGGTCGGCGAAGGCTTCATGCTGCGCTACAACAGCAAGTTGCCAGTGGTGGTGTATGTGCCCAAGGACGTCGAGGTGCGCTACCGCGTGTGGTCGGCCTCGCAAGACGTGCAGAAGGCTAAAGTGGAATAAGAAGCTCGCATCACACTGACAGGTAGGAGCAGCCTTGCGCTGCGAAGAGGCCAGTAATAGCAGCGAAAATTTACTGTGTTTTCACTGCCCTCTTCGCAGCGCAAGGCTGCTCCTCCCCCCCTCCCGCAACAACTGGAGGTTCGCCATGAACGACGTACTCTGGAGCCCCTCCACAGCGCAGATCGAGGCCAGCCGGATGGTTGCGTTTCGCCGCTGGGTCAACCTGCGCTACAACCTCGAATTAAACGACTACCAGGCACTGCACCGCTGGAGCATCGAGCAGCGCTCAGCCTTCTGGCAGAGCCTTGCCGAGTACTTTCACGTTAACTGGCACCAACCACCGAGCCACGTGCTGCGCGAAGGCCCGCAAATGCCCGATGCCCAGTGGTTCAGCGGCGCCACCCTGAACTACGCCGAACACCTGCTGCGCCGGCGCGACGACCGCCCGGCATTGATCGCCGTACGCGAAGACGGCCAGCGCCGAGTGCTGAGCCATGCGCAGTTGGCCGCCGAGGTCGCGGGGCTGCAACGGGCATTCGAGGCCTCCGGTGTGAAGCCGGGCGACCGCATCGCTGCCATCATGCCCAACACCTGGGAAACCCTGGTAGCCATGCTGGCCTGCACCAGCCTCGGCGCAATCTGGTCCAGCGCTTCACCCGAGTTCGGCGTGCACGGCATCATCGACCGATTCGGCCAGATCAGCCCCAAATTGCTGATCGTCTGCGCCGGTTACCACTATGCCGGCAAGGTCATCGAACAGGTCGACAAGGTCAACCAGGTCTGTGCCCAATTACCAGGCCTTGAGCAACTGATCGTGGTACCCCATACCCGCAGCGGGACCCGCGCCGACGAATTCCACGCGTCCCGTGTCGACCTGTGGGAGGGCTTTTTCCAGCCCGGGGGCATGCCTCGATTCACCCCGCTGCCGTTCGATCATCCGCTGTGCATCCTCTACTCCAGCGGCACCACCGGCGTACCCAAGTGCATCGTCCACCGCGCCGGTGGGGTGCTGCTGCAGCACCTCAAGGAACACGGCCTGCACAATGACCTCAAGGCCGATGATGTGCTGTTCTACTACACCACCTGCGGCTGGATGATGTGGAACTGGCTGGCCAGCGGCCTGGCTGTAGGTGCCACACTGGTGCTGTATGACGGCTCGCCCTTCCACCCCGGGCCAGCGCGGCTGCTGGACTTGATCGATGCCGAGGGCATCCATGCCTTCGGCACCAGCGCCAAGTACCTGGCTGCACTCGAACAGGAAAGCCTTGAGCCTGCCGCCACGCACCGCCTGACCAGCTTGCGCCTGCTGCTGTCGACCGGCTCGCCACTGTCGCCGCACAGTTACGATTACGTTTACCGCAAGATCAAGGCCGATGTATGCCTGGCCTCCATGTCCGGTGGCACCGACATCGTTGCCTGCTTCGTGCTGGGCAACCCGACGCTGCCGGTGCATCGCGGCGAAATCCAGTGCAAGGGGCTGGGCATGGCGGTGGAGGTCTGGAACGCGCAAGGCCAGAGCGTGTATGACGAAAAAGGTGAACTGGTGTGCCTGCAGCCGTTTCCGTCCATGCCGCTAGGCTTCTGGCACGACCCCGATGGCAGCCGCTACCACGCGGCCTACTTCAGCCAGTTTCCGGGGGTCTGGGCCCAGGGCGACTACGCCGAGCAGCGTGCCAGCGGCGGCCTGATCATCCACGGCCGCTCCGATGCCGTGCTCAACCCTGGCGGGGTGCGCATTGGCACGGCAGAGATCTACCGCCAGGTGGAGAAAGTCGAAGAGGTGCTGGAAAGCGTCGCCATCGGCCAGGACTGGCAAGGCGATGTACGGGTGGTGCTGTTCGTGCGCCTGCGCGACGGCCTGCAGCTGGATGACGCCTTGCGCCAACGCATTCGCCAGGTGATACGCCAGTACACCACGCCGCGCCATGTGCCTGCGGTGATTGCCCAGGTCAGCGACATCCCGCGCACCATCAGCGGCAAGCTGGTGGAGCTGGCGGTGCGTGATGTGGTCCATGGCCTGCCGGTGAAAAACACCGACGCCCTGGCCAACCCGGAGGCGCTGGAGCAGTTTCGCGACCACAACGCGCTGCACAATGAGGCATAATGGCGCCCTTTTTTTACCCCGAAGCACAGGTGTCCCATGAAAGCTCAAGCCCGCCACATCCTGGTCAAGACCGCTGACGAAGCCGAAAAGCTCAAGCAGCGCATCGCCAATGGCGAGGCCTTCGACGTGCTGGCGAAAAAGTTTTCCACCTGCCCGTCGGGCAAGCGCGGCGGTGATCTGGGTGAGGTACGGCCCGGCCAGATGGTCGGCGCCATCGACCAGGTCATCTTCAAAAAGCCGCTGCGTGTGGTGCATGGACCGATCAAGAGCAAGTTCGGCTACCACCTGGTGCAAACCTTCTACCGCGACTGACAGCGTCAGGGTGGCAACAGGCCACCTAGCATTATTGCCAGTTGTTCAACGTCAGGCCTTTCCCTACAACTCAGGCAGGACCGAGGTGGTGCGCCTAAGCGCCGCGTCAGGTAGTGGTCCCCTTCTGAGGCTCCGGAGACCTGCCGATGCGTTATCACCGCCTGCTTGCCCCTGCCGCGTTGCCACTGCTCGTACTGCCGACGCTTGGCTACCCTGATTCACTGACCGTCTTGCCGGGCGACAGCCTGGGGGCGATCTCGCAAACCCAACAGGTCGATACCTTCACCATGAGCGGGGGCACGGTCCAGTCGCTGAACCAGGGCCAAGGGTTCGATAATTTCACAATGTCGGGCGGGCGCATTATCGGTGCGTTCGAGGATGGCGATCATGCAATCTTTTCGGGCGGCCAGATAGGCCGAGTCGACTTGAAGCTCGCTGATAACTACTTCGAAATGTCCCAGGACACCGCCGTTACAACGCAGATTGACGGCAACCTGGTAAGCGGCTTTGGCAACGACACCATCCTGCTGCGCGGGGGCTCGATTGGCGGCAATATCAGCACCAGTGGCGGCCAGGACCGCATTACCATCAGTGGTGGTTCGCTAAAGGGCAATGTACTCGCCAGCGCCGGCAACGACACCTTCACGTGGTCCGGCGGCAGCATCGGCGGCCGGGTCGATATGGGTATTGGCGATGACTCAGCGACAATCGACAGCCTCAATGCCAAGGCCTTGAACATCAGCGTCGACGGTGGCGCTGGCAATGACACCCTGGTGTTCAACCGCAGCCAGGTGACGCGCGGGGCGTTGTACACCAACTGGGAATCCGTGGCGTTGACCAATGCCAGCCGATTCACCCTTGACGATACCCTCACCTTGGGCGACCTAGGCACCGACACCCTCCCCGCGACCGGTACAGGCAGCTTCAAAATCGATGCGAGCAGCGCGCTGATCGCACGCCAAGGCAGCATCGTGAGTATCCAGAACGGGAACAAGGTGTCGGTCGAAAACGCCGGCACGATAGACCTGTCACGGGGCAACGATGCCCAGGGGCGCCTGAGCATTCAAGGCGATTACACCGGCAACAACGGCACCCTGCGCGTGAACAGCGTGCTGGCCGGGGATGGCGCGGCCTCCGACCGCCTGGTCGTCAGCCGCGGGGTTATCGCTGGCAGCACTGGCCTGCTGGTCAATAACCTGGGTGGCGCAGGCGCGCTGACCACACAAAACGGTATCCAAGTGGTCGAAGCCCGCGAAGGCGCTGTCAGCCGGAACGACGCTTTCGTACAGACCCAGACGCTTTCGGTCGGTGCCTACGACTATCGCTTGTTCAAGGGTGGCGTGACGGCCGGCAGCGAAAACAGCTGGTACCTGCGCTCTAACGTGGTCGCCCCGCCCGCTGCGGCGCCTGCACCGCAACCGGGGGAGCCACCCGTGATCGAACCGGCAGCGACCCCGCCTGTGGTTGCGGCGGCGCCCGGGCAAGCTGAGCTGCCTGCGCCCGTGCAGGGCAAGCCCTTGGCGCTGTACCGCCCCGAGGCCCCGGTGTACGCCGCTGCCCCCAGAGGCGCCGCGATCATCGCCCGCCAAGCCTTGGGTACCTTTCACCAGCGCCAGGGCGATCAGCAGTTGCTTACCGGCCAAGGCGGGCTCCCCGCCAGCTGGGGCCAGGCCTACGGCGGCACGCTGCGCCAGCAATGGACAGGCACGGTCAGCCCCAGCCTGGACGGCGACCTGTATGGCTTCAAGGTCGGCCAGGACGTGTATGCCAAGGTCAATGACAGCGGCTATCGCCAACAGGTCGGCGTGTATGTCAGCCACAGTCGCCTGGACGCCGACGTCAAAGGGTTTGCCCTGGCCGTACAAGACCGCAGCGTCGGTGACCTGAAGCTCGATGGCGACAGCGTCGGCGCTTACTGGACACTGGTCGGGCCGCAGCGCGGGTACCTCGATGCCGTACTGCAGTACACCGACCTGGATGGCCGGGCGCGCTCGCACCGTGGTGACAAGCTGAACATCAAGGGCCATGCCTGGACAGCGTCACTGGAGTCCGGCTACCCCATCGTCCTGTCGCAACGCTGGGCCGTGGAGCCGCAAGCCCAGTTGATCGCCCAGAAGGTCTCGCTGGACACCGCCCGTGACAGCATCTCGCGCGTCAGCCATGACGCCCAGGTTGAACTGACCGCGCGCTTGGGTGCGCGCCTTGAAGGCACCTTCACGGGCACCCGTGGACGCCTGCTGCAACCCTATGCGCAGGTCAACTTGTGGCACGGCGACGGTGGCCGCGACACGCTGACGTTCGATGACCTCGACACGATCAAGACCGACTACCGCTACACCTCGGTGCAACTTGAAAGCGGTGTGGTCGCGCAAGTGAGTGAAGCGCTTAGCCTGCACGGCGGCGTGCAGTACAGCGCCAACCTGGACAGCCGCCAGCAGGAAGCCAGCGGCGTGAACCTGGGTGTGCGCTGGCAGTTCTAGCGGCGCGCTGCCAGCAGACCGAGGCCAGCGCAGCCCAGCAAGGAGGCGCTGACCCGGTTGAACATCCGACGCGGCCCAGGCTGGCTGAACCAGCGCTGCATATAGGCGCCAAGGCCCGCATAGATGGCGATGGCGGCCCACTCCAGCAGCAGGAACAGCACCCCCAGCCACAAGAACTGCTCACTGACCGGGGTAGCACCACCGACCGAAACGAACTGCGGCAGGAAGGCCGTGAAGATCAGGATCGCCTTCGGGTTGCCCGCTGCCACCCAGAACTCTTGCCGCGCCAGGCGCCAGGTGCCGCGCGGGTGATCACCCGCCACCACGGCTTCACCAACAGGGGCCCGCCACAACTGCCAGGCAATGTAGAACAGGTAGGCGGCACCGATCACTTTGATGGCGAGGAACAGGTATTCACTGGTATGCAGCACCACCGCCAGGCCCATGGCCGCCAGCGCAATCATGCCGCTGAAAGCAACAATGCGCCCGCCACCGGCCACGCAGGCCGTGCGCAGGCCGTAGCGGCTGGCATTGTGCAAAGACAGCAGGTTGTTGGGCCCGGGCGCCATGTTGAGGGCGAAGCACGCGGGGATGAACAGCAGCAAACTGGCAAGATCCATTATTATTGTCCTCTGACATCAAGCGCTTATTTCGACCGCAGACGCGCACAGGGTCAAGTTACAGCCAGCCGAAAAAACTGTACGGGTCCGCTGCTACTGGTAAGCTTTTGCTCCTGTCGAGGACCCTTTTCATGCCCCGCTCACAAGCCCGCGTCTGGCGCGATACTGCCCTGCCCTTCGTCGAAAGCCGCCGCGCCTGCCATAGCCGCGCCTGCTACAAGGCGCATAGCCATCCGACCTTTTCCATGGGTGCAGTGGATGCCGGCTTCAGCCTGTTTACCGGCGCAAGCGGTGGTCAGCAACGCCTGACCCCCGGCACCTTGGTGATGGTCCCGGCAAAGCGTGTGCATGCGTGCAACCCGGCGCCTGGCCAGGCCTGGAGCTACCAGATGCTGCACGTGGATGCCGACTGGCTGTCGCAGCTGCGCCTGGAGTCTGGGCTGCGCGGTGCGCAGGCGGGTGAGCCAGCACGTATCAGCCATGTGCCCGCCTTGTACGGCCAGTTCTGCGCGCTGAATGCCTTGTTGTTCTCCAGTGCGAGCTACGGCGAGAAAGAGGCGGCGCTGATTGCCTTCATGGGGGACCAGGACTTCTGCGCGCACCCGACGCTGGAGGCGGCACCGGCGCTGGGCGCCTCCCTGCTCAGTGGCCTGGTCGAACGGATCGAGGCTGAGGACCCTGCGCAACTGAGCCTGACGTTGCTGGCCCAGGAAGCGGGATTGGGGCGTTATCAACTGATTCGGGCGTTTCGCGCAGCGACCGGACTGACGCCCCATGCCTACCTGCTCAACGCCAGGGTCAATCGCGGTCGGCTTCTGTTGAACCAGGGCCTGGCGCTGGCAGAGGTCGCCTACCAGCTTGGGTTTGCCGACCAAAGCCACTTTCAGCGGGTGTTCAAGGCGCACGTGGGCGTAACGCCCGGGCAATACCGAGGCCATTGAGGCCCCGCGCAATAATCTTCAATACGGGCTCCAGGCTCGACGCCAGACTGCGGCTTTACCTGCCGGAGTCGTCTCGCCCATGGAGCAGTTCCTGATCGTCGCCCTCGCCCACTTCCTAGCCCTGCTGTCACCCGGCCCGGACTTTTTCCTGGTTGCTCGCACCTCCATCAGTGGCGGTTGGCGCACCGCCAGCGGCGCGTGCCTGGGTATCGCGTTGGCCAATGGCGCCTTCATCGCCATGGCCTTTACTGGCCTGTCGATTTTGCGTGAAGGCAGCACGTTGTTCATGGCTTTGCAGCTGGCCGGTGCGGCCTACCTCTTGTACATCGGCACACAATTCTTGCGCTACGCCGGGCATTCCAACCTGGCCGCAGTGGCCGGCAATGACGCTGTACCAGGTGGGTGGCGCAGCCTGGCGATGGGCTTTTTGTCGGGCATTCTCAACCCCAAGAACGCGCTGTTCTACGCCAGCCTCGCCAGCATGGTCGCCAGCAGCAGTGTCGGCTGGAAGGTGGTGTATGCGGGCTGGATGTTCTGCATCGTGCTGCTCTGGGACCTGCTGGTCGCCGTGGCCATCGGCAACCAGCGCGTGTTGCAGCGCTTCGCCCGCGCCTTGCCCTGGCTGGAGCGGGCTTCGGGGGTCATGCTGATGGTGTTGGCCGGGGCGTTGCTTGTGCACCTTGCGCGGGGCTGACCAGCTCAAGGGTCGCCAGGTCGAGCAGGCTGAAATGGCCGCTGGCCCAGCCGCCGGTGTCCAGGTGCCAGACATTGCCCAGCTGTTTGACCTGCAGCACCGGTGTATGCCCGACCAACAAGGCACGGATGCCGTGCACAGGCCGGGTGTCGCCCTCCTTCAGCCGGCGCCGCGACCATTGGCAGACTTCGCGTACCTCGGGGTCGTCATCCAGTTCCAACCAGCTACGTAACACGGGCCAATCGGCGAAGGGGCTGTCGGCATGCAACAGACCGATCAGGCCCGCTGCACTTTCAACTTCCATACCGATCGGCAATTGCTCGAAGCGTTCGACAAAGCGCCGCTGCTCGGCCTTGGGCAGCTCAAGAAACCAGCCACCACCGGCGGCGTGGTACATCTCCAGGTCGAACCGGCCACCGCGCAGGTAGCTAACCGCCAGCGCCTCATGGTTCCCCTGCACGGCATGAAACCAGGGCAAGTCCAGCCACGCCAGTGCCGCGTGGCTGAGCGGACCGCGGTCGACCAGGTCACCGACGCTGAACAGGCGGTCCACTGCGGGGTTGAACCCAACCGCTTGCAGGCACCGAACAAGGCGCCCGAAGTGCCCGTGGATATCACCCACCGCCAGGTCTCGACCCAGGGGGTTGGCGGCTACCCGCCGAAACCGACTCATTACAAACTTCCTCTGCGGGTGCTGTCATGGCAGGCGTAGAATAAAAGGACACGTCTTTCACCTTGGAGGTGCATCATGCGTACCGCCCTCGTGTGTGCCGTGCTCGTGGCGCTGTCATTGAACAGCATGGCACAAGGTGCTCCGGCTGCGCAGGTCGAGGTGCGATTCGACCATCCCGAAAAATTTCGCGATGCCAGCCTCGACAGTGCCGGCTACGAACGGGGTGCCGATGCCTATGTCATGAAGGCCCTGACCGAGTACCTGCAGAAGCTCGGCCAGCGTTACTTGCAAGCTGACCAGCAGCTGGTTATCGACATCCGTGACATCGACCTGGCCGGGCGCTTCGAGCCTTGGCACAGCAATGCCTACGATGTGCGCTTCATGCGCGAAATCACCTGGCCGACCATCGACCTCAGCTACACCCTCAGCCAGCCCGGCAAACCTGCCCAGCAAGCGCAGGAACGGGTCAGCGACAAGATGTACCTCAGCCGCCCAGGGCGCGTGACCAGCAGCAGCGACCGCCTGTATGCCGAAAAGGCCATGCTGAACGACTGGTTCCGCCAGCGCTTCGCACCGCACTCGGCTTCCTGAAAAACCCTTCACTGGTACAGGTGTTGCGGCCAGGCGTATGCTCGGCCCTTGACTCGTACCAGGGAAGGAGCTGTTGATGAAGATCTGCGCCGTGCAACTGGCGTCGCTCAAAGGCGATATTCAGGGCAACCTTGCGCGTCACCTGTATTGCATCGAGCAGGCTGCGGCGCTGGGTGCTGAGCTGGTGGTGTTTCCTGAACTGTCACTGACCGGCTATGAGCCGACCTTGGCCCGCCAGCTCGCCCTGCCGTTATCCTCCCCACGGCTGGAGCCACTGCAGGCACTGTGCGACCAGCATGCTCTCACAGTCGCCGTGGGCCTGCCCTTGCCAACGCCTGACGGCATTCGCATCGGCATGCCGATCCTGAGCCCAGGCATGCCCCGCCAGGCGTATGCCAAACGGCGCCTGCACGGCGATGAACTGCCCTACTTCGCCGCCGGCGATCAACCCTTGGTACTCGAGGTGGCCAAGCACCGGGTAGCGCCTGCCATCTGCTACGAGTCGATGTTCATTGAACATGCTGCAGAGGCCCGGGCACAGGGCGCGCAGGTGTACCTGGCCAGTGTGGCGAAAACGGCCAAGGGCATTGGTGAGGGCTACGAGCATTACCCGGAGGTCGCTCGCACGCTGGGCCTTACCGTCTTGTTGGCCAACTGCGTGGGGCCTGCCGATACGTTCATCGGCGCAGGTGGGTCTGCGGCCTGGGATAGCCAGGGTCGGCTGCTGGCCAGCCTGGATGACACCTGCGAAGGGCTGATTCTGCTGGATACCACCCACTCCAGCGCGACCGCTGTGCCACTGAGGGTGCTGACTGCGTGAAGTATCTGTTGTTGACGCTGGCGAGCTACGCATCCACGCATTACCTGGTCGGGCTGTTGATCCAGGGTCAATTGGCCGAAATCGCCGAAGGCCTGCGCCATCGACCGGGTGCGCCCACCCCTGGCGAATACTTGCGAGAGGTCCGGCCCCATGCACGGCGGGCCCACCGGCAGTACACCTTGATGGCCGGATCAGCGCTGGCGCTGGTGGCCTGCCTGGTCGCCAGCTGGATCCTTTAGGTTTGCCTGACTCAGAGCGCCAATGCCAGGCTTTCTCTGCCTTCCAGCGCCAGCAGGTATTGCTTCGCCTGAAGCCCTCCGGCAAAGCCGGTGAGGTTGCCTGAAGCACCAATTACCCGGTGGCACGGCGCAATGATGGAGATCGGGTTACGGCCATTGGCCGCGCCTACTGCACGGACTGCGCTGGGGTTGCCGATCTGCCGGGCAATGTCGCCGTAACTGCGGGTTTCACCGAAAGGGATGGTCAGCAATGCAGCCCACACCTCGCGCTGAAACGGCGTACCGACAAAATCCAACGCCAGGTCAAAGCGTCGCCGCGTGCCGGCAAAGTACTCGCCCAGCTGGCGGGCGGTGTCCAGCAGGACTGGGCACCGGTCATCTCGGTGGAGCTCACCGAGCCGCACGCGGTTTTCCCGCTCCTCTTCCCAGAGCACGGCTGCCAGCCGTTCGCCGCGGGCGACCAGCGTCAGCGTGCCAACGGGGGATTGCATGAAGGTGAAGGCGCTGGACATTGGGGGCTCCTGCAGGGTGCGAGATGGTCAGCGCACTCTACGCAGGCGCAAGGCCACACGCACCCGCTTTCTTGCTCAACCAATCCCACAGCCGGCAATCCGCCTGGCTTCTGACAGGTTGACCTTGGGGATCAGTTCGGCCGGGATGCGCGACGCCGCCGACAGGTTGTAGACGTGAAAATGCTCATTGACCACTTGCCGCGCCATCAATGTCAGTGACGGCAGGATGCGGCTGTCCCAATGCTGGTCCAGGCCGCACGGTGAATGTTGCCCTTCTTCGGTCTCGTAGAAGCGCCCCACCGTCTGGTCAAGGTCGACCCCCACCAGCAGCACCTCTTCGAACCCCAGGTGATAAGCCAGTTGCAGCGCCACGTAGGCGACTGTGCGGGCATCGAAAAAACCCTGCGACAAGTCTTTGCTGAAGGCGATCGACCGTGCCCGTTTGCTCCACAGTGCGCGGCTGCAGACGCAACTGTCACCGTGCCCGCGCACACCGTCGAGCAGGCCGGGTGTGTGCGCCTTGTGCAAGGCATAGCATTCGCTGGCAGCTGGTATGTCGGCACCCTCGAATTGCTCTGGCCACAGCGCGAGCCGTTGGCTGTCACGCAGGGCGGTGGCAAACAGATCAGGTTGCTGCAGGCCGAAGCTTTTGTCGGTGCACACGTAGAAAAACGGTTTCACGCCATGCTCTGCTGTCATGGCGACTGAACCGTTCATGGCAATGATGGGCAGATGGGCAAAATCAGCCAGCGGGAAATGCCTGGCTGAAGCACCCGAGGCCAGAATCACCACGGGGCCTTGCTGGGTATTGCGACACGCCTCGAAACTGGAGAACGCCCCGCGTTCAGCACTGGGCTGCGACGGAAGTGTGTTCATCGTTTGCTACTTTGGACTGGACAGTACAAAACACGATACCGGTCCTTGTATGCACAACGGACGCTTTTACAAAAACCTTACACAAAGCGACTGCTGGGTCTAAATCTGTCCAAAAGTGGAAGTAAATGACAGCGCCCTTCTCCACATAAGCGCAGTGTTTCTACAGACCCGTACTCCCGGTCGTTGTTCACCCGCCTGCAGGTCTGGCAGGCGCTTTGCCCCCATTGCACCGACGAACGGGCGTACTGGAAGCGGTGTCACGCACCGGGCTATTCGTCGCTTGCCCATGAGCCTGCTTGATGGTTACCAACTGCCCGACTAATACTTAGGTCTCTGCCTGGGGAGGCACGAAACATGCAACCAAGATTCGTTATCGTTCCGGCGGTACCCATCGAAAAGGAGTCTTTCCGCGTCGGTAGCCGGTACTACGCAGCCACCGTATGCGGCGGGTTCGACATTTACGACAACCTGGCGAAGGAGCGGCTCAAACCCAGTTACCCGAACAGGACCGATGCAGAAGTGCAATGCCAGCGGATGAACACAAAACTCGAAGCACGATGAAGGGAAGTCGCCGAAGCCGGTGCGCTCAAATGACGTGTGAAGTACTTGCGGCCTCACCTCATGACCCTGCCCCGATTAATGCCGGTCAGTTTCGGCCAAGGGGGCCGCTGCGCGGCCCCATTCACCGCCGATGACGCTTAACTGACTGGCAGCCAGCTACCAACATGGGCGGTATGGGCGGCTCAGGTTACTGAGCTCATTCCAGGCACTCTCTTGCAGCCTGGCGCAGTTTGTCGCCCGAAAGGAAGCTGCCTTTGTAGAACGTGGCGCGGCTGCCGTCGCGCGACTCAACCACCTCGAGGACATCGTCGGAGGCCACTGCGCTTGGCGCGGTCAATCGATAACCGTGGGCGATCGATTTCTGGTTGGCGAGGGGCGCCAGTGCTTGCCACTTGGGCATTACACAGGCGGCATATTGTGCAGGGGTTTTGGAGGTCAGCTTACTGGCTGTGGGGTTACCCGGAGTTGCGCAACCGGCAAGGCTGGCAGTCAACAAGGTGCAAACAAAGATACGAAATGTAGGCATTTGCAATTGACCATTAGGGATACGGGGCATTCTACCCGGCGTTGCAATTTGGTTCCAATAAACCAAGGTCGTGGTGCATTTTGCTTATGAGTGAACATTCTATTGAAGCTTCACTAAAGCGGGCACCTGTTAATTCTGCTAGTAGCCAAAGCCGTGAAGCGGGTAGAGAGTGGCCGTGCGGATACACATTATCTTGAAGCACCACAAGGAGCGCTCCACATGCCACCCACTCGCACGTTTTTTTTCTACCAGAGCGATAACCTGAGCACAGTGAAAACAGGTGAAGAAAGCCGCGGTATCTTTCGGGGTGTAGCAAACATCGCGTATGCAGAACTGCACACTGACAATGCACAAAGTGCCTTGTTGGCAACGGACGATAAAGGCTCAGTCTTGCAGGTGCAAAGTAACGAAGGCGGCAAGTCGGACACTGACCAGCCTTAGCATGAAAAGCTTCACTTGCGTGTCCACTTGCTGGTTGTGTCATGATGCGCTGAACAGGTACTACCGCGCAGGATGCCCATGCCTCAGTTTGATTGGCTCGCGAACCACATGAACCATTGCAACGCCTTTGCTCAGTGGATTCATCAGCAATTCACGTATGAGTTCGACGGCATCGAGCTTTCGCGATGGCAGCATGAGTTCGCAGAAGGCCAGGGTAATGGCCAGTGGCAATGCCTGATTGCCCTGGAGCAAGGCCAGTTGTTGGGCGGAGCCGCTCTAGCAGCCCAAGACCTGCCTTCCCGTCCGGACCTCGGCCCTTGGCTTGCCTGCGTGTTCGTTGACCCGACAGCCAGAGGAGCCGGTATCGCCGAGGACCTGATTGAGCGCCTATGTGCCCATGCGCGCACTGCCGGCCTCGAAACCTTGTACCTGCACACCCATGATAAACAGGCTTACTATGCCAAGCGTGGCTGGACGGTGATTGAGCAGTTCGAAGCGTGGGGCAACCTGCAGTGGCTGATGTCACGCACGCTTCGCTGAACAGCCGGACAGGGTTGTAGACGCACACTTCAAGGAACGCACTCACGCTCATGGAACCGCTTCATACCATCAAAGCCGATCTCGTCAAAACCGCCGACCACCTGAATGAACTCAGCAAAGCCATGACCGGGCACGCCAAGTTCATGGAAGCGCGGGCGACCTCAGACAGCGAGATCGATGTACGCGCTCATATCAAGTCCATCGATGGGGTTGCCAGTGAGTTGAGGTCCGTCGCAGCGAAGATCAAGGATGAGACCTGACCCACGCCCAACCCAAGGCAACCTTCAGAGCTCGCTACTTAGCGCAGGCGAACTGTTCGGTCACGGGAATCGCATCGCTTGCTATCCGCCGCGCCCTGCCCACGCCCCACGCCAAGGCACGGGTCATTGATTCGCCTGGGCGCGAATCGAAAGCTTCTTCGTGAATGGCCATGCCACTGGGGGCATAAACCCCGATGAACATCTGCGTATTGCCTGTTCGCGACAGTCGCACCTGGACATCGATGTAGCTGCCGTCACTTAACGTTTCGTCGTGAGTCCGATGGTGAAGCGTTGGGTCAGCCCAGCCCCAGAAAACGTCGCCGCGAATCCGCATGTCGCCCCTCCTACGACTTTAGTTGTATACCTAAAGCCACCATAGCCAAAGGCAAACGGCGCGCAACTGTACTCAGTCGAAATGTGAGCTGAATCGGACAACTGGCAATCACCTGTAAACAAAGCGTTATTCGTTTGCCTACGCAGGCCATCACGTCATGCCAAATCAAGCACCGATAGTCGACGCCAGAGGTCGCTTGCACGGTGAATTTATGGCAATCTGCCGCGAAATCAAAAACGCAAAATCATGGAAACTAAATTTCAAGAGCACGCTAATGCCAGAAATTTCAGCAGATAACGCCAGCCTTATTCACAGCATTGCTACAACAACCGCCATCATTGCCGCCTTAGTCTCGGCCTGCGCGGTCATCCTGGCGCACCTGACGTCCGAGGTGCAAAGTAGCGAGTCAGACAGGTCCATGGCCGAGGCCAGCCAACTGATCGCCACAGCCAACCAGTCCGCCGCCCAGTCCCAGTTGAAAATCGAAGAGCTCCTGCAACAGAACGCGGCGTTGACGGCACAACTGGACGCCGCAAAAAAAGAGCGCCAGGCCATTGAACATCGCCTGCGGCCCAGAAAGCTGACAGCGCAGGCACAGGCCGCGTTCCAGGCATTGGCGGCAGCGCTCGCCAAAGACAAAGTAGCCCCAACCGTACTGCTCAATATCGTCAGAAACGACGACGAAGCGTTGGCGTTCTCCAAGCAGATCGCCGTTGCCCTGACCAAAGCGGGCGTGCGGGTACAAATAAAGCAGTTGATGCTCACCAAAGAGGCCACAGGCGTTCAGGCAGTGCTGTATGACAGCCCGGGAAGCCAGCAAATCGAACGTGCGCTGAGGGCCGCTAATTTTGCAACGGACATCAGTCGATCGTCGCAAACACCGAAGATCAATATTGATGATGACGACAAGCCTGCTATTAGTGCGTTTATCAACGTGTTTCCAAAAGAGATGTCGTTAACGGACACTGCAGCGCCGCACGCAGACTAAAACTAACGATCATGACTGGCCACCCATCCAGCATGGACGCAAAGCCAGTAACTAACACGCCCGGCTCCGTAGTAGCGTTGCGCATTCTACGAACTTCCAGGTCCGTTAACCGCAAGCCCACGGACCTGGGCGATTCAGACCAGGAGGTCCAATGCGTGTTGAGGTGATAGACCAAGCGGCGATAGATTCGGCGCTGATTGCGTTTGCCCGCTATAAAATCGGAGAAACAAAAATCTTCGACCTAGAGCGTGCAATGAGCTTTGAAGTGGGTGAGGCTTTGTCCAAAAGCGGACTGGTGAGGTTCACCATTACACAGTCAGTGTCCGGGCGCTACCGCATCAGCGATGAAGGCGAAAACGCCATCACGGACGCTGGGCGGGCGCGCCTTAAGGTGATCCGAGGGTAAGCCCGCTTTCATTACTCAGAACAGCCAGCCTAACCAAATAGATTAGGCGCCGCCCGCCAGCACCTCAGCATTTATCGTGAAGCTCGGCGGGCCAAGCGCTGAAAAAGCCATTCATTCCAGGCCCCCCACGTAGCGCCAGAGAGTGCCCCAATACTCGATCAGCCCAAGGATCTTTAGAACACTTGAAGGGCGTCAGTTCACTTCACGTGGATGTCTCTTAGCGCTGTGATCATTCTGTTTGGATAGATTGCAACTGCGCAATCTAAACATCAGCATAAGAGCGATTACGAACGCACACCCATTACAACCTGAAGACAGTAGGAAGTAATTATATACAATTAAAACAATCAAGCGCTTGATGCAGATCAAAACCACACTACGCTAAGGAGGCTATGAAAAACATCGCTTCTAATTTTCAAGGAGAAGAAAATGCCAGCACAAAGTTTGGTTCTTGCTCGCAATGATTTCGAGAGCATAATCGATGACATGGCCGCTCACTTTAAAAGCGACAGCAGGGCTCAGAGTTACAGCACTGAGTCAAAAGTACTGAATGAATTGTATGGCGGCTTGGAGCCTGTATCACTGGCCGTTAGCTCGCTGAGCGACAGTGGTAACGATCAAGTAATCAGCAAGTTTACGGGGGATTGCAAGGCCGATCTGAATACTGACAGCGCTGCCTTCCACAGCAAGACGTCGGACTATACGACTGCGCTGCAGTCCTCGCAGAACCAGGATGAATTTAGCCGAAGAATTGATGAAATGGCTGACAAAGCCAAAAGGGATAATGCCTCGGCCATTGACCGCTGGCGCGAAAAAGCCAAGCAGATCAACAAGGAAAACCCTGGGGCCGGCAATGCTATTCTTATCGCTTTCGAAAGCGTGTGCGCGTTGGCCAACAAGGTGTACAGTGCAATTGTTGATTTCTTCACCTCCATCGTCCAAAGCGTTGTTAAGTGGTTAGCTAACGCTTGGTCTTCGATTAAAAACTTCTTCTCTGATGTTTCGCACTTAATTTCAGGTTGGTTCTAGTTATCTAGGGTTTGCCCTCGCGTATTTTTACGCGAGGGCAGACCTTTGCAGAATAGGCGGCCGTACCGCTTCTCAGGTAAACACGTTAAAAAAAGGCACCGATGCTCTCCATCATCACCGGATAGCCTACTCGACGAGCGGGCCCTTAACGCCATCAAGCAAGCCCTGCAGTTCGCAACGCTCCAACGCATGGCGTGCAAGTCCGTGCCCCCTGCCAGCCCTTTCGTGGTCCAACCAAGCAAAGGTGGGCTGTGGAGCTGCGATCCAAGTGTTACAATCCGCCCATTCAAATCAGCGCTCAAGCGCTGGACATCCGTGATCGCCGTCAGTACGACACCCGCCACACCTACGCAACCCTGTGCCTGATGCCTGGGATGAACCCTGCGTTCATCGCGAATCAGCTCGGCCATAGCGTTGGAATGTTGCTCTCTACCTACGCGAAATGGATCAGCTCCTCCTCGGACTGGAGGGAGCTGGAGAAGCTGCCGCCCCGCGTCGAATTGGCCCAAAATTGGCCCAAAACTGACACGAGGGCCTAAATACACCTCTGGAACCCCCGCAGGACAAGCACTTGATTTCTACCGCCAACATCACCATGCAGTTCGGCTCCAAGCCGCTGTTTGAAAACGTTTCCGTCAAATTCAACAACGGCAACCGCTACGGCCTCATCGGCGCCAACGGTTGCGGTAAGTCGACCTTCATGAAGATCCTCGGCGGCGACCTTGAGCCGTCCGGTGGCCAGGTCATGCTCGAGCCGAACACCCGCCTCGGCAAGCTGCGCCAGGACCAGTTCGCCTACGAGGAATTCACCGTGATCGATACGGTGATCATGGGCCACGGCCAGCTGTGGAAGGTCAAAGCCGAGCGCGATCGTATCTACTCGCTGCCAGAAATGACCGAGGAAGACGGCATGGCCGTCGCCGAGCTGGAAACCGAATTCGCCGAGATGGACGGTTACACCGCCGAATCGCGCGCCGGTGAACTGCTGCTGGGCCTGGGTATCCCGCTGGACCAGCACTTCGGCCCGATGAGCGAAGTGGCGCCGGGCTGGAAGCTGCGTGTGCTGCTGGCCCAGGCGTTGTTCTCGGACCCGGACGTGCTGCTGCTCGACGAACCGACCAACCACCTGGACATCAACACCATCCGCTGGCTGGAAACGATCCTCACGGCGCGCAACAGCACCATGATCATCATTTCCCACGACCGGCACTTCCTCAACAGCGTCTGCACTCACATGGCCGACCTGGACTACGGTGAGCTGCGCCTGTTCCCAGGCAACTACGACGAGTACATGACCGCCGCGACCCAGTCGCGCGAGCAGTTGCTGTCGGACAACGCCAAGAAAAAAGCCCAGATCGCCGAACTGCAGACCTTCGTCAGCCGCTTCTCGGCCAACGCCTCCAAGGCCAAGCAGGCCACCTCGCGTGCCAAGCAGATCGACAAGATCCAGCTGGCCGAGGTCAAGCCGTCGAGCCGGGTCAGCCCTTTCATCCGCTTCGAGCAGACCAAGAAGCTGCACCGTCAGGCCGTCGTGGTCGAAAAAATGGCCAAGGCCTTCGACGACAAGGTTCTGTTCAAGAACTTCGACATCACTGTCGAAGCTGGCGAGCGCGTCGCGATCATCGGCCCCAACGGTATCGGCAAGACCACCCTGCTGCGCACCCTGGTTGGCGAAATGACGCCGGATGCGGGCTCGGTGAAGTGGACCGACAGCGCCGAAGTGGGCTACTACGCCCAGGACCACGCCCACGACTTCGAGGACGACCTGAGCCTGTTCGACTGGATGGGCCAGTGGACCTCCGGTGAGCAGGTGATTCGCGGCACCCTCGGGCGCATGCTGTTCTCCAACGACGAGATCCTCAAGTCGGTGAAGGTGATTTCCGGTGGTGAGCAAGGCCGCATGCTGTTCGGCAAGCTGATCCTGCAAAAACCGAACGTGCTGGTGATGGACGAACCGACCAACCACCTGGACATGGAATCGATCGAAGCACTGAACCTGGCGCTGGAAAACTACCCAGGCACGCTGCTGTTCGTCAGCCATGACCGCGAGTTCGTGTCCTCGCTGGCCACCCGCATCATCGAGCTGTCGCCGGACGGTGTCGTGGACTTCAGCGGCACCTATGACGACTACCTGCGTAGCCAGGGCGTCGTGGTCTGATGTAGTGCGCTCCGCCTGGTCGCGTTGAGTCGACCAGGCGGATCCCATGGATGGTTCATTCACCCGGAATAATTCGTTAGCCTGCTTTCATTTCCTTCGCGCAACGGCCATGATGAAACAACGCCCAACCGCCCGCCCGCGAAAGAGCCCATGACCGCGCAACAGTCCGCCCCCGCCAGCAATACCTCCAATATCACCCTGCAGATCCTGTCGATCGTCTTCTACACGTTCATTGCCTTCCTCTGCATCGGCCTGCCGATTGCGGTGTTGCCCAGCTATGTGCATGACCAGTTGGGCTTCGGCGCGGTTGTCGCCGGGATAACGATTGGCCTGCAATACCTGGCCACCCTGCTGAGCCGCCCCTTTGCCGGGCGGGTGGCGGACACGCTTGGCGGCAAGCAAGCGATTCGTTTCGGCTTGCTCGGCATTGCCAGTTGCGGGGTGCTGACGCTGTTGTCGGCCTGGACCCTGAGCGTGCCGTTACTGAGCCTGGCGCTATTGCTGGGCGGGCGCCTGCTGCTGGGCATCGCCCAAGGGCTGATCGGCGTGGCCACCTTGAGCTGGGGCATCAGCCAGGTTGGACCGGAGCACACCGCCCGGGTGATCTCGTGGAACGGTATCGCGTCTTACGGCGCCATCGCCATTGGTGCACCGGTCGGTGTGCTGGCGGTGGATGGCCTGGACTTCAGCGTGCTGGGGCCAACCTTGCTGGTGCTGGCGCTGCTGGCCATGCTGGTGCTGCGCAAACGCCCGGACGTGGTGGTGGTACGGGGCGAACGGCTGCCCTTCTGGTCTGCCTTCGGCCGCGTTGCGCCCTGTGGCCTGGGGCTGACATTGGCGTCGATCGGCTATGGCACGCTGACCACGTTCGTCACCCTCTATTACCTGGAACGTGGCTGGGCCGGTGCAGCCTGGTGCCTGAGCGCCTTCGGCGTGTGCTTTATCATTTCGCGGCTGTTGTTCGTCAATGCGGTCAACCGGTTTGGCGGCTACAACGTGGCAGTGGTGTGCATGGCCACCGAGGTGATTGGCCTGGGGCTGCTGTGGCTGGCACCCTCGCCGCCTTGGGCGTTGGCAGGTGCCGGGCTTACTGGGTTCGGCTTGTCGCTGGTGTACCCGGCACTGGGTGTAGAGGCCATCAAGCAGGTGCCGAGCAGCAGCCGCGGCGCTGGGTTGGGGGCTTACGCGGTGTTTTTCGACATGGCCTTGGCCATTGCCGGCCCGGTGATGGGCGCGGTGGCAGTGCACCTGGGCTATGCCTCTATCTTCTGCGTTGCCGCCCTGCTCGCCTTGGCAGGCGTTGGCTTAACGCTGCTTCTGGCGCGGCGCAGCCGACGCAGCTGAGCGCTCATCCGGTAGCGGTGCGCTGAGGGCCTGGCTGAAGAACGCTGCGGTGTCGCGTTGCAACGAGTGATGAATATGGCGGCGGTCAACGCCTTCGGCATCCTTGCACAGCGCCGGCATGCGGGCGTGTTGTTCTTCGTCGCAGCGCGCCATGAACACGAAATGCCCTGCGCCGGCCAGCAGACGGTAATCCGGCGTGACGGGCAGTTTGCGCGCCAACGCTTCGGCATTGCGGTCCACGGCCACCAGTTGGTCGCTGTCGCCGCTGTAGATCAGCACCGGGATGTGCACACTGGCCAGCGCATGGCGGCCAAACAGCAGGCTCAGCGGCGCCATCAGCATCGCCGCGCCCACCCGTGAATCGGCCTTCGGTGCCAGCTCGCTACGGTCGGCAATCAGCACGCCATGGGTCTTGCAGGCGTCGCCATCGCTGGGGCGCTCGAGGCAGTACTGGCGCAGGCGGTCCAGGTCGGGTTGCGCACCCGAGACGATCAGCGCCGTTTCGCCCCCGGCCGAATAGCCGATGACACCTACCTTGCCATCATTCAGGTAGGGCCCAAGCAGCGCGTCGTCACGGGCAGCCGTGATCGCGGCGCTGACTTGCAGCGGCCGGCCATAGAGGTTGCTCAAGGTACCCAGGCGACTGTGATCGCGGGCGTTGTCCCCCGGGTGCACCACCGCCACGACCACAAAACCCTGCCGTGCCAGCGCGGTGGCTAGGTAATGCAAGGCCAGCGGGCTGCCGGTATTGCCGTGGGAGAGCACCAGTAAAGGGAACTGCCCCAGGGCCACCGGGGCCTCTTCGGCGACGTCGAGCGGGTAGCCGTCGATGCGCATGTTATGGGGCACACCTGTCGCCGGGTAAAACGCCAACGCTTGCATCGGGCGATCATCGACAGGGTCGGCCAGGGTCATGTGGTGCAGGCCGGCGACCCAAGGCGTGGCCTGGGCGTGGGCCAACAGGCCGCCGAGCAGGACCAGCGCCAACACGCTGCGAGGGATGTTCATCGCCAGCCGTTCCGTGCAGGGTCAGAGATAGCGCCAGCATAGAGCCGCCGACGCCAAGGGCAGATGAAAACTGGATGAAACCCTGCATGCACGCAACGCCCGCGCCCAATGCAATTGCGCTTTTCCGAGAACCCATGGCATAGATGCAGGTCAACCGCTTTACCTGACCCTTTCGCGACCTTGAAGGAGCACCCTGCATGAGCAAGCACCCTTACGCCCCACCCAAGGTCTGGCGCAATGACGCAGCCTCCGGTGGCCAGTTCGCCAGCATCAACCGCCCGGTAGCCGGCCCGACCCATGACAAGGCGCTGCCAGTGGGCAAGCACCCCTTGCAGTTGTATTCGCTGGCTACGCCCAATGGCGTGAAGGTGAACATAGCCCTTGAAGAGCTGCTCGCCCTGGGCCACAGCGGCGCTGAATACGACGCCTGGTTGATCCGCATCGGCGAGGGTGACCAGTTTTCCAGCGGCTTCGTGCAGGTCAACCCCAACTCGAAGATCCCTGCCCTGCTCGACCGCAGTGTCGAGCCACCGGTACGGGTATTCGAGTCGGGCTCGATCCTGTTGTACCTGGCGGAAAAGTTCGGTGCGCTATTGCCCACGTCCGCCGCTGCACGTACCGAAAGCCTGAACTGGCTGTTCTGGCAGATGGGCGCGGCGCCTTACCTGGGCGGCGGCTTTGGCCACTTCTACGTGTACGCCCCGGAAAAGTTCGAATACGCCATCAACCGCTTCACCATGGAAGCCAAGCGCCAACTGGATGTGCTCGACCGCCGCCTGGCCGAAAGCCGTTATTTGGGCGGCGATGAATACAGCATCGCCGATATCGCCGTGTGGCCTTGGTATGGCGAGCTGGTGCGCGGCAATCTTTATGGCGCAGCAACGTTTCTGGCGGTGCACGACTACACCCACGTGCAGCGTTGGGCCGAAGAGATCGCCCAGCGGCCCGCCGTGCAACGTGGGTCACGGGTCAATCGCACCTGGGGCGATGAAGCCAGCCAAGTACCAGAACGGCACTCGGCGGCCGACTTGGATTGACCGTTCGGGGCCGCCTCGCGGCCCCGACAATGCTCGCCTGCATAAAACCATTTGCCCCTGCGCAAACCTGCGTCCGGCAATGCCTTCTTGTACACTCCTCGCACTAGCCCCCACCTGCAAAACTTTTTGGTGAACGCATGATCGAGGTAACCGAGGTTTCCATTGCCGAGCTGCGCGACGCACTCGAGTCGGGCCGCACGACGGCGGTCGAGCTGGTCAAGGCCTACCAGGCGCGCATCGACGCCTACGATGGCGCCGACACCGCTACCGCACTGAACGCCGTGGTGGTACGCAACCCAGACGCACTGAAGGAGGCTGAAGCCTCCGACGCCCGCCGCGCCAAGGGCCAGCCCCTGAGCCCGCTGGACGGCATCCCCTACACAGCCAAGGACAGCTACCTGGTCAAGGGCCTGACTGCGGCTTCCGGCAGCCCGGCCTTCAAAGACCTGGTCGCCCAGCGCGACGCCTTCACCATCGAGCGCCTACGCGCCGCCGGTGCTGTGTGCCTGGGCAAGACCAACATGCCGCCCATGGCCAACGGTGGCATGCAGCGGGGCGTCTATGGCCGTGCCGAAAGCCCGTACAACGCCGCCTACCTGACTGCGCCCTTCGCCTCTGGCTCGTCCAACGGTGCCGGCACCGCGACGGCCGCCAGCTTCAGTGCCTTTGGCCTGGCCGAGGAAACCTGGTCCAGTGGCCGTGGCCCTGCATCGAACAACGGCCTGTGCGCCTACACCCCTTCGCGTGGGGTGATCTCGGTGCGTGGCAACTGGCCGCTGACCCCGACCATGGACGTGGTGGTGCCTTATGCCCGCACCATGGCCGACCTGCTGGAAATCCTCGACGTGGTGGTTGCCGACGACGCCGACACACGCGGTGACCTGTGGCGCTTGCAGCCGTGGGTAACTATCCCGGCCGCCTCTTCGGTGCGCCCAGCGTCGTACCTGGACCTGGCTGTGGATGCCAGCGCGCTCAAGGGCAAACGCTTTGGCGTGCCGCGCATGTACATCAATGCCGACCCAGAAGCTGGCACCTCCGAGAAACCGGGTATCGGTGGCCCAACCGGCCAGCGCATCAACACCCGCGCCAGCGTCATCGACCTGTGGCAACAAGCGCGCCAGGCGTTGGAAGCTGCAGGTGCCGAAGTGCTCGAAGTGGACTTCCCGCTGGTCTCCAACTGCGAAGGCGACCGCCCTGGCGCCCCGACCGTGTACAACCGCGGCATCGTCAGCAAGGCATTCCTCCATGACGAACTGTGGGAGCTGTCGGGCTGGGCCTTTGACGACTTCCTGCGGGCCAACGACGACCCCAAGCTCAACCGCCTGGCCGATGTCGATGGGCCGAAGATCTTCCCGCACGACCCCGGCACCCTGCCCAACCGTGAGGACGACCTGGCCGCCGGCATGGGCGAATACGTCAACATGGCCAAACGCGGCCTGAAGACCTGGGACCAGATCGAAACGCTGCCCGACGGCCTGCGCGGCCTGGAGAAAACCCGCAAGCTGGACCTGGAAGACTGGATGGACACCCTGGGCCTGGACGCGGTGCTGTTCCCCACCGTGGCCGATGTAGGGCCAGCGGATGCTGACGTCAACCCGGCTTCGGCCGACATTGCTTGGAGCAACGGCATTTGGGTGGCCAACGGCAACCTTGCGATCCGCCACCTGGGCGTACCGACCGTCACCGTGCCCATGGGCGTAATGGCTGACATCGGCATGCCGGTGGGGCTGACCTTCGCCGGCCGCGCCTATACCGATAACCACCTGTTGAGCTTCGCAGCGGCCTTCGAGGCCACTGGCTCGCGCCGCATGATTCCACCGCGTACGCCAGCACTGGGCAAGTAAACTCGCCCGTCACATCGCCATTTTCAACGTATTGTGTAAAAATGCACAAACCGTTGAATTTGGCGATGCATTCATGCCGCTCTCTCCCCCTGAAGAACGTCAGCTCACCCTCACCGTTCTCAAGGCCGCTATCCAGGCTTTGGGCAGCGTTGCCGCGCGCAACATGGAAATCCTCCTGCACGACCTCGACCACCCGGAACACTCCGTGGTGGCGATCGTAAACGGCCACCTCTCCGGCCGTGTCGTCGGCAGCCCAATCCTCGCCGCGCCGGAGCAGGACCTAGGCTTCAAGGCCCTGATGCGGGCCACCGTGGAACAGCGCGGCTGTGCGCCTGTGGTCTTGCCGGATTACCCGACCACGCTCAAGGGCCGCACCCTGCGCAGCGCCACGGCCATTTTCCGCGACAGCACCGGCCACCCGTTCGCCAGCCTCTGCATCAATACCGACGTTACGGGGCTGGACGCTGCGATGAATTTTCTGCAGCAGTTACAGCCCCTGAGCGACTCGCCAGCGGTCAGCGAACCCGCCGACATGGCGCTGTTGATGAGCGAAATCATCCAGGGCGCACTGCAACGCAGCGGCCAAGGCCGGATGACCAAGCAGGCCAAGGTCGACGCGGTGCGGGTCATGCAGGAGCGTGGCTTGTTCATCGTCAAAGGCGGCGTGGAAAAGGCTGCCAGCGCCCTTGGGGTGACACGCTACACCGTTTACAACTACCTGGAGCAGTTGCGTGGCGAACAGCCGGCAGCGGCTCGTGAAGACTGAAGCTTGGAGCTAACGATGACTTTGCATATACAGACGCCGCTGATTGAATCCCGCCCGCTTTCGCTGGCGTCAGGCTGTACCGTTTGGCTCAAGCTTGAGGCAGTGCAGCCTTGTGGCTCGTTCAAGCTGCGTGGCGTGGGCCATGCCTGCGAAGTCCACCATGCCAGGGGCGCGCGCCATTTTGTGTCGTCGTCCGGGGGCAATGCCGGGCTGGCGGTGGCGTATGCCGGCCGCAAACTGGGGGTGCCGGTGACCGTGGTGGTACCCGAGACCACCACCGAGCGCGCCAAGCAACTGCTGCGCCTTGAAGGCGCCAAGGTGGTGGTGCATGGCAGCTCCTGGCAGGAGGCCAACGAGCTAGCCCAGACCCTGCTTGGCAGCGGCGACGCGTTCATTCACCCCTTCGACGACCCACTGCTGTGGGCCGGACATGCCAGCCTGATCGACGAAGTTGCCGCCACCGGGCTTAGGCCCGATGCGGTGGTGCTGTCGGTCGGCGGAGGCGGATTGCTCAGTGGCGTAGTCGAAGGGCTGAAACGCAATGGCTGGGATGATGTACCTGTGCTGGCGGTGGAAACTACCGGTGCCGCCTCGCTGCACGCAGCGGTGCAGGCTGGCCACCCGGTTGAACTTGAGCGCCTCGCCTCGGTGGCCACCTCCCTGGGTGCGAAGCGCGTTGCTGATCAGGCATTGGAATGCGCGCGTAACCATCCGCTGCACAACCATCTGGTCAGCGACCGTGCCGCACTGGAAGCCTGCGAGCGCTTCTTGCTCGATCATCGGGTATTGGTGGAGCCCGCGTGTGGGGCTGCATTGGCAGTAGCTTACGAAGCCGAGAAATTGGCCGAGTACAACAATGTGCTGATAGTGGTTTGCGGAGGTGCCACGGCGACACTGGCGCAGATTCAGGATTGGTTGAAGCAGGTCGATTGAGGTTGCCTGTTCCGGCCCTTTCGCGGGCAAGCCCGCTCCCACAGGAATAACTTTGCCCTGTAGGAGCGGGCTTGCCCGCGAAGGGGCCGAGGCAGTCAATCGAGCAAGGGAATGATGTTGGCGACTAACGCTTCTCCCTCTATTTCAATCACCGCCACCGTCACGGGCAATTTGAACCGTCGCGGCCCGGCGCTTCCGGGATTCAGGTAAAGCAGCCCGTTCCGCCAGTCGATCAGCGGCTTGTGCGAATGCCCGGTGATCACCACCCGCACAGCCTCATCGAGCTTGGCCGGCACATCGGCGATGTCATGCACCAGGAGTGCCTGCCAGCCCCCCATGTCGAAGCGCAGTTGATCGGGTAAGTCCGCCGCCCAAGGCCATTTCAGGTCATTGTTGCCGCGCACTACCCGCACCGGCGCCAGGGCCTCCAGCACCTCCAGTACGTCCGGTTTGCCGATATCGCCGGCATGCACGATCAGCGCACAACCGACCAGCGCATCCACCGCCTCTGGGCGCAATAAACCGTGGGTGTCGGCGATCACGCCAATTTTCATGCTTGCGTTCCTGGTCCAATGGAGTGGAGAGAAAAACGCCCGTGAGATCAGGATAGTCACACAGGCCTGTTCTAATGAGCCTCAAGCACCTGGGAAAATTCCAGCGAGCCTGACGAAAAGCGCATCTCGCCCTTTCGATCTGTAGCGAGTGAAGGCACAATGCGTGTCCTTTTTTTGGCCGGCCTTGCCGGGGGCCTTTAAATGATCAAGACGCCGTACTACCTCATCGATAAAACCAAGCTGCTGGGCAACATGGAGAAGATCGCGTATGTGCGCGAGAAGTCCGGTGCCAAGGCGCTGCTCGCCCTCAAATGTTTCGCGACCTGGTCGGTGTTCGACCTGATGCAGCAATACATGGACGGCACCACCTCTTCGTCGCTGTTCGAGCTCAAGCTCGGCCGCCAGAAATTCGCAGGCGAAACCCACGCCTACAGCGTTGCCTGGGCCGACGACGAAGTCGAGGAAATGCTCGAGAACTGCGACAAGATCATCTTCAACTCGATCGGCCAACTGCAACGCTTCGCCGAACAGTCCGAAGGCAAGGTTCGCGGCCTGCGCGTCAACCCGCAAGTCAGCAGCTCCGACTACCTGCTCGCCGACCCGGCACGCCCGTTCAGCCGCCTCGGTGAGTGGGACCCGGAGAAGATCGAGAAGGTCATCGAGCAGATCTCCGGCTTCATGTTCCACAACAACTGTGAGAACGGTGACTTCAGCCTGTTCGACAAGATGCTCACGCACATCGAAGAGCGCTTCGGCCACCTGCTGCACAAGGTCGAGTGGGTCAGCCTCGGTGGTGGCATCCACTTCACCGGTGAAGACTATGCAGTCGATGCGTTTTGCGCGCGCCTTAAAGCCTTCTCGGAAACCTACGGCGTGCAGGTGTACCTGGAACCGGGCGAAGCCGCCATCACCAACAGCGCCTCGCTGGAAGTGACCGTGCTCGACACCTTGTACAACGGCAAGCACCTGGCCGTGGTCGACAGCTCGATCGAAGCGCACCTGCTCGACCTGCTGATCTACCGCCTCAACGCCAAGATGGCCCCCAACGATGGCGAACACACCTACATGGTCTGCGGCAAATCGTGCCTGGCCGGTGACATCTTCGGCGAGTACCAATTCGATCGTCCGTTGGCCATTGGCGACCGCCTGTCGTTCATCGACACGGCCGGCTACACCATGGTCAAGAAAAACTGGTTCAACGGTCTGAAAATGCCATCCATCGTGGTCAAGCAGCTCGACGGCAGTGTCGAGGTGGTGCGCGAGTTCGGTTTCGAAGACTACGTTTCCAGCCTGTCGTAAGACCGGCTTTCAGTAAGGAGCAAGGGATAAATTGAAGAAGAACGTTCTTATCATTGGTGCAGGAGGTGTCGCCAAGGTGGTGGCCCACAAGTGCGCGCAGCATAACGACGAACTCGGTCGTATTGCCATTGCGTCGCGGAACATCTCCAAATGCCAGGCCATCATCGACAGCGTCAAGGCCAAGGGTAGCCTGAAGGTACCCGCCGACATCCAGGCCTTCTCGCTCAACGCCCTCGATGTCGAGGCGACCAAAGCACTGATCCGCGAGACCGAATCGCAGATCGTGATCAACGTGGGCTCTGCCTTCCTCAATATGTCGGTGCTGCGTGCCTGCATCGATACCGGTGTCGCCTACCTGGACACCGCGATTCACGAAGAACCGGGCAAAATCTGCGAGACGCCGCCCTGGTACGGCAACTACGAGTGGAAACACCTCGAAGAGTGCAAAGAAAAGAACATTACTGCCATTCTCGGCGTCGGTTTCGACCCGGGTGTGGTGAACAGCTACGCAAAACTTGCGCAGCAGCAATACTTCGACAGCATTGATTCGATCGACATCCTCGACGTCAATGCCGGTTCGCATGGCAAGTACTTCGCCACCAACTTCGACCCGGAAATCAACTTCCGCGAGTTCACCGGGCAAGTGTGGAGCTGGCAGAACAGCCAGTGGACCAGCAACACCATGTTCGAGGTCAAGCGTACCGACGACCTGCCCGTAGTAGGTTCGCAAAACCTGTACCTGACCGGCCACGATGAAGTTCACTCGATTTCGAAGAACCTCAACGTGCCGAACGTGCGCTTCTGGATGAGCTTCGGCGAGCACTACATCAATGTGTTCACCGTGCTGAAAAACCTCGGCCTGCTCTCCGAGCAACCGGTCAAGACCGCCGAAGGCCTGGAAGTGGTGCCATTGAAAGTGGTCAAGGCCGTGCTGCCAGACCCAGCCTCCCTGGCCCCGGGCTACACCGGCAAGACCTGCATCGGTGACTTGGTCAAGGGCACCAAGGATGGCCAGCCGCGCGAAGTGTTCATCTACAACGTGGCGGATCACGAAGAAGCCTTCGCCGAGACTGACAGCCAAGGTATTTCCTACACCGCCGGTGTACCGCCAGTGGCTGCCGCCCTGCTGGTCGCCCGTGGCGAGTGGGATGCCAAGCGCATGGTCAACGTCGAAGAACTGCCAGCCGAGCCGTTCCTCAAGGCGCTGGACGTGATGGGCCTGCCGACCCGCGTCAAAGATGAGAAAGGCGATCGTCCTTGGGACGCTGAAGCCTAAGCAACACAAAACAGGGCGCCTATCAGGCGCCCTGTTTTTTTGGGATGTGCCAGTGGTAACTGCGGCAGCGCCCTAACGACTCGACCCCTGCCGCCTGCTCGCGTACGCTTGCCGCTTTCCTTCCGTAGCAAGGCAAACGCGCCCATGGCAAACACAGACATCATCTACACCCCCGATCCGGACGCCGATTCCATTTCGTCCGACGTCGCCGAATACAACGGTGTGCTGGTCTCCACCCAGATCCCCACCCGCGCCGATGGCAGCCTCGAGCTGGGCGACATCGTTGCGCAGAGCGAATGCACCCTGCAGGCGCTGAAAGTAGCCCTGGAAAAAGCCGGCAGCGGCATGGACCGCGTGCTGCACCTGACCATCTACCTCACCGACATGGCTGAACGTGCAGCGTTCAACGAGGTATACCAGCGCTTCTTCAGCAAGCCATGGCCCGTGCGCGCCGCCGTTGGCGTGGCCTCGCTGGCGGTCGAAGGCATGCGCGTGGAAGTCACCGCGATGGCTGCCAAACGCTGATTCCCCGCTCGATCACTGGAGCGGCCTTGCCGCTCCTACTCCAGGTCGCGCCGCCTCTGGGCAGCGTAGGGATGCCACCAGCCCGTTTCACCGCTACAATGCCCGCCTAAACCGTGACCGCCCGAAACTATAACGACATGTCCCTTCCAAAGAATCACCTGGAACTGCTCAGCCCTGCCCGTGACGTGGCCATCGCTCGCGAAGCGATCCTGCACGGCGCTGATGCCATCTATATCGGCGGCCCGAGCTTCGGCGCGCGCCATAACGCCTGCAACGAAGTCAGCGAAATCGCCGAACTGGTCGAGTTCGCCCGTCGCTACCATGCACGCGTGTTCACCACCATCAACACCATCCTCCACGACAACGAGCTGGAGCCGGCGCGCAAGCTGATCCATCAGCTCTACGAGGCGGGCGTCGACGCCTTGATCGTGCAGGACCTGGGGGTGATGGAACTGGACATCCCACCGATCGAGCTGCACGCCAGCACCCAGACCGACATCCGTACCCTGGAGCGCGCCAAGTTCCTCGATCAGGCGGGCTTCTCGCAGCTGGTACTGGCCCGTGAGCTGAACCTGCAGCAGATCCGCGCCATTGCCGCCGAAACCGACGCCGCCATCGAGTTCTTCATCCACGGCGCGCTGTGCGTGGCCTTCTCCGGCCAGTGCAACATCTCCCACGCCCAGACCGGGCGCAGCGCCAACCGTGGCGACTGCTCGCAAGCCTGCCGCCTGCCCTACACCCTGAAGGATGACCAGGGCCGCGTGGTGGCCTTCGAGAAGCACCTGTTGTCGATGAAGGACAACAACCAGACCGCCAACCTGCGCGACCTGGTCGACGCTGGCGTGCGCTCGTTCAAGATCGAGGGCCGCTACAAGGACATGGGCTATGTGAAGAACATCACGGCCCACTACCGCAAAGAGCTCGACGCCATCCTCGAAGACCGCCCGGGCCTGGCCCGCGCGTCAAGCGGCCGCACCGAGCACTTCTTCGTCCCCGACCCGGACAAGACCTTCCACCGCGGCAGCACCGACTACTTCGTCAGCGACCGCAAGATCGACATCGGCGCGTTCGACTCGCCAACGTTCACCGGCTTGCCGGTGGGCGTAGTGGAAAAGGTCAACAAACGCGACATGCTGGTCACCACTGACGTGCCGCTGACCAACGGCGACGGCCTGAACGTGCTGGTCAAGCGCGAGGTGGTGGGGTTCCGCGCCAACATTGCCGAACCCCGTGGCGAGTTCGAGGAAGACGGCCAGAAGCGCTATCGCTACCGCGTCGAACCCAACGAAATGCCTGACGGCCTGTACAAACTGCGGCCAAATCACCCGCTGTCACGCAACCTCGACCACAACTGGCAACAGGCCTTGCAGCGCACGTCGGCCGAACGCCGAGTGGGTGTGGAATGGCACGCGGTGCTGCGCGAGCAGCGGCTGATGCTCACCGTCAGCAGCGAGGAAGGCGTCAGCGTGCAAGTGGCCCTGGACGGCCCGTTCGGCGCGGCCAACAAGCCGCAACAGGCGCTGGACCAACTGCACGACCTGTTGGGCCAACTGGGTACCACCCAGTACCACGCCAACGCCATCGAACTGGATGCCCCGCAGGCGTATTTCATCCCTAACTCGCAGCTCAAGGCCCTGCGCCGTGAAGCCATCGAGGCGCTGACCGCTGCTCGGGTCAAGGCGCATCCGCGCGGCGGCCGTAAAGCTGAAACCACGCCGCCTCCGGTGTACCCGGAGTCGCACCTGTCGTTCCTGGCCAACGTTTACAACCAGAAGGCGCGCGATTTCTACCACCGTCACGGCGTGCAGCTGATCGACGCGGCCTACGAGGCCCATGAAGAGCACGGCGAAGTGCCGGTGATGATCACCAAGCACTGCCTGCGCTTCTCGTTCAACCTGTGCCCCAAGCAGGCCAAGGGCGTGACCGGCGTGCGCACCAAGGTGGCACCGATGCAGCTGATTCAGGGCGACGAAGTGTTGACCCTGAAATTCGACTGCAAACCGTGTGAAATGCATGTGGTCGGCAAGATGAAAAACCACATCATCGACCTGCCGACCCCCGGCAGCGCGGTGGCCCAAGTAGTTGGCCATATCAGCCCGGAAGACCTGCTCAAGACCATCCCGCGCGCACCGCATTGATCGCCCCCTTGTAGGAGCAGCCTTGTGCTGCGAAGAAGCCGGCGGCAGCATCCAAGATCTTAAGTGCTGCCACCGCCCTCCCTTGTAGGAGCAGCCTTGTGCTGCGAAGAGGCCGGCAGCAGCATCCGAGATCTTAAGTGCTGCCACCGGCCTCTTCGCAGCACAAGGCTGCTCCTACACAGGCAGGCGTCAACGAATCTGGTGCTTGTGCAGCAGCCGATAGAATGTCGGCCGCGAGATCCCGAGTACTTTCGCAGCGATGCTCAAGTTGTCGCTGTGCCGGTTAAGCACATCACACAAAGCCTGGCGCTCTGCCCGGTGCTTGTACTCCTCCAGCGTACCCAGCGGCTGCTGCTCTTGCTCGATCTGCAAGCCCAGGTCCTGCGCCTCGATCTGCCGCCCCTCGGCCAATACCAGCCCGCGCCGCACTCGGTTGGCGAGCTCACGCACATTGCCCGGCCAGTCATGCCGGCCCATGGCCGCCAACGCATGGTCACTGAACGAGCGCGGCCTGCGCCCGGTCTCCAGGCTGTAGAAATGGGCAAAATGGCTGGCCAGCATCGACAGGTCACCATGCCTGTCTCGCAGTGGCGCCGTCACCACCTGCAACACATTCAGCCGGTAATACAGGTCCTCGCGAAAGCGGCCCTGTTCGATGGCTTTTTCAAGGTCCACGTGGGTCGCCGCCAACACCCGCACATCCACGGGGATAGGCTGGCTGCCACCGACCCGTTCAATGTGTTTTTCCTGCAGAAACCGCAGCAGGTTGGCTTGCAGTTCCAACGGCAAGTCACCCACCTCGTCCAGGAACAAGGTACCGCCATGCGCCGCCTCTATTCGCCCGGCCTTGCGCTGATGCGCACCGGTAAAGGCACCCTTCTCGTGCCCAAACAGCTCGGACTGGATCAGGTGCTCGGGTATCGCCCCGCAGTTGATCGCGATGAACGGCTGATCGTGCCGCTGCGACTGCCGATGCAGGGTGCGCGCCACCAGCTCCTTGCCTGTGCCACTCTCGCCACGGATCAAAACCGGCGACTCGGTGGGCGCCAGTTTCCCCAACAGTTTGCGCAACTCGCGGATCGGCCGGCTCTCACCCAGCAACTCGTGAACCGAGTCGTCCACCCGCACCGCACCCTTGCCACGCAGCCGCGCCATGCCAAAGGCACGCCCGAGGGTAACCTGAACGCGGGAAACGTCGAACGGCAAGGTATGGAAGTCGAAAAACCACTCGCAGACGAAATCACCGACGTTCTGCATGCGCAATTGCTCGGCGCTGAGCACGGCGATCCACTCGGTATTGCTGCGCTTGATCATGTCCTTGACCGCGTCGGGATGGCGCAGGTGCGACGCCTGCAGCCGCAGCAGGCCAACATCGCAGGCGTGGTCCAGGGCAGCGCCGAGCATACAACTGTCCACATCCCAGCCGGCACTGCGCAGGCCTGGCAATAAACGGTGGCAGTCGTCGCAGGGGTCGACGATGAGCAAACGGCGTTGGGAAGCGGGTTGCTGCATGACCGTTCCTTGGCGCCAGAGTTTGGTTTTGTGAAGTAAAACAGCAAGTTGTGGCGCCCAATTAACAGTAGCAACGAACTTGACGGTGCCCAGTACCGTCTGTCTGCCGAATCATTTTTTTACAAACCCTGACGGGAATTTTCGCACTTTATCGACATCCCATGGCGGCGCAGGCAAGAACGGATTCAACCTTGAAACAAATTTTTACACCCAATGTGTGACTTGCCCCCGGACAACGAGCATCAGTACACATAACCCCGCGCTGCATATCGCGATGATTGAGGCGAATTTAAAGCAACGCGGACTTCACTTCGATGTTTGGGACCATAGAGAGACCGAACCATGAATGCCCCGCTCCGTGTCAACGAAGCACTGCTGATTGCCGACCACGCCTTCGAACCTTTCCAGTGCGTAGCCTGGGATGCGCCCAATGGTACTGGTGAATTGAGCCTGGCAGTGATCGACCGGACCAGCACCCGCATCGGCAGCAAGCAAGTGTCCTCGCGCATTTATTCCGACCCTGCGCAATGGGCCAGCCTGATCGAGGAAGTGCGCGCCGAGCTGTGCGAAAAAGGTTATGACCTGCAACCGTGGTCGATGCCAAAGTAATTGCGATTGCCCCTCCAAGTGCGTGCCCTGCCACGCACTTGTGCAACTTCTCAGTTGCTGCCTCTGCAACTTTTCTTATTGCGACACCTTATTGCGACATTGTGTCGCAGTATCACGCCGCACTGTTATTCAATCCACGACCTTGAAGTGTTCCAGGTGCTGATAATCGGCCTGCAGTTGCACAGCCAATTGTTGCGCACGGCCCAGACGAACGGGCGCCAGCTCCATGTCGACCAGTAGCGTGGCACAGCCCATCGGTTGCACGTTATCCGAGTGCTGCAGCCGACCGTCGGTAAATACCAGGCAGCGCACAGCTTCATGAGGGTGGGCCTGCTGCCGCGCCTGCAGCCACTGCCGCGCTTGCTCCAACGCGGCGATCAACGGTGTACCGCCCCCTGCCCCCAGTGCTTGCAACCAGGGCTGCAAGGCCGCCGAGGCCTTGAGGCCGTGTCGCTGCCACTGCGGCGTCTGCCCGCTCGCTGTCAGCAGGGCCAACCGCGCCCGCTGACGGTATGCCTGGTCGAACAACGCTGCCAGCAAACCTTTGGTCTGCGCCAGCGCCTGGTGGCGGCGGGTTGAGGCCGAGGCGTCGACGATCACCAGCCACAGTTCGCCAGGCTGAGCCCTGCGCTGTTGCCAGCAGAGGTCTTCACGCAGCCGTGGCCGCCCCTTGAGCAAAGTCGGCAGCCAGGCTACTCGGCCCGAAGTGGTGCTGTGTACACGGCCACGGCTGGCACCTTTCAACTGCCCTGCACGTGGCCTGGCATCCGTCCCTTGGGCTTTTCGCTGGCGGATGCTCAGGGCTTTTTTGCCCAGTTCGGCACCTCACGACGCGCACCACTGGTCACTGGCTGTGGTGGCAGCGCGCCCCAGTCACCCTGCCCGCCTTGGCTGCCCTGGCTGCTTGCGCTCTGCTGGCCCGTCTCAGGCGGTGTCGAAGGCGGCTGCTGCTGGGGCGATACACGGCGACGATGGCGCAAAGCGAACTCGGCCACCGCCTCGACATCGGCTTCATCAATGGCCTCGCCGCCGCGCCAGGCACAGTGCGCGCGTGCTGCGCGCAGCCAGACCAGGTCCGCCCGCAGGCCATCGACCCCGGCGGCGTAGCAGCGCTCGGTGATCCAGGCCAGGGCCTGGTCGTCCAGGGCAATCTGGGCGAGGTCGTGGCGCGCCTGCTGGCAGCGCTCGCGCAGTTGCGCCTGGGCAGTTGCCCATTGCGCGCAGAAGGCCTGGGGGTCGCTGTCGAACGCCAGGCGGCGGCGGATGATCTGCTGGCGCGCCTGGGGCTCCGGCAAGCCTTCGAGGGCCACATTCAAGCCAAAACGGTCAAGCAGCTGCGGTCGCAACTCGCCCTCTTCCGGGTTCATGGTGCCAATCAGCACAAAACGCGCGCTGTGCCGGTGCGAGATGCCATCACGTTCGATGCGGTTGGTGCCGCTGGCGGCCACGTCGAGCAACAGGTCGACGAGGGTATCGGGCAACAGGTTGACCTCATCCACGTACAGCACGCCGCCATCGGCCTGGGCCAGCACACCGGGTGAAAACTGGGCCTTGCCCTGCCCCAACGCAGCGTCCAGGTCGAGGGTGCCGACCAGGCGCTCTTCACTGGCGCCCAACGGCAGCGTGACGAACGGCCCCTCGCCGAGCAAGTCGGCGAGGCCACGGGCCAAGGTACTCTTGGCCATGCCGCGCGGGCCTTCAATCAGCACGCCACCGATCTTCGGGTCGATGGCGGTCAGGCACAGGGCCAGTTTCAGCGCATCGGCACCGACCACGGCGGCCAGCGGAAATTGTACGGGTTCACTCATTTCAAGCCTGTTCCTCGCCGTCGAGCAGTTGCGCCTCAAGGGCTTCGCGGTAATCGCCGGGCGCCTCCCACAGGCCGCGTTGCTGGGCCTCCAGCAGGCGTTCGGTGAGGTCGCGCAGCGCCTCGGGGTTGTGCTCGCGCATGAAATCGCGGGTCGCTGGGTCGAGCACGTAGGCATCGGCCAGCGACTGATAATGATGGTCGTCGATCAGGTGCGTGGTGGCATCGAAGGCGAACAGGTTGTCGACCGTTGCTGCCATTTCGAAGGCACCCTTGTAGCCATGGCGCTTTACCCCGTCGATCCACTTGGGGTTGAGCACACGGGCACGAATGACCCGGTTGAGCTCCTCCTTGAGGGTACGGATGCGCGGCCGATCGACCTGGCTGTGGTCGCCGTGGTAGCTGGCCACCGACACGCCAGACAAGGTTTCCGAGGCGGCCAGCATGCCACCCTGGAACTGGTAGTAGTCGTTGGAATCGAGCAGGTCATGCTCGTGGTTATCCTGGTTCTGCAGGACCGCCTGGACCTGCCCCAGGCGGCGGGCGAACTGCTCACGGGCCGGGGTGCCTTCATCACTGCCACCATAGGCGTAGCCGCCATGGTTGAGGTAGACCTCAGCCAAGTCGTCACGGCTGTGCCACAAGCGGCCGTCGATCGCATTCTGCACCCCAGCACCGTAGGCACCGGGCTTGGCCCCGAATACCCGCCAGCCCGCCTGGCGCGCCGCTTGCTCGGCTTCCACGCCCTGCGCCTGCAGTGCCTCACGCTCGCTGCGCACGCGCGCTGCCAGCGGGTTGAGGTCATCAGGCTCATCCAGCGCCGCCACCGCCTGAACTGCAGCATCGAACAGGCGGATCAAGTTGCCGAACGCGTCGCGGAAGAACCCCGACACCCGCAAGGTTACGTCCACCCGCGGGCGGTCGAGCAGGCTCAGCGGCAAAATTTCGAAATCGTCGACCCGCTGGCTACCGGTGGCCCACACCGGGCGTACCCCCATCAGGGCCATGGCCTGGGCGATATCGTCGCCGCCGGTGCGCATGGTCGCGGTGCCCCATACCGACAGGCCCAACTGGCGCAGGTGGTCGCCATGGTCTTGTAAATGGCGCTCGAGAATCAGGCTCGCCGAGGCAAAACCCAGGCGCCAGGCCGTGGTGGTAGGCAGGTTGCGTACATCCACGGTATAGAAGTTGCGCCCGGTCGGCAGTACATCCAGGCGACCGCGGCTTGGCGCGCCACTCGGGCCGGCCGGCACGAAACGGCCGGCCAGGGCCGCCAGCAGGCCGTTGATCTCGGCCGCACCACAAGCATCCAGGCTCGGCGCCACCGCGTCACACAATGCCTGCACTACATCACGTACCGGTTGCCACTCGCTCAGGGCTGGCAGTACCAGCGTGCCACCAAGCGCCTGCTCTATCACCTGCAAGGCCAGCAGTTCTAGGCGCTCGCGGGTATCGCCACAGGTGCGCCATGGCGCGTCGCTGATCGCCTGCAAAGGCCCAGGCCGCAGCCCCTGCCACGGCTGCCCAAGGTCGCAATCGAGCGGGTCGAAGCCCGGCACCAGGGCCTTGGCCAGTGCACGCAACAGGCTGGCATTGCCACCCCGGCCGTCACCGCGCTCCACACGCAGCAAGGCCAACAGGGTGTCCAAACGCAGCCGGCCCTCGGGCGACTGGCCAAACACGTGCAAGCCATCGCGAATCTGCGATTCCTTCAGGTCACACAGGTAGGTGTCCAGACGCGGCAGCCACACAGCGGCATCGTCCAGCTGCCCTTCCAGTTGCAGTTCCCGGTCGATGTGGTTGGCCTTGACCAGCTCAAGAATGTCGCGCTGCAGCTCGCGGGCACGCCGCGGGTCGAGCAGCTGCGCCTCGTAGAATTCGTCCGCCAGTTGTTCCAGGTGACGCAGCGGGCCATAGGTTTCGGCGCGGGTCAGCGGCGGCATCAGGTGGTCGATGATCACCGCCTGGGTTCGGCGCTTGGCCTGGGCGCCTTCACCCGGGTCGTTGACGATGAACGGGTAGATGTTCGGCAGCGGGCCCAGCAGCGCGTCGGGCCAGCATTGCGCAGACAACCCTACCCCCTTGCCAGGCAGCCACTCCAGGTTGCCGTGCTTGCCGACATGGATCACCGCGTCGGCGGCAAAGGCATGGCGCAGCCAGAAGTGAAACGCCAAGTACGCGTGTGGCGGCACCAGGTCAGGGTCGTGATACACCGCGCTTTGATCGACCTGATAGCCCCGCGCCGGCTGGATGCCGACGAAGGTCAGGCCATAGCGCAAGCCCGCAACCATCAAGCGGCCACTGCGGTACATCGGGTCTTGCTCCGGCGGCCCCCAGCGCTCCAGCACTGCCTGGCGGTTGACTTCAGGCAGGCGGGAAAAGGCTGCCTGGTAGTCATCCAGGCTCAGGCTTTGCGCGCACGGGCGTTGGTCCAGGTGATCGAGGTCATTGGTCACGCCGCCCAGCAACTGCTGGATCAACTGCGTGCCAGTGCCTGGCAGGCCCGCCAACGGATACCCTTCGGCCTGCAGTGCCTTGAGGATATTCAAGGCCGCTGCCGGCGTATCCAGCCCTACCCCGTTGCCGATCCGGCCGTCACGGGTCGGGTAGTTGGCCAGCACCAGCGCTACGCGCTTCTGGCCATTGGCTAACCGGGCCAGCTCTACCCAGCGCCGAGCGAGCTCGGCGACAAAATCCATACGCTCGGGGTGAGCACGGTAACAGACTACGTCAGACTGGCTGCGCTCACTGCGCCAGGCCATGTCCTTGAAACTGACCGGGCGGGTGATGATTCGCCCGTCCAGCTCCGGCAAAACGATATGCATGGCCAGGTCACGCGCGCCCAGGCCCTGCTCGCTGGCTTCCCACGCCGGTTGGTTGTCCTGCGCGCAAATGGCCTGCAACACCGGGATGTCGCGGCGGAACGGGCGCAGGTTGGGGCGTTCGGGGCTGGACAAGGCAAACCCCGTGGTATTGATCAAGACCTCGGCGCCGACTTCGTCCAGCCAGGCTTCGACCTGTTCGAAGCAGGCGCTTTCCTTGAGGCTGGCCACGGCAATCGGCAAGGGGTTGAGCCCCGCCGCCAGCAAACGCTCGCAAAAGACGTCGATGAACGCGGTGTTGGCCGCTTGCAGGTGTGACCGGTAGAACAGCAACGGTGCTACCGGATGCTCCGGGTGCCACTGCGCGTACCAGTCCTCAAGCAGTGCACTGCCTTTGGTCGGGTGATACACCGAGGTGCGTGGCAGTGGCTGCGGCTCGTCCCAGCCATAGTCACGGCCCAGCCATTGGTTGGCCAGGCAGTTGAACAGGTTGAGGGCGTTGGCCTTGCCACCCTGGCGCAGGTAGTGCCAGAGGCGTTCGGCCTGATCGCCGGTCACGGTGCCCAGGCCGGTCAGCTCAGGGTCCGGGCGGTCATCGCCCGGCACCAGGATCAACTGCACGCCGCGGGCCGCCAGGGCGACCAGTTGCTCGACGCCATAGCGCCAGTAGCCAACGCCCCCGTGCAGCGACACCAAAATGACCTTGGCATGGCGCAGCACCTCGTCGACATACAGGTCGACCGAGGCGTGGTTCTGCACCTGCATCGGGTTGGCCAGGCGCAGGCTGGGGTAGTCCTCGGGCAATTGCTCGGCGGTATCGGCAAGCAACGCCAGGTGTGAATCGCCGCTGCAGAGGATCACCAGTTCGGCGGGTGTCTGGCCGAGGTCGGCAATGCTGTCATCCGGCACGAAGCCGCCGGGCTGGGTCCGCAGCAGGTGCATGGGTCAGGCGCCCAAGGCCTGGCGCAAACGCGCTTCGAGCTGCACGGCATCCAGGTCCTGACCGATCAGCACCAGGCGTGTGATACGCGGTTCGTCGGCACGCCAGGCGCGGTCGAAGTGCTTGTCGAAGCGGGTACCCACGCCTTGCACCAGCAGGCGCATCGGCTTGCCCGGGATGGCGGCGAAGCCTTTGGCGCGCAGGATGCCGAACTCGACCACCAACTGGGTCAGGGCATCGAGCAACAGGCTTTCGTCGGCTTCTGGCAGGTCGATGGAGATCGAATCGAAGGCGTCGTGGTCATGATCGTCGTGATCATCGCCATCGTGGTGCGAATCGTGGTGGGTACGGCGGCCATCGATGTGCACCTCGGACTCGGCGCCCACGCCCAGCAGTACGTCCAGTGGCAGACGGCCACTGCTGGCCTCGATCACCTTGACCGCGGGCGGCAGCTCTTCGGCCACCTCGGCGCGGACCTTGGCCAGGCCTTCGGCGTCGATCAGGTCGGCCTTGTTCAGCACCACCAGGTCGGCACTGGCCAATTGGTCAGCGAACAATTCGTGCAGCGGCGACTCGTGGTCCAGGTTCGGGTCGAGCTTGCGCTGTGCGTCCACCTGGTCTGGGTAGGCGGCAAAGGTGCCGGCCGCCACAGCCGGGCTGTCGACCACGGTAATGACCGCATCGACGGTGCAGGCGTTACGGATTTCTGGCCACTGGAAGGCCTGTACCAACGGCTTTGGCAGCGCCAGGCCACTGGTTTCGATGAGGATGTGGTCAAGGTCGCCACGGCGTGCGACCAACTCGCGCATGACTGGGAAGAACTCTTCCTGCACGGTGCAGCACAGGCAGCCATTGGCCAGCTCGTACACGCGGCCGCTGGCCTCTTCTTCGGTGCAACCGATGCTGCACTGTTTTAGGATCTCGCCATCGATGCCCAGTTCGCCAAATTCATTGACGATCACCGCGATACGGCGGCCTTGGGCGTTGTCGAGCATGTGGCGAAGCAAGGTGGTCTTGCCCGAACCGAGGAAGCCGGTAACGATGGTGACGGGGAGTTTGGCCAGTGTTTTCATGTCGCGATGCCCTTGGCAAGATGGCGCGGGCATGCAGGACGAAAGCCACGGGCCAGGTCGGCCGGGCTTGTTCGCCACCGGATCACCCCGCCCGGTTGAAAGTCGAAATCGCCTCGAGGCAGGTCTCCTGGCTCGCACCGTACCTGCCATGCTTTGAATAGCAGGGCTGGAGGGCGCGACGCCTTCCCGCGCGGTTACGCAGTGGCTGTGTCGACCCGTTGTCGGTGCTTACAGTTGCGGGGGCAGCCGCGGCTTGTACCGCGTTCCCGTCTTAGCTTCGGCCTGGCCGAAGAACCTCGAAGTGGCAAGGCTACGCAGTGGCTGGCAGGTGGTCAACCATTGCCGTCGGCCATTGCGCGACTGACGCACAGGCATTGGCGCATCTGCGCTACAGTTGCACCTTCATCAACGGCCAAGGACGCCCTATGCCGCTCGCCCCCGCCATCCCGGTACTGCGTATTTTCTCGGTCGAAAAAGCCAAAGAGTTCTACCTCGACTTCCTCGGCTTCAGCCTGGACTGGGAACACCGCTTCAGCCCTGACCTGCCCCTGTACGCGCAAATCCACCGCGACGGGTTGATCCTGCACCTAAGCGAACACCACGGCGATGCCACCCCGGGTTCGACCGTGTTCGCCCGCCTCGACGACCTGCGCGCCCTCGAGCGCGAACTGCAGGCCAAACGCTACGGCTACGCCCGGCCCGAAGCCGAACGCCTGGACTGGGGCCTGCAGATGCAGGTCCATGACCCGTTTGGCAACCGCCTGCGCTTCTGCCAGCAGATCGATGATGAGGCCGCGCAATGAAGGCCATGGGCAAGCGCGAAATGGCACGCGTGGAGCGTGAGCTGGTGGTTTGCCTGACGGACGCCTGCGAAACGGCCAAGGCAGAGATTGTCGGGTTCACCTGGCTTACCCATCACCTTGACCCCGACAGTTTTCCTGCCAGCCTGCGCATTACCTGGGTATTCGAGCGCGAGGCAGACAAGGCTGCAGCGCTGGCTGGGGTGGCTAAAGCGCGGATGCTGGCGTTGACCTGTCAGGCGCTTGATGAAGTGGGGATACGGCTGGACCACCCGGCCTGGCATGTGCGGTTTGACAGTGAAGAGGCTTGTAGTCGGAGCCACGGCGGGGATTGGGGTAAGCGGTTGCGGGGGCGCTGAGATAGAAGTAGTGGCCCGGGTGTATGGCGGAGGGTCTTCGGCGCTCTCGAGATCGAGCCCCGCCTGCGCGGGGCTTCGCAGCACAAGGCTGCTCCTACAGTCTGTTTCGGGCCAGTATCGAGGCGGGCGTCAATGCCTCAGGAATAATTGGCCCGAAACTGACTGTAGGAGCAGCCTTGTGCTGCGAAGCGCCGCGCGGGCGGCGCTCGATCTCAAGGGCGGCGCAAAACCCCGGACATACGCCCTCCCCCCACCCAATCGCACGCTGTTTCGTGACTGGCCGTTCCCGATCCGCGGCGGATGTATTATCGTGGCGTGGTGCGCATATAACAGCAGCCCGAGCGATCGGGCATCTGCAAGACAATCGAGGGTGTCATGAGTAACGAGAGCATTAACTGGGACAAGCTGGGTTTCGACTACATCAAGACCGATAAACGCTACCTGTCCGTATGGCGCAATGGCGAGTGGGACAAGGGCACCCTGACCGAAGACAACGTACTGCACATCAGTGAAGGCTCCACTGCCCTGCACTACGGCCAACAGTGCTTCGAGGGCCTGAAGGCCTACCGTTGCAAGGACGGCTCGATCAACCTGTTCCGCCCGGACCAGAACGCCGCACGCATGCAGCGCAGCTGCGCCCGCCTGCTGATGCCACAGGTGCCGACCGATGTGTTCATCGAGGCGTGCAAGCAAGTGGTCAAGGCCAACGAGCGTTTCGTGCCGCCCCATGGCAAAGGCGCCCTGTACCTGCGCCCGTTCGTGATCGGCACCGGTGACAACATCGGCGTGCGCACCGCCCCCGAGTTCATCTTCTCGGTCTTCGCTATCCCGGTTGGCTCGTACTTCAAAGGCGGCATGAAGCCGCACAACTTCCAGATCTCCAGCTTCGACCGTGCCGCCCCACAAGGTACCGGCGCGGCCAAGGTCGGTGGCAACTATGCCGCCAGCCTGCAGCCGGGCGCTGAAGCCAAGAAAAACAACTTCGCCGACGCCATCTACCTCGATCCGCTGACTCACACCAAGATCGAGGAAGTCGGTTCGGCCAACTTCTTCGGCATCACCGCCAACAACGAGTTCGTCACTCCGAAATCGGCATCCGTGCTGCCAGGCATCACCCGCCTGTCGCTGATGGAACTGGCGTCCTCGCGCCTGGGCCTGAAAGTGATCGAAGGCGATGTAGAGATCAACCACCTCGACCGTTTCATCGAAGCAGGCGCTTGCGGTACCGCTGCGGTAATCACCCCGATCGGTGGCATCGAGTACAACGGCAAGCTGCACGTCTTCCATGACCTGGAAAAAGTCGGCCCGGTAACCCAAAAGCTCTACAACGAGCTGACCGGCATCCAGAGCGGGGACGTCGAAGCACCGGCAGGCTGGATCGTCAAGGTCGCCTGAGGCGCTTTGCAAGCCTGACAAAGGGGCATGCCAGATGATGGCATGCCCTTTTTTTTGGCTGCTGGGTCGGGCCCGAACCGCCAGATGAATTTTTCTTAAATCGCCGTTTGTCTATTCTTTGGCACAATCAAGCCTCTATTCGCCGCCCAGGAACCAGCATGCCACGCGTACTGACCATCGAAGACGACGCCGTCACCGGCCAGGAAATCGTCGCCGAACTCTCCAGCCACGGCCTGGACGTGGATTGGGCCGACAATGGCCGGGAAGGCCTGGCCAAGGCGATTGCCGGTGGCTACGACCTGATTACCCTGGACCGTATGCTGCCCGAAGTCGATGGCTTGACCATCGTCACGACCTTGCGCAACCTGAAAATCGCCACGCCGATCCTGATGATCAGCGCCCTGTCCGACGTTGACGAACGCGTGCGTGGCCTGCGTGCCGGGGGGGATGACTACTTGACCAAGCCGTTCGCCTCGGACGAAATGGCCGCCCGTGTCGAGGTGCTGCTGCGCCGCAACAGCGTGCCGATGACCCAGACCCGCCTGCAAGTCGCCGACCTGCAACTGGACCTGATCAGCCACGAAGCACGCCGCGGCGAGCACACCCTCAATCTGCTGCCGACCGAGTACAAACTGCTCGAATACCTGATGCGCCACAGCGGCCAGGTGATCACGCGGATGATGATCTTCGAAGAAGTCTGGGGCTATCACTTCGACCCGGGCACCAACCTCATCGACGTCCACATCGGCCGCTTGCGCAAGAAGATCGACTCGCCCGGCCAATCGCCGCTGATCCGTACGGTACGGGGCTCCGGCTATGCCATTGCTGAACCCGTCTAAGGGCTGGAGCTCGTCAACCAGCCGCTTGCTGGCACTGTACAGCTTTCTGTTCGTGGCCTGGAGCAGCATCCTGATGGGGGTGCTGTACTTCGAGGTCTCCAGCTACCTGAACAAACTGACCCGCCATTCCATGCTGCAGCGCCAGCACCTGTTCGCACACATGAGCGGCAAGCAACTGGACGACGCCTTGATTGCCAGCCAGGCCTTCGAGGAACGCAGCTTCGATGCCTACGGCCTGTTCGATGCCCAGCTCAACCCGCTTGGCGGCCGCCTGCGCACGCTGCCTTCGGAGCTAGGCTTGGACGGCAAGGTGCATGAGCTCAAACGCTGCCTGGACGCCGATGACCCGCACATGCCACGCGACAGCTGCGACGCCGTGGCCATCAAAGTGCAGGATGGCCGCTGGCTGGTGCTGGTACGGGACAATGGCTCGTTGTTCGTGGTCACGCGGATCATCCTGCATGCCCTGCTCTGGGGTATTTCCCTGACCTTGATCCCCGGGTTTGCCGGCTGGTACCTGCTGCGCCGCAGGCCGCTCAAGCGCATTCGCGCGATTCAGGCCCAGGCCGAGTTGATCGTCGCCGGCGACCTCACCCACCGGCTGCCGCTGTCAGCCCGTCGCGACGAGCTGGACATGCTTGCCGCCATCGTCAATGCCATGCTCGACCGCATCGAGCGGTTGATGCACGAGGTCAAGGGGGTGTGCGACAACATTGCCCACGACCTGCGCACGCCGCTGACCCGCCTGCGCGCGCAGCTGTACCGAATCCGCCAGCAGAGTGCCACCGACTCGGCGCAGGCCGAGGCGCTGGACCAGGCGATTGGCGAAACCGATACCTTGATGGCGCGCTTTCGCGGCTTGTTGCGCATCAGTGAACTGGAGGACCGTCAGCGGCGTGCGGGCTTTGTACAACTCGACCCGCACGATCTGCTGGTAGAGCTGCACGACTTCTACCTGCCATTGGCCGAGGATGGCGGCATTCGCCTGGAGCTTGAGCAGCCCGCGCAGCTACCGGCGCTGCATGGTGACCGCGAACTGCTGTTCGAGGCATTGGCCAACCTAGTGGGCAACGCTATCAAGTTCACCCCAGAGGGTGGCCGCGTGCGCGTGCTGGCGACTCAGGACGACCAAGGCCTGCACATCGCCATTGAGGACAGCGGCCCGGGGATTCCCGAAGAGGAACGTACGGCGGTACTGAAGCGGTTCTATCGCAGCGAGGAAGGTCACCGCCACCCAGGCTTCGGGCTGGGCCTGTCGATCGTTGCTGCGATCGTCGACCTTCATGGGTTTGGGCTGGAGGTAGGCGCCAGCGAACTGGGCGGCGCCAAACTGGTACTGCATTGCCCATTGACGGGGGCATCGAAGTAACGGCTGGGCGCCTCGCCCAGCAAGCGCTTGAACACGGTCGCAAAGGCGCTCGGGCTGCTGTAGCCAAGCGCCAGCGCGACGCGGGTGACTGGCTCCCCTTTGCCAAGCCGAACCACGGCGTCCAGCAAGCATGCCTGCTGGCGCCATTCAATGAAGCTGATCCCGGTGTACACGCGAAACTGGCGCGTGAACGTGCGCCGGCTCATGCAGGCCCAGTCCGCCATGCCATCAATGCCTGTTTGCAGCGAAGGCGCCGCCAGAAACGCTCGGCATGCCCGCGCAAGGCGCGGCTCCTCGGGGATCGGCGCATTCAGCGACAGCGCCGGCATGTCGGCAATCTCATGCAGCAGCAAGCCCATCAAGCAGGCATCACGCCCCTGCAGGGGGTACTGCGCAGGCACTTCGATCGCCTTTTCAAGCAGCTGCTGCACCAAAGGGGAAACCGCAAACACCTGGCAATGCCCAGGCAACCCAACCCGCTCGGCGGCCTGCTGGCAAATATAGGCATTGAGCATGGTCACCGGGCCGCGCATTTGCATGGCATGGGCCACTTGTGCAGGCACCCAGATGGCCCGTAAGGGCGGCACGGCCCAATTACCTGATTCGGTTGCAACCGTGATCACGCCGCAAGCGGCAAAGGCAAACTGGCCTCGACCATGGCGATGCATCGGGAACAGTTCGCCATCCGCAAAGGCCTTTCTCGTCACCACCACATCACAAGGCGTGTCGTCGTACAGCGTATCTTCAACGTAGGTCATGGCCTGATTTTAATTAGATTCGACCTTGAATTGAAAGCGGGCCAAACCGTTACCGCGGCATAGTGACTGAAGCGTCAAGGCGCACTGCCGCGACCTCAGAAGATTGCCAAACCATGCACAGAAAACACCTGACCCTTGCCGTCCTGGTCACAGCCCTATGGGGCCTCAACTTCCCGATCACCAAACTGGGCTTGGCCCACGTCGACCCACTGCTGCTCACCGGCTTACGCTTCGCGCTGTGCGCATTGCCGTGGGTGTTTTTCGTCAAGCGCCCCAAGGTTGCCGTCCGCTGGTTAGGTGCCTATGGCCTGATCTTCGGCGTAGCCATGTGGGCACTGATCAATCTCGGCATCGCCATGGGCGTGCCACCGGGCAGCGCCTCGCTACTGATTCAGTTCAGTGCATTCTTTACCCTGGCGTGGGGCTGCTTGCTGTTTCGCGAGCCCCTGACCGGCCCGCAACTGGTCGGCATCGTGCTAGCGGCGACCGGCTTGGTTGGCATCCTCGCAGCAAGCCCGGGCAAAACCACGACAACAGGGTTGCTGCTGGTCTTGATCAGCGCACTGGCCTGGAGCATCGGCAACGTCATCATCAAGCTGTCAAAGGTGAAGGAGATCTTTGCCTTCGTGGTATGGGCCAGCCTATTTGCGCCAATACCCTTGCTGTCGCTCACGTGGTGGCTGCATGGCGCAACCCCGTTCGTGGCACTGGCAGCGCAGACGAATGCCATCGTGGTCTTTTCCCTGGTCTTCCAGGTGTATGCCGCGACGCACTTCTGCTATTGGGGATGGAATTACCTGTTGCGCGAATACCCGGTGTCCACGGTAGCGCCGCTGTCGCTGCTGATTCCGGTATTCGGCATCGTCAGCTCAGCCTTGATCGTGGATGAGGTGCCTAGCGGCTGGGAGTGGCTGTGTATTGCCCTGATCTTGTCAGCGCTGGCGGTCGGCATGAAAAAAGGGCGAGCGGTGCTGGGGAGAAAACCGCTGCCTGCTGTTTAGTGGCGTGTCGCGAAAGGGCTGCGTGGCAGCCCCTCGCGCCATTGATCAGTCGGCCAAGCGCCAGGTAGTCCCGCCCTTGCCGTCTTCCAGCACCACGCCCATGGCGGTCAGCTGGTCACGGACACGGTCGGATTCCGCCCAGTTCTTGTCTGCACGCGCCTGCAGGCGCGCCTGGATCAACGCTTCCACTTCAGCCGCATCGACCTTGCCTTCTGCGCCTGCACGCAGGAAGTCGTCGGCCTCCAGCTGCAGCACACCCAGCACATCACCCAGCTCACGCAGGCGGCCAGCAAGGCCCGCTGCCGCGTCGAGATCGCTGTCGCGCAGGCGATTGATCTCGCGCACCAGGTCAAACAGCACGGCGCAGGCTTCAGGGGTGCCGAAGTCGTCGTTCATCGCCATGCTGAAGCGCTCGACAAACGCCTCGCCCCCCTTGGCCGCCACCCGTGGCAAGCCGCGCAGGGCGTGGTAGAAGCGCTCCAGCGCGCCTTTGGCATCGCGCAGGCTGTCTTCGGAGTAGTTGATGGCACTGCGGTAGTGGCTGGCCACCAGCAGGTAGCGCACTACCTCCGGGTGGTACTTCTCGAGCACGTCACGGATGGTGAAGAAGTTGTTCAACGACTTGGACATCTTCTCGCCGTTGATACGGATCATGCCGCAGTGCATCCAGGCATTGGCGTACTGCTTGCCGGTGGCCGCTTCGCTCTGGGCGATCTCGTTCTCGTGGTGCGGAAACTCCAGGTCGCTACCGCCACCGTGGATGTCGAAGCTCTCGCCCAGGCAGCAGGTGGACATCACCGAGCACTCGATGTGCCAGCCCGGACGGCCCGGGCCCCACGGCGATTCCCAGCTCGGCTCGCCCGGCTTGACGCCCTTCCACAGCACGAAGTCCAGCGGGTCTTGCTTGGCCTCGTCGACCTCGATGCGGGCACCGATGCGCAGGTCTTCGATCTTCTTGCGCGACAGCTTGCCGTAGCCGACGAACTTGCCTACCCGGTAGTACACGTCGCCGTTACCCGGCGCGTAGGCGTAGCCCTTGTCGATCAGCGTCTGGATCATGGCGTGCATGCCCGCGATGTGATCGGTGGCACGTGGTTCCTGGTCCGGCGGCAGGATGTTGAGGCGGCGCTCGTCTTCGTGCATCGCGTCGATCATGCGGGCGGTCAGCGCGTCGAAGGTCTCGCCGTTCTCGTTGGCCCGGTTGATGATCTTGTCGTCGATGTCGGTGATGTTGCGCACATAGGTCAGCTCGTAGCCGCTCTTGCGCAGCCAACGGGTGACCAGGTCGAAGGCCACCATGCTGCGGCCGTGGCCAAGGTGGCAGTAGTCGTACACGGTCATGCCGCACACGTACATGCGCACCTTGTTGCCATCCAGCGGCTTGAAGGCTTCCTTGGTTTTGCTCAGCGTGTTGTAGATGTTAAGCACGACGGTTCCTTAGCTGCCCCAGGAGTCACGCAGGGTGACGGTGCGGTTGAACACCGGGCGACCCGGCTGGCTGTCCTTGAGGTCGGCGCAGAAGTAGCCTTCGCGCTCGAACTGGAAGCGGTCTTCAGGCTGTGCCTGGCCCAGCGACGGTTCGGCGCGGCAGCCGGTCAGCACTTGCAGCGAATCTGGGTTGATGTTGTCCAGGAAGCTGCCGCCGTCCTCGGTCTTTTCCGGGTTTGGCGAGCGGAACAGGCGGTCGTACAGGCGCACTTCACACTCGACGCTGCCTGCGGCCGGCACCCAGTGGATCACGCCCTTGACCTTGCGGCCTTCCGGGTTTTTGCCCAGGGTGTCCGGGTCGTACGAGCAGCGCAGTTCGACGATGTTGCCGTCGGCATCCTTGATGGCTTCATCAGCGCGGATCACGTAGCTGCCACGCAGGCGCACCTCACCGGCCGGCTCCAGGCGCTTGTAGCCCTTTGGCGGTTCTTCCATGAAGTCGTCGCGGTCGATGTACAGCTCGCGGGCGAACGGCAGTACACGTACCCCCATGTCTTCCTTCGGATGGCGCGGCAGTTCGAGCTGCTCGACCTGGCCTTCCGGGTAGTTGGTGATGACCACTTTCAGCGGGCGCAGTACGCACATGGCACGTGGCGCGGTGCGGTCGAGGTCGTCACGGATGCTGAATTCAAGCATCGACATGTCGACCACGCCGTCGGAACGGTTGGTACCGATCATCTCGCAGAAATTGCGGATCGACGCCGGCGTGTAACCGCGGCGGCGGAAGCCGGACAGGGTCGACATGCGCGGGTCATCCCAAGCGTCGACATGTTTCTCGTCGACCAGCTGCTTGAGCTTGCGCTTGGAGGTGATGGTGTAGTTCAGGTTCAGGCGGCTGAACTCGTACTGACGTGGGTGCGCCGGCACCGGCAGGTTGTCGAGGAACCAGTCGTACAGCGGACGGTGGCCTTCGAACTCCAGGGTGCAGATCGAGTGGGTAATGCCCTCGATGGCGTCCGACTGGCCGTGGGTGAAGTCGTAGTTCGGGTAGATGCACCACTTGTCACCGGTCTGGTGGTGGTGGGCATGACGGATGCGGTAAAGAATCGGGTCGCGCAGGTTCATGTTCGGCGACGCCATGTCGATCTTGGCCCGCAGCACGCGCTCGCCGTCCTTGAACTCGCCGGCCTTCATGCGTGCGAACAGGTCGAGGTTTTCTTCGACGCTGCGCTCGCGGAACGGGCTGTTCTTGCCAGGCTCCTTGAGGTTGCCGCGGTATTCCTTGGCCTGATCAGGGGTCAGGTCGCAGACATAGGCCTTGCCACGCTTGATCAGCTCGACCGCCCAATCGTGCAACTGGTCGAAGTAGTTGGAGGCATAGCGCACGTCGCCGGCCCAGTCGAAGCCCAGCCACTTGACGTCGCTTTGGATGGCGTCGATGTATTCCTGGTCTTCCTTGGCCGGGTTGGTATCGTCGAATCGCAGGTGGCAGACGCCACCAAATTCCTTGGCCAGGCCAAAGTTTACGCAGATCGACTTGGCGTGACCAATGTGCAGGTAACCGTTGGGCTCCGGCGGGAAGCGGGTGACGATGCTGCTGTGCTTGCCCGAGTCCAGGTCGGCCTGGATGATCGGCCGCAGGAAGTTCGCAGGGACAGCGGGGGCGCCTTTGGCAGCGGCGTTGGGCGCGTTGTCGGCAGTGGGCTTGCTCATAGGATCCTTGAATGCACGTGTCCGGCCTGGGTAGGCCGATTGAATCAAAGGGCCTATCATAGCCGAAGCAGTCAAGCTGCTGACAGCCGGGCTCGGACAAACTGGCGTGATTTATCACGGCTTTTTGCCGCAGGCTGGCAAAATGGCCTGTGCGCGCCATTGTGTCGCGATCGCCTGATACTGCGTCAGGTGATAACCCGCGCACTGCGCACCCTAATTCCTTAATGCCTTGAAAGAGCGAATTTCAGCATGTCCAAAGTTAAACTGACCACCAACCACGGCGACATCGTCCTGCAACTGAACGCCGAAAAAGCCCCGCTGACCGTTGCCAACTTCCTGGCATACGTTGAAGCCGGTCACTACTCGAACACCGTGTTCCACCGTGTGATCAAGGGCTTCATGATCCAGGGCGGCGGTTTCGAGCCAGGCATGAACGAAAAGCGTGACAAGCGTGCCAGCATCCAGAACGAAGCCGACAACGGCCTGAAGAACGACAAGTACACCATCGCCATGGCCCGCACCATGGAGCCGCACTCGGCCTCGGCGCAGTTCTTCATCAACGCCTCCAACAACGACTTCCTCAACCACAGCGGCAAGAACGTGCAGGGTTGGGGCTACGCGGTATTCGGCGAAGTGATCGAAGGCCGTGAAATCGTCGACGCCATCGAAAAAGTCGCCACCGGTTCGAAAGCGGGCCACCAGGACGTACCGAAAGAAGACGTGATCATCGAGAAAGCCGAGATCATTGGGTGATACTGCTGATCTCCGATCTGCACCTGCAAGAAGAACGCCCGGATATCACCCGGGCGTTTCTTGATCTGCTCGATGGCCGTGCGCGGCATGCCAAAGCGCTGTACATCCTGGGCGACTTCTTCGAAGCGTGGATCGGCGACGATGCCATGACGCCGTTCCAGCAGTCGATCTGCCAGGCCATGCGCCAGTTGAGCGACAGCGGTACGGCGGTCTACCTGATGCATGGCAACCGTGATTTCCTGATTGGTCAGGCCTTTTGCGATGCCGCAGGCTGCACCTTGCTGGCCGACCCGAGCGTTGTCGAACTGGGCGGTGAGCAGGTGCTGCTGATGCATGGTGACACGCTGTGCACGCGGGACGTGGCCTACATGAAGCTGCGTCGTTACCTGCGCAACCCGTTGAGCCTTTGGATTCTGCGGCACCTGCCGCTGTCCACGCGGCACAAGCTGGCGCGCAAGCTACGCAGTGAAAGCCGCACGCAAACGCGCATGAAGGCCACGGAAATCGTCGACGTCACGCCAGAGGAAGTGCCCAAGGTGATGGCGGCGCACGGTGTCAGGACACTGGTTCACGGTCACACCCACCGGCCGGCGATTCACAAGCTGGTGGTGGACGGGCAACCGGCACGGCGCATTGTGCTGGGGGACTGGGACCGCCGGGGCTGGACCCTGCAGGTCGATGAACAGGGCTTTCAGTTAACGCCGTTCGAGTTTTCCTGAATACCCGGAAATCTGGGGCCGCTTTGCAGCCCATCGCAGGCAAGCCAGCTCCTACAGGTATGTGCGAATCCCTGGGAATACGCTGTACCTGTAGGAGCTGGCTTGCCTGCGATGGGCTGCGAAGCAGCCCCAGATTCACTTATCTATCCCCTTCGCTGATCACTGTCTCGCGATACTCAGGATCTGCCTTTATCTGCGCCTCGGTAAACGGAATCACTGCCAACTGCTTGGCCGAGAACGCCTTGGTCTGGTCATGCGCATGCGCCGAGCCCGCCTCGCTTGACTGTGAAAACGCCAGCAGCCCGCGCGCCTGCGGCCCTTGTTCGGTAAAGCTGACCAGTTGCAGGTAGCTGGTACCACTGACCACCAGGCGCTTGCCCGGCCCATGCGGCACACTGTGGATCGCGTTGTACACCCCAAGCCCCTGCGGCCCGCCAGGCACCGGCGTACCATCGATAGCCTGCTGCACCTGCCCCCAACGGCTGTCGCCCCCTACCCCGCTTTTGGCCACATGTTGCTGGGACGCCAGCGCCGCCTGGTGCAGTAGCTTGCGCACTGCCGCCTGCTCGACCGCCAGGCCACGCGGCGTATGCTGCGGGTCGGCCGGGTTGAACGCTACCCGCCAGCTTTCAGGGTGAGCCACCAGGGCCTCAAGCATGTTTTCGAAATGCACCAGGCCAACGCCGCTGTCCAGGTCTGCCTTGCCATTCCAGGCGACCAGGCTGGCACAGACAGGCTGCACATCTGCCTCGGCATCCTTGCACCACGCCAGCAGGTCCGGCAGCAGCAGGCTCGCGAGGTAGACCTCATCATCCATCACCATGCGCTGCAGGTCGTCCACACCCAACTTGGCCGTGCCTTGCAGGCGCTGCAGGGCAAACCGCCCACGCATGCCGAGGGGCTGGTCATCGCGGCTGACCAGCGGCGAAAACCCGGTCAACGGCTGAGCCGGGTTGGCCATCCAGGCAGGGTCGTTGGAGTTCTGCACGAAGTCCTTGCGCTCGAGGCTCGGCAGCAATCGTGCGGGGAAGATGCCGGGCTGCGCCGCCTGGGCGTCGACCTTCCACTGGCAGGCACTGCGCGAACCATCGAGCACCACCATGCGCCCTTGCGCCTTGGGGTTGCCGCACTCACTCAGCAGTTGCTGGTCGACGTACGGCACCACCGACTGGTTCAGGTACAGCGCCCCGCCCCCCTCATCGACAGCAAGCGTGTTAACCCAGGGAATGCCCTGCAACTGCTGCACCGAACCCTTCAACGCGTCCAAGCTGTCGGCGCGGTTGATACGGTACCACTGCTGCAGCACCCGCGTGTTGCCCAGGTTGGCGTCGCGCAGGCTGTAGGCCGCGTGCGCGTCCCAATCCAGGCGCCCAGGCCATTGCACCACTGGCCCGAATTCCGAGCTGTAGACCTGGCGTTCTACCTGGCTCAAGGTGCCATCCTCGGCCTTGACCGTAACGCTGACAGCCTGCCGCATCAACGGCAGTGACTTGCCATCGAGCATGTAGCGGGTCGGGTCCTTCGGGTCGAGCTGAAGGCGATAAAGGGTGAAATGGTTTGATGTGTCGACCGTATGTGTCCAGGCCAGATGCCGGTTGAAGCCGATGTTCACCACAGGCAAGCCCGGTAGCGCCGCCCCCATCACATCCAGCTGGCCCGGTATGGTCAGTTGCATCTGGTAGAAGCGCATGCCGCCCATCCACGGGAAGTGCGGGTTGGCCAGCAGCAGGCCACGGCCATTGGCCGAGCGCTGCGAACCGACGGCCACCGCGTTGCTGCCGCGCTCCGAGGCAAAACGCTCCTGCCGGGCCAACGCCGTGGCAAAGCCTGTGGCCTCGCGCTGGCTGGTCAATGAGGGGGGCTGTGCCCCTGCCAACGCTTCGGCGAATTGTCCTACGCCCCCCTCAGCCAACAGGCGACGGGTCAACTTGATCAAGTCTTCGCTGGTGATCGGCCGCACCCAGTCACCCTTCCCGCACTCTGCCGGCAGGCCTTGGCTGCGGCGCTCGGCGAGGGCACGGTTGAAGCCGCGTGCATAGCCATCAAGTAGGTCACGCACCGGTGCCGGTTGTGCCTGCAGAAATGCCCCCACAGCGCTCGGCGTATTGAGCCAGGTGAAGAACAGGTCGCTGGCAAGGTTGTCCCGTTGCTCGACGGTCTTGGCCTTGGCACCGAAGTGCCGCGATCGCTCGCCGCTGACCGTCAGCACTTCGTTGGCCAACAGGCACAGGTTGTCCTGTGCGTAGGCATAGCCGATGCCATACCCAAGGCCGCGCTCATCCTTAGCCACGATGTGCGGCACTCCGTAGCTGGTACGCCGGATCTGGGCACTGGCATCCGTGCTGGCGGGCTGCGCCAGCGCGGCAGTGCTGAAGGCGACCAGCGCAGCCGCCAGGCCTGCGCTGGTCATGGGACGAGAAATTGAGAACACGGGCACACCTCGGATCCAGGGGTCATCCCGATCAGACGAATGGCTGAATGAAAATTTTACGTATTACAAGGCGATAGAACGTCTTGAACAGGAAAGGCATATTTTTTCTCGAGCGGGCTGCAGATTTTCCGTTCTCATTCGTCCTAGTAAGTGAGGCAACCACATTTCGGGTTAGTCCACGAAAAGGAGCATTCACATGTACAACCCGCAACCCTCAATGCAGGCTGCACGCGTACCCGGCAAAGCGCCCAAGGGACAGGACGTTTTCGCCGAAGAACGTGTCGGTAACGAACAGATTCGCGAACTTTTACGCACCTTTGGCTTGCGCACCAGCCTGATCCGCTTGAAGGTGATCGATGCGCTGCATGCGGCCGACCGTAATGGCCGCAGCATTGGCGTGCGTGGCGTGCACGCGCAACTGGAACAACTGGACATTCCACTGTCGTTCCTGAGCGTGCGCGAAGTGCTCAAGCGGCTGTGCGCCGAAGGCGTCATCAACCTGGGCAGCGACAAATGCTACAGCCTCAACCCCCAGGCCCGCGCCGTGCTGGATCAAGCGTCCCCACGCTGAGCGTACGGCCGGCCACGCCTGGCCGGCCCGCACAGGTCAGGGCTTGACCTTGCGCCGCAGAATGCCGTTGATGACTACCACGACCACCGCAATGGCGATCGCCAGCAACTGGAAGGTCTGCTCACTGATCGTGCCCTGCTTTTGCAGGTGGGACAGGCCAACCATGAGGCCCAGTACTACCAGGATGATCAGAAGTGAATATTTGAGGCGCTGCACGTGTGTCATTGAAAGTTCCTTGCAACATCAGGGGCAAAAGGCTCGCAACGAGCCGCAGCAATGATACAACGCCCACCCGCACTGGCGCTGCATTTCCTGCTTAGTGTGGTGCCACTCGCCTGAAAGCATGGGCCCTCATCGCCCGTGCCGGAGGCACTATGTACAAATCCCTGCTGCTTGCATCTCTTGCTGTGACGCCCTTACCTCTTTACGCGCTGGACACGCGCCAGACACCCCCCGAACAGTTGCTCAAGCTAGGCAGTGAACTGGCGACCAACGCCGGGTCCAGCCAATGGCAGCAACTCTGGTACAGCGTTCGCGAAGCGGGTTACCTGCAGGCTCATGCCTCCCAGGTGCACTTCACCGTGCCGGCAACCCTGTTACCGGAGTTGGCCCGACAAACACTGGCACTGGCCGACCAGGTGCACGCAGTGAAGCAGACCCGGGCACTTTATCGCCGAGATTTTTCAGATCGCATTGTAGGAAAACGCGCCGAGCATGCATTCAACGCGCTGTGCCTGCTGGTCGACTGGCGCGCCCTGCCCCAAGGCATGAGCACGACCCCCAAGGCATACCTGAGAAGCGCAAGCCTGTTGAGCCTCTATCCGTGCGACTGAGGGTCACTGACCCAGCAGGTAAGCCATGGCGTGTCACAGCGGGAATTCACCGGCTGCAGCGAATAGTTGAAGGCATGTCCTACAAGAAGGGAAATCACTGCCTGCAAACACTGTTCAACGAGGCTACAAACCCAAGCCTATATGGCGCCTAGCGACGCACCTTGGCTCTACCTGAGAATTCGGTCACACCTTCGACACAACGCCGCAGGTGATCGCTTACCGCATCTACACCGAACGAAGGAGCGTCTTATGGAGTTACCAGACCTTACCCGGATAGAGATCAGCCAGTTACCCCACTCACTGCAAGCGCTGATCGACTGCATCGGTATCGACAATGCATTCCAGCTCACCTGCGCCTATGGCGGCAGACCCAAATACATCCCCAAGCACCGCGAGCGCACCAAGCTCGCCGATGTGCTCCCGGCCGACGCGCTCGATGCGCTGATCAAGCGCTTCGCTGGCGTTGCCCTGGAAATCCCCAAGGCCGACCACTTCATGCGCCAGTTGCGCAACCTACAGATCCAGCAGGAAAGCGCCGAGGGCTTGTCACGCAGCCTGCTGGCCGACAAGTACGGCCTGAGCCTGCGGCAGATCGGCAATATCCGCCGACAGGACCCCCTATGTTCACTAGGCGATAACCCTAATGGTCGCCACTGACGGCTACGTTTGCAGCACCCATTAAAAAGAGAATCCAGCTATGTCCCTAGACAACAGCCTCATCGGATCCGTCATCAATGCCTTGCCGATGGACCGCATGATCGCAGGCCCCCTGCAAGCCATGGTTCAGGCACAAGTTACCGCAAGCAAGTCCTACGCCGACTTCCTGATGCAAGTGTGCGTTCAGGAAGGCAAGGCGGTCGCCATACAATTCGACTACGACGAAACCATCGTCGATGAACAGGGTGAGTACCAAGGCGTCGTCAGCAAAACCATGAAAGTGCCGCTGGTAGCGGCGATCACCCACCCGAACATCGCCATCGAGGAAGGTAATGTCGAGTTCGAACTGACCATCAACCAGATGTCGGAAGACGTGGCCGACAAGAACCTGGCCGCAACGGCAACCGGGTCGCTGGGTTGGGGGCCATTCAAGCTCAACGTCAAGGGCAGCATCAGCCACAAGTCCACGCAAACCCGCAAGACCGACACCCGCGCCCGCTACGCTTTCAGCACGACCCTGAAGCGCCAAGACCCGCCTGAAGCGATGATGAGGGTCATCGATTTCCTGACCGAGGCTGCCACCAAACCCACTGTCGTCAAGTCCGCAAAGCTGAATAGCCCGGATATGATCTCGCAAGCCGACACGCTCAACGGCCTCGCGAACGGCAGCAAATCAACGCCTGGGGCACCTGCGGCTAACTGAAGTCGGTAACGATCGCCCCCTCGCAACAGGGGGCACCCCCTGAACCCAGGAGCCGAACGTTTGGACAAGTCCCCCGCCCCCATGACATCCATCGACCTGCGCGAGATCACACGCGGCCTGCAAGAAGCCGCCAGCGCCACCAACAGCCTGATAGCTCAGCAGTACATCAATCTGTTCGATCAATTCTTCGACTGCGACACCGAAGCACTGGGTGCGCCCATGAAGGCCAAGATGGTCGAAATCGCCATGGATGAGCAGCACATCATGCGTGTGCCCTTGTTTGCGCTAGTGTCGCCCAAGGGCCTGGCACTTGAGCGCATGCAGGTTGACCTGTCGGTCCGCGTCAAGGGCACCGAGGCGCAGCAAGCGCTGCAGGCGGCCAGCGCGACGAACGCCGCCAGTTTCAAGGTGACCATTGGTGGCCAGGGCCGTCAGGGTGACAGTCGCGACCCTGACGAGGTGCAGATCCGCATGCAGTTCCAGGCCAGTGAGCCGCCTGAAGCGCTTAACCGGCTGATCGAGGAATACACCAGCCTGATCACACCGGTGCGCATAGCTAAACCCACACCCTCGCCTACTCCCGATACCAATGAATTCGTCGAAGCTGCCACGGTCCGCTGACCGCGGCGATCAGAAGTCCCGTTTGTAGAAGATGTCCAGCGAGCTTGCCAAGCCGCTGGCAGCCTCCAGGTACACCATCCGGCTCAACTTGTAGCGCAACGCGATGGTGTTGGCAGGCTCGAACACCCCTACCCCGTAACGCAAGCTCAGCTTCTCGGTCAGGTTGCCGCTGGCGACCACACTGGTGGTATTGCCTGAGCCTTCGGTATCCAACTGGAAATCATCGATACCCAGGCTCGATGCCAGGCTGCCGGTAATGCCGGCACTGCCTGCCAAGCCCAAGCCCAACGCGGCCTCGGCGAGCATGTTGTTGTCCTCACCCGACGTGCCCAAAGGGCGACCCAGCACCAGGTACGACAGCGCCTGTTCCTGGCTCATGGCAGGTTCGGAGAACACCTGCGTGGTGGGCTGCTCGGCACTGCCGCTCAAGCGAATACCGGCAATCACATCATCGACTTTGCGAATCGCTTCGATGTCCAGGTACGGCTGGTCGAGCGGGCCGGCAAACAGCAAGCGCGCCCGGCGTATGGTCAGGCGCTGCCCGTAGGCGCGGTAACGACCATCGGCCAGGCTCAGTTCACCGCGGGTATCGAGGTTGTCGCCGATATGCACGTGGCCCAACAGGTTGGCCGTGAGGCCAAAGCCTTTGAACGACAGCTTTTCGCGCCCGACATCGACATCGATGTCCATGGCCATCGCCATGGGCGGCTTGCCCTCTTCGGTCTGATGGCCAACGATGACGGTGTCATCAGACACCTTCACCGTCGAGGGCGGCAGCTCGCGTACCGTGATCTTGCCTTTTGGCACCTGCACCTTGCCGGTTATCGCCAGCTTGTCGTCGACCAGGCGCAGGTTCAGGTCCGGGGCGACTTCCAGCGTCGCATAGGGCTCAACCGTCACCGGCAATTGTTGCCCCTGCAAACGCAGGTCCATGCCCAAGGCCTGGCCCCAAGTCAGATTACCGGACAGTTGCCCGCGCCCCGCTTCGCCGCTGCGCCAACCGCCGTTGAGCTGGACCTGTTCACCCGCGATCGTAGCCTGCAGCGAGAGGTCTTGGAGGCTAACCGGCAGTTCGGCACCACTGACCTCGCCCTGGCTCAGTACCAGGTTGCCGTTGACCTGCGGTGCCAGCAGCGTACCCGACAAATTTCCGCTGCCATTCAACTGCCCGGCCAGGCGTTCGACCATGGGCACGAACGGTCGGGCGACGGACAGGTCCAGGCCCGCCAGGCGGAAATCGCCCGACAATGGCTTGTTCTTGCCCAAGGGGTCGAGGCGGGCATTCAGGCTCAGTTCGCCCAGGCGCTCACCCCGGAAATTCAAGCGGGTGTCGATGCGGCGAGGTGCCAGGGTGCTGTCCAGGCGCAGCGCCTGATAAGGGAAATCGATCCAGCGCCCCTTGTCGCGCACGCGCAAGGTGCCGCCACTGGCGTCGACAACAATGTTGCCTTTCGGGCCGCTGGCCGGGATATCCAGGTTGACGTCGGCATTCAGCAGGCCCTGCCAGGCAAAGTCCTTTGGCAGCCACTGGGCCAGGCTGTCCAGCGGGAACTGTTTAAGGTGGTAGCGCAAGCGCGGCTCAGGCGCCAGGCGCTGGTCATCACCACACAGGCTGGCCTGGCCGGAACGCCAGCAATGGGCGCCAAAATCCAGCTGGCCGCTGGCCAATCGCTGCAGGCGTGCCGGCGCCTGCAACTGCCAATCCTGGCCTCCGGCCTGGATTCGGCCACTGGCAAGGCGACCACGCCAATCGCCTTTGTTCAACTGGCCGTCCAGACCCAGGTCCAGCTTGAGCTGCGGGCCGTCGAGCGCCAGGGTCAGGGCTTGCTGGCGAATGTCACCTTTGCCATCGGCCTGCAAGGTGCCCAGTGCGGTGTCACCGAGTTGGATGCCGCCGGCCTTGAGGTCGATCACACCACGTTGGGCGCTGTCCAGGCGTGCGTCCAGGTCCAGGCGCTGAATACGGTTTTCGGCCTGCGCCAGCTGTTGGCCCTGCAAAGTGAGCGTACCTTGGGGCGCCTTCAAGGTCCCGGCGACGTCCAGCCGGCCCTTGACCTGCCCTTGCAGCCTGGGCCATAGCTGCCCCAAACGCGGCAAGTCGAGATCCACGCGCCCGGCCAGCCGCTGTTGCAGGCTGCCACTGCCATTGATGCGGTTGTCACCCAGCTGGATAGCCAAGGCTCCGAGCGTCCAGCTTTCCCCAGCCCCTTGGGCTTCGACCTTGAGCACTGCCGGCTGCCCGCGCAGGCGGCCTTTAAGGTCGAGCTGGGCATCGAGCTTGAGTGCATCCCCCTTCATTTCACCTTTGCTGCGCAGCGGCCCGGCCAGGGTGCCGGGCAGTTCGGCAAGCCAATACGCGGGGTCGAGCGCCGAGAGCTGCAGGTCGACATCCCACGCCAGCGTATCGGCGAAGCGCACCGCGACGCTGCCTTCGGCCTTGCCTTGCCCAGCGCTAAGCGCCAGCTGCGGCAGTTTCACCTGGTTCAAATCACCTTCGAACGGGCTGGCCAGGGAAAACGCCCCCGCCGGGCCGTCGAGATCACCCTTGAAGGTGCCTTGATAGTTGCCATCGCGGTAGTGGACCTGGGCATTGAATTGCTTGAGCGTGACGTCAGGCGGCGTCTCCAGCGGGTACAGGCGCAACCACGGGAAGTCCAGCCAATCGAGCTGGGCATCGGCTGTCAGGCCCTGTTGCCAGTCGGCACTGGCCTGCAGCTTCAGCCGCTGGTTATCGCTGGCGTTGAGGTCCAGGGCATCGACCTTGGCCCCTTTGCTATCCACCCGCCCGGACAGGACCAAGGCAATCGGTGACTGCTCAGCCGGCAAACTGGCCGAGCCCGACAATTTATAGCCCTTGAGCAAATCACCTTTGGCATTGAGCTCAAGCTGATTGAACTGCAGGGTGTCCGGCAGCGACCCGGTTGGTTTGAAAGCGTCGGAACGGATCTGCAGCGTTGCCGGCAGGTGCTCGGCCAACGCTTGTAGCTCACCGTTCAGCCGTGCATCGAGGTAACCCGAGCTGGTGCCTTCGAGAGTGAGGGTTTTCTGCAGCTCGCCTTGCGCGGTCAACGCCAGTTTCCAGCTTTTACCCTCTACCGAAGGCAGCTGAACTTGCCCTTGCAGCTGCAGCGGCCAATCGCCCTCAGGTTGCAGGTCGCCTTGCAGGTCCAGGCGCAGGTCATCGCGCTGCAGATGCAGGCGGTCGATGCGCATGCCCGTTTGGGTCCAGTGGGCGGCCAGTTGCACATCACCCAGCAGGTCGCTGCCGTCGAGTCGCAGTTGGCCGATCTTGACCTCGCCCAGCTCGATGGCGACCGGCAAGCGCAGGGCCGGGAGTTGCAGCGGGCCGCTTTCAGCCGGTGCATCGCTGGGTGCAAACGCCATGTCGATGCGCTGCGCCTGCAGTTGATCGATACACAAGGTGGCACGCAGCAGGCACCCGGGCGACCATGTCAACAGCGGTGCCTGCACCTCGACCCGATTACCGCCCTCCACCCAGCTCAGCTGGCTGGCTTGCCAACTGCCCGCCAGGCGCCCTTGGAAGTCAGCGACCTGCAACCCCGGCACCCTGGCCAGTGCCCAGCGGCTGCCGCTTTCGGTCCCCACCAGCACGCCCAGCGCCAGGCCCACGGCCACTACCCCGCCGAGCACGCCCAGCAGTACGAATTTGAACACACGTGTCACAGCTCAGGCCCCATGGAGAAGTGCAGGCGAATACCGCCCTCGTCATCGAGGGCCTTGGCAAGGTCCAGGCGCAGTGGCCCGACCGGTGAAACCCAACGCACACCAATGCCCACCCCAGTCTTCAGGCTTGGCAGCTCGAAGGTGTTGAACGAGTTGCCCTGATCGACAAAGGTTGCCACGCGCCACTTTTCAGTCAGTGAGTACTGGTACTCGACGCTGCCAGCCACCAGGTAGCGGCCACCGATGCGGTCGCCGTCGCTGTTTTTCGGCGACAAGGTCTGGTAGTCATAGCCACGCACGCTCTGGTCGCCACCGGCGAAGAAGCGCAGCGATGGCGGGATGTTGTTCTTGTAGCCGTTGGTGGCGCTGCCGCCGAATTGCACTCGGCCGAGGAAGCGATGGTTATGGCCAAGCGTGGTCAGGCCCTTGAGCAGCACGTTCCCGTGCAGCAGGTTGGTGTCGGAGACCAGGCCTTCCTTCGCCACCTGGGTATCGAACTGCAGGCGGTAGCCATTGTGCGGGTCAATGCGGTTGTCGCTGCGCAGGTACGAGAAGCTGACGCCCGGCATCAGCAAGTTGCTCAGCCCCGAGTCATCGCCCAGGCGGTACTCTTCACGCTGGTACTTGAGCGAGATGACCCGCTGCCAACCACTGGGCAACTTGCTGTGCCATTCTGGCCCGACGGTGAGCAGCTTGCTGAGGGTGTCGGTACCGGCGAGTTCCTCGTTCTGGTAACCACCGGCAAAGCGCAGTTTGTCGGTCAGCGGCGGGTCGAGCGGCACGTCATACCACAGGCCGACGTTCTGCCGAGGTGCCGACAGTTCGGTTTCCCAGCCGTAGCTGTGGCCCTGAGGGTTGACCCAGTGTCGCGTCCAGTTGGCCTTGCCACGGGGGCCGACGTCAGTCGAGAAGCCCAAGCCCAGGCCCATGGTGCGTGGTTTGCGGGTTTCCAGGCGGACCTCCACCGGGATGTCCTCGCCCACGGCGGCAGTCGGCGCGGCGTCTACCCGCACACCTTCGAAGTAACCACTCGATTGCAGGTCGTTGTTGAGTTCGGCAATCAGCTCGGAGTCATAGGGCGTGCCTGGCTTGAACGAGACCATGCGCTGCAGCAGGTCTTCATCCAGCGGTGTATCACCACCAAACTTGACCGCGCCCAGGCGGTAGCGAGGGCCGCTTTGGTAGACCAGTTCGATGTCGGCCACGCCGGCCTGGGGGTCGACCGCCAGGCGTTGGCGGCTGAAGCGGCCGGCGAAGAAGCCATAGCGTGAAGCCTGGTTCTGGATCAGCCGTTTGGCATCTTCGTAAAGCCCATGGTTAAGCTGCTCCCCAGCGCGCAGTGCCTTGCTGTCGGGCACCCGAAACGCCTTCATCTCACTGGCAGGCCCTTCGATGCGCACCGTCACGTTGCGCAGGCGCACAGGCTCGCCGGGGGCGATCTGGATTATCAATTGTGGGGCTTGGTCGGCTTTGGCGGGAGGCTTGACCTCGGTATCGATCTGGGCTTGATAGTAGCCAAGTGCCTGCGCGGCTTTGCGCGCCTGCTCCTGAGCCCCGCGACTGAAGCGCAGCAGCGCTTCTTCATCGCGGTCACCCAAGTTGCCGATATAGCCTTCGACATTGGCCTTGAGCGCTTTGTTGGCTGGTTTTACCTTCACCAGCAACTCGCTCTGGCCCCATGCTGCGAAACTGGCGACCCAGAAAACCAGGCCCCAGGTTAATCTTCCTGAATACGTCATGCGGGGCATGCTACCAGAGCCGGGCGCTCAAGGGAGCCGTCTGGCGGCTTGTCAGGCAAAAGCGGAAGTTGAAGACACGGGGTTGGGATGGAAGAACACCCTTTCTCGGATCGGCCCTACGGCAACCTCGCCAATTTCTTCATAGCCCTGACGCTGGTAGAACGCCAGGTAGTGCTCATTGCCGGTGTCCAGCACCACGCCCTGGGTGCTGGGGTCTTCCGCGCACCAGTCATGCACAGCTTGTAACAATTGCTCGCCGTACTGGCGCCCCTGAAATTGCGGGTGCACGCCCAGTAGAGGCAAGACGTGCACTTGGTCTGTAGGCAAGCAACTGGCCAATGCGGCCTGGTAGTCCATGTAGCGTCGCGTGCAGCGCAGGCCGGTACCCAGCATCATGCGCAAACGCCAGGCCCAGCTGTCGGCCACCCCCAGCCTGCGCAGCGGCGGCACGATCAGGGCCAGGGCAATCAAGCGGTCATCCAGCAACAGGCCAATGGCCGGCAGTTGCAGGTAAAAGTGCTGGCGGACCCATTCACGCACCATCACGCGCAGGCGGCGCTCATAGCCTGGGCGCTGCGCCTCGAAAATGTAAGCAAAGGTAGGTTCATGGCGGTAGGCGTTGTACAGCAGCGAACGCGCCTCACGGCTGTAGCCGTCGTCGAGTTGGCAGATACGCGCCGGCGTGGCAGTGGTTTCGGGCATTGCGGGCAGTCCTCCTGGAATGGGCTTGCAATGCCTTGGAGTGTGCTCCACCGCGCATCGTTCAGCCCCTACAGCACGTTAGCAGCAGCACCCCGAACCCGCCATGCTGGTGATGACGCGCGATGTCGGCTAGCATCGCGGCTTTTACCGGGATTGTCTTTCCATGAAGATCGTCTGTTTCAACATCAACGGCCTGCGAGCTCGCCCGCATCAGCTGGCGGCGCTGATCGACAAGCATCAGCCTGACGTGATCGGCCTGCAGGAAACCAAGGTCAGCGACGATCAGTTCCCTCTGGCCGATGTCCAGGCACTGGGCTACCACGTGCATTACCACGGCCAGAAAGGCCACTATGGCGTCGCCTTGCTGTCGCGCCAGGCACCGCTGAGCCTGCACAAGGGTTTTGCCACCGATGAGGAAGACGCCCAGCGCCGCTTCATCTGGGGCACCTTCGCCGATGCCGACGGCAACCCGATCACCATCATGAACGGCTACTTCCCCCAGGGTGAAAGCCGCGACCACCCCACCAAATTCCCGGCCAAGCAGCGCTTCTACAGCGACCTGCAGGCCCTGCTCGAAAACCAGTTCCGCAACGACCAGCCGGTGCTGGTGATGGGCGATATGAACATCTCGCCCCAGGACTGCGACATCGGCATCGGCCCGGACAACGCCAAACGTTGGCTCAAGACCGGTAAATGCAGCTTCCTGCCGGAAGAGCGCGAATGGATGGAGCGCCTTAAAGGCTGGGGCCTGGTCGACAGTTTCCGCCACCTGCACCCGGACGTGGCCGACCGCTTCAGCTGGTTCGACTACCGCAGCCGCGGTTTCGAGGATGAACCCAAGCGTGGCCTGCGCATCGACCTGATCATGGCGTCGCAGCACCTGGTGCCACGGATCAAGGCGGCGGGTGTGGATTATGAGTTGCGCGGGATGGAAAAGCCGTCGGACCATGCGCCGATCTGGCTGGAGTTGAGCTGACCCTAGTCAGGTGTAAGGCATTGGAGTTATAGCGCCTGTGAGATCGAGCGCCGCCCGCGCGGCGCTTCGCAGCACAAGGCTGCTCCTACATTTTTTTCGGGCCAATCAGGCCTGAGACAGAGGCGCGCGGCCCTTTGGCGCCCACCTCGATATCGTGTGAAACAAACAAGGCGGACGCGCGCGTTGCTACAGGCGTTACTGGCCCGAAACAGATGTGGGAGCAGCCTTGTGCTGCGAAGCGCCGCGCGGGCGGCGCTCGATCTCACGGGCGATAAAAATCCAATGCCCTACACCTGGCTGCCCACATCCACTCAACCAAATCATCACCATCACCCTACAACCCCAACCGCAACGCCTCCCCTACCCCCGCCCCACGCGTATCGTCCGCCGCACTGACCAACGCAAAGTTATACGCCCCATGCGACCAGTACCGTGCCTCCAGTTGCCCATCAACCCGCTGCCCCTCGGGCATGCGTTCATAACGCTCACCCGGCGAACGCAGAAACAGGCTGATGCGTTCCCCTTTGCCATCCTGAAACACCAGGAGCGCCGCAGGCCCTTGCTCGTTGCTGAGCAACCGCGCGCCCACCGGCCTGAAACCGTAACCCGCCAGGTCCGGCAACTGGCCTACCCGGCTAAAATGGCGCCCCAACCAGTCACGCAATTGAGTCGGGTCGCTGGCCTGGATATCCAGCGCCTCGCTACCGGCAAACAGCCGATGAGCCTGGACCGCATCGGCCATGGGCAGATCGACCCTGGCCAACATCGCATCCCGCGCCTGCCAACCGCCCAAACCACCCACACCAATCGCCAGCACGAGCACTGCCGCCGATGCCCAACGCCGTTGACGACGCTGGCGCAGCCGCTGCTTTAATTGGCCCAGATCTAGCTGCGACCCCCCCGGCTGCTCACTCAGGCCGGCGAGTGCCACACGCAGCCGCCGCGCATCGCCGCGCCAGCCCTCGACCCGCGCCGCTTCCTGCGGGTTGGCCGCCAGCCAAACCTTTACCTCTGCCCGGCGGGCAGGCGTCAGGCGCTCATCGATGTAGGCATGCAACTCATCTTCAGTGGGGATCAGGCGTGTCATTTCAGTCTCCGCAAGGCCGGGGGTTGAGGGTTGCCCTCGGTCAGTTCGCGCAAGGCATTGCGGGCGCGCGACAAGCGCGACATCACGGTACCGATAGGGATGCCCAAGGCCTGGGCGGCCTCTTTGTAACTCAAACCTTCGATGCTCACCAGCAGCAGCAAAGCACGCTGCTCGGCCGACAGCCGAGCGAAGGCACGCAGGTCGGCCTGGGCCAGCACGATGTCTTCGATATTGCCGCCAACGGGCTCGCTTTCCACCTCGGCGCGGCCGAACCAGGACAGCCAACGGGCATGCAGGCGGTCGCGGCGTTTGCCGTCAAGAAACAGCCGATAAAGGATGGTGAACAGCCAGGCGCGCAGCGCCTCAGCTTCACGTTGCTGGCCCTGGCGGCTCAAGGCTCGCTCGACGGTGGCCTGCACCAGGTCGTCGGCGCTGCCCGATTCGCGCGTCAACCACAAGGCAAAGCGGCGCAAACGTGCCAGCAGCTCGCGCCACTGGTGTTCGTCCAGATCGTGCATGGCTATGTCCCGGCCTCTGGGGTTGTCAGTGTAAGAGGCAGACGCCCGGTAACAAAATCTATTCCCGCCGAGGGAATAAGTTTTTCCCTGCAGCGTCGTACCGGCACCTTCACAGAACCGGACGATGATCATGAACTCACCTTTGCACGGCCCCGCCAAGGCCCTGCGCCTGGCGGCCATCGGCGCTGTCATGCTGGCTGCCGGCGCAGGCTTTGCCTATGCCGCCGGCTGGATCGGCGCACCTGAATTGACGCCAAAGCGCATCATCGACACCTTCGAGGCCCAGGCCGGGCACTACCCAGGCTACCGCAAGAACCACGCAAAAGGCCTCTGTGTCTCGGGCTACTTCCAGGCCAGCGGGCAGGCTGCCAGCCTGTCCACGGCCCGCGTGTTCAGCCAGGCACGCGTGCCGGTTATCGGCCGTTTTGCCATTGGCGGCGCCAACCCGTTCGCGCCGGACACGGCAATCCCTGTGCGCAGCCTGGCGCTTCAGCTCAGCACTGACGATGGGCAAGTCTGGCGTACTGGCATGAACAACCCGCCGGTGCTGGCGGTGGGTACGCCGCAGGCGTTCTATGAACAAGTCCTGGCCAGTACGCCAGACCCTGCCACTGGCAAACCGGACCCGGCCAGGCAACAAGCGTTTTTTGCCGCCCACCCCGAAAGCGCGGCGTTCCGCCAGTGGGCGGCGAGCTACAAGCCAAGCAACAGTTTCGCCAGTACCCAGTATCACAGCATCAATGCCTTCCGCCTGATCGACGCCGCCGGCGCGGCACAGCCGGTACGTTGGCAACTGGAGCCGCAAACCCCGTTCACCGCCCTGCCAGGCCAGGTGGACGACAAACAATACCTGCAGCACGACCTGCAACAGCGCCTGGCCCAAGGGCCGCTGCGCTGGACCCTGCGCCTGGTCCTGGCCGAGCCTGGCGACGCCGTGGACAACCCGGCCAGCCCATGGCCTGCGCAACGGCGCAGCGTAGACGCCGGCACGCTTGTGCTCGAACAGGTCGACGCGCCTGAGCAAGGTGCTTGTCGCGACCTTAATTTCGACCCGCTGATCCTGCCCCACGGCATCGAAGCCTCTGCCGACCCGATTCTGGCCGCCCGATCCGCCGCCTATTCGGAATCGTTCAACCGCCGCAGCCGTGAATCGCTCGGCACTGGAGCCCGCCCATGAAACCTGAAGCCTTCCACCCCCTCGCCCGCCTGCTGCACTGGCTGATGGCGGTGTTGATTGTGGCCATGTTGTTCATTGGTGTGAGCATGGTCAGCGACCTGTCACTGCGCCACCCCGTATTGCTCAGCCTGCACAAGGCCACTGGCCTGGCCTTGCTGGTACTGGTGGTGTTGCGTATCGGCCTGCGTTTAGCCTTGCCACACCCATCGCTGCCACGCGACCTGCCACCGCTGCAGCGGTTCGCCGCCGGTGCCTCGCATGTGCTGCTCTATGGCCTGATGCTGGCCATGCCACTGCTGGGCTGGGCCATGCTGTCGGCCGGCGGCTACCCGCGGCCCCTGCAATTGCCGGCAATCGCCCCCCACGACCTGCAGCTGTATGCCGTGCTGCGACAAGCCCACGGCTGGGCTGGCTACCTGCTGTTCACGACGATCCTGGTGCACCTGGGCGCAGCGCTGATGCACGCCTTGGTGCGCCGCGACGGCGTCTTGCGTAGCATGTGGCCTGGCCCCCTGCGTCGCAGCGAATAAGCCGGTGCGGTTCAGGGCGTTCGACAATCGATAATAATTCTTACTAAGATCGGCGCACTTATCGCTGAACTTCTCTGGACTGCCCATGAACGTCGCAAAGGATCCTGCCACTCTCGTGCCTGCCAGCACGCTGGACTTACGCCCACTGCTGCTGGCCAACATGGCCTGCACCATGTCGATGATGGCCTTCGTTGCCCTCATAGGCCCAATCGCTCGCCAGCTCGGCATGGCCACCTGGCAGTCCGGTGCCGCCGTTACCGTCGCCGGGGTGGTCTGGGTGCTGCTGGCACGCCCGTGGGGCCGCGCCGCTGACCGGCTCGGCCGCCGCCGCGTGCTGCTGCTGGGAAGCGCAGGCTTCACCGTGGCCTACTGGCTGTTGTGCGTGTTCGTCGAAGGCGCGCTGCGCTGGATGCCGGGCGCAACCCTGGCCTTTATCGGCCTCATGCTCGCACGCGGCTGCATCGGCGCCTTCTATGCCGCCATTCCAGTGGCTTGCAATGCACTGATCGCCGACCATGTCGAACCGCAGCGCCGAGCCCGCGCCATGGCCTCACTGGGCGCGGCAAACGCGGTCGGCCTGGTGCTGGGCCCAGCACTGGCCGCACTGCTCGCGCGCTACAGCCTGAGCCTGCCGTTCCACCTCATGTCGCTGCTGCCGGCCACCGCGTTCTTCGTGTTGCTGTTCACACTCAAGCCACAAGCGCTGGCGCACACCCATGCGCCCAGCCCTGTGCAACTGAGCGACCCCCGGCTGCGCCGGCCTTTGCTGGTGGCCTTCAGCGCCATGCTTAGCGTCACCGTGTCACAGATCATTGTCGGGTTTTTCGCCCTGGACCGCTTGCAGTTGGGCCCGGCTGACGCGGCTCAGGTCGCCGGCATTGCCCTGACCACGGTCGGTGTGGCGCTGATCCTGGCCCAAGTTGTGCTGCGCCAACTGGAATGGCCGCCGCTGAAGATGATCCGGGTGGGCGCCAGCGTGTCGGCCGTGGGCTTTGCCTGCGGTGCACTGGCGACCACCGCGCCCTGGCTGTGGGCGTGCTTCTTCGTCGCTGCGGCCGGCATGGGCTTTGTGTTCCCGGCGTTTTCGGCGCTGGCGGCCAATGCCATGCAGGCCTCGGAACAAGGCGCCACAGCGGGCTCGATCGGCGCCGCCCAAGGCATGGGCGCAGTAATTGGGCCACTGGCCGGCACCCTGGTGTATGCCCTGGACCCACGCTTGCCGTTCCTGGCGGTAGCCGCGCTGTTGCTGCTGGTCGGGCTATGGCCGATGCCACGCGAACCACGTGCCTGATAAGCACAGCGCGCAAGCGTGCAGAGTGTGTTTTAATGCGTCGCTCATTATTTTTGACACCTCTGATTACAAGGCGGCTATGGACACGGGGACGCGACTCAAACTGGTGCGTGAACGCAACAACCTCTCCCAACGGGAACTGGCCCGCCGCAGCGGGCTGACCAACTCGACGATCTCGCAGATCGAACAGAACCGCGTCAGCCCTTCGGTCAGCTCCCTGAAAAAACTGCTCGAAGGGATCCCGATGAGCTTGGCGGAGTTTTTCAGCTTCGACGAGCCGGTGCGGGAAGAGCGCTTCGTGTTCCGCGCCAGCGAGCAGCCAGACTTGGGCCGTAACGGCCTGCGCATGCTGTTGGTGGGTGCCAGTGTCGAGGCCCGTCAGATGCGCATGCTGCGTGAACTGTATGCACCCGGCGCCGATTCGGGCGAGCCGATCGTGCATGCAGAAGGCGAAGAGTGCGGCCTGGTCACCCGCGGCACCGTCGAACTGTGGGTCGATGGCCAGGTAAGCGTGCTCAATTCGGGTGATGGCTACTACATCCCCACTACCCTGCCGCACAGCTTCAAGAACATTGGCCAGGATGAGGCCGAAATCATCAGCGCCAACACCCCGGCGAACTTCTGACCGTGAGCCGCCCAGGCACCGTGAACACACGGGCCGCGTATCAGCGCTTGCGTGACGCAGCCCTGGGCGTCCACCCCTTGCACATCACCGCCCAGCGCGCCGAAGGGCTGGTCGATGTGCTGATCGAAGGCTGGCAGTTGACCCTGGCCGTGGATGCCGAAGGCCTTGCTCAATGCGTCCAGTGCGTGGCCCCCAACGGTGATCAGGCCGGCCTTGAAGACTGGCACCGCTACGGCACCAACCCCACCGACCTGCTCAGCCTGTGGGAACGTACTCAGCTGGAAGCGCGCCTGGCCGGTTGACGCAGCGCGTCCTCGACAAAATCCAGGCGGTCTTGCCCAAAGAACATCTCATCACCGACAAAACAGGTCGGCGCACCAAATACACCGCGCGCAACGGCTTCCTCGGTCGCCTGCTTCAGGGCCGCCTTCACCTGCGCGTCGCCCGCCAGGGCAGTGAGCGCGGCAAGGTCAAAGCCGGCCTGTTCCAGCGTCTGCTGCAACACCGCCGCGTCCCCCAGGTTGCGTCGCTCGGCCCACAGGCCGTTGAACAATGCCCGCAACAGTGCCTCGAAGCGTTCCGGTGCTTGCAACTGTGTGCCGATTACACCGCGCATCAGCATCAGGGTATTCATCGGGAAGCCCGGTGGAAGCCCAAACGGCACACCATAGCGCGCTGCGAAGCGTGCAAGGTCGGTAAACATGTAGCGGCCCTTGGCTGGGATCATTGCCGGCGAGGCATTGCCGGTGGCCTGGAAAACCCCACCCAACAGCATGGGCCGATAATGCAGCGCCGCGCCATGGCGGTCACAGATACCCGGCAGCTGGGTCCACGCCAGGTAACTGGCGGGGCTGCCGAGGTCAAAGAAGAATTCGACGGTCTTGGTCATGGGTTCGGTCCTTGGTCGATGAGGGGGGCTTACCAGCGTTCCATCCAGGGGCGCAGGTCCAGTTCGAATGTCCAGGCATCTCGCGGTTGGGCGTGGAGGAACCAATAGCTGTCGGCAATATGGGCCGGGGCGAGGATGCCATCCTGGTCCTTAAGGGCGTAGCGCTCGGGGAAACTGTCGCGGATGAACGCGGTATCGATTGCCCCATCCACCACTACATGGGCGACATGGATATTGCGCGGCCCCAGCTCACGCGCCATGCTCTGGGCCAGCGCCCGCAGGCCATGCTTGGCACCGGCGAATGCGGCAAAGCCAGCAGCGCCACGGGTACCTGCAGTAGCGCCTGTGAACAGAATCGTGCCGCGCTCACGCACCACCATGCGCCGAGCCACCGCCTGCGCTGTCAGAAACCCGGCAAAACAGGCCATCTCCCAAATCTTGAAGTATTTACGCGGCGTTTCGTCGAGAATGCTGCAAGGCACATTGGCGCCGATATTGAAGACAAACGCCTCGATCGGGCCAATATCACGCTCGATGGTCTCAACCAGCGCGGCCACCTCTTCCTCCTTACGCGCATCGGAGCCAAAGCCATGGGCCTGGCCACCTTCGGCGCGGATCTCGTCCAGCAGCGGTTGCAGCTTGTCCGCCTGACGGCGAGTGACGCAGGCCACGTAGCCCTCCCGCGCGAAGCGCTTGGCGATCTCGCCCCCCGTGGCATCCCCTGCGCCGATCACCAGCACTACTTTTTGTGGTTGAGTCATGTGCGCCCCTTTGGTGAATGATCGTTTAGTAAACGAACGCTATGTTATGATCGCCCCCATCGTCAAGCCAAGCGCGCAGAGGCAATTGAATGCGCTATACCAGCGACCACAAGCAACAAACCCGCGAAAAGCTGCTGGCCACCAGCGGTGCACTGGCCAAACGCGGCGGTTTCACCAGCACTGGCGTAGCCGGGCTGATGAAAGCCATCGGGCTGACCGGCGGTGCCTTTTACAATCACTTCCCTTCCAAAGATGACCTGTTCACCGAAGTCGTTCGCCAGGAGCTGTGCAACAGCCCGCTGGCGCGCCTGGCCAATCAAGGTGCCAGCCGCGAGCGCCTTGGCCGTTGCCTGCAGCAGTACCTGAGCCTGGCCCACCTGCACAATGCCGAAGGGGGCTGCCCCTTGCCGCCGCTTGGGGTGGAAATCGCCCGGGCAGATCAACCGGTGCGTGAGGTGGCCGAACATTGGCTGGTCGAGTTGCACAAAGCCTGGAGCACAACACTGGAGGATGAACAACTGGCCTGGGTGTTGATCAGCCAGTGCGTCGGGGCGTTGCTGATCGGGCGCATGCTCGCCAGCGAAGTCGTGCAGTCCGAAGTACTCGATGCCAGCCGCAGCTTCGTCGAAAAGGCCTTGAATGAAAGCCGTTAACCTGTTGCTTGGCTTGTTTTTGAGCGTGCCCGTGTTTGCTGAACAGACCTGCCCCCCGGGCCAGTACCAAGTCTGCCTGATGGGCTGTTTCTGTGCGCCGGTCGACCCAGGCCAGGCCGGGCAGATCCTCAAGGACGTCGAAACCATGGCCTCAACCAGCCTGGCCTACGCGTTGCGCCAGGCCCGTGACGAAGCCAGCGCCAGCGGCAGTGAGCCGATCCCGCTACACATCCGTGCCCAGCTCGAACCCTGGTATGACTTTGCCGTGCTCGATGCCGCGCGCTTCAGGGTTGGCGATGAACAGCAGATGAGCGCAGCCAACGCGATGCTGCAAAACCCCGATGTGAATGCCGTGACACTGATCGACACGATCATCTTCCGCCATGCCAGCGATGCTGAAGACAATGTGGCGCTGTGGGCGCACGAGCTCAAGCACGTGCAGCAGTACCAGGCATTAGGCGTCGATGAGTTCGCCCGGCGCTACACGCGTGACTTCAATGAGCTGGAAGGCCCGGCCTACAAGATAGAGGCGGAGGTTGCCAAGGCGTTAAGAGCGCGCAGCTCCGGCCAGGCCCGGTGATGTGACAAAAAACCTCAAGAACAACACATAACTACCTGACTTATTAGATATTTGTTGAAGATCACAAGGTTCGAGCCTGCGCAATTACCTGTGGGAGCGGCGGTGCGGCGGTCCGACTTGCCCGCGAAGAGACCGGAACACGCACCAGAAGACAGTTGCTCTCACACAGTCAGCAGTAGGTATACCCCTTGTCTATCAGGAAGATACAGGGGCCTTCTCACCCACATCCTCACGGCTGGCATAACGCTGCGCCAGCACCGCGCACACCATCAGCTGGATCTGATGGAACAGCATCAGCGGCAAAATCATCGCGCCAATGCCACTGCCCACAAACAGCACCTGAGCCATCGGCACGCCGGTCGCCAGGCTCTTCTTCGAACCGGCGAACAGAATGGTGATGCGGTCTTCAAGGTCAAAGCCCAGCACCTTGCCAAGGAAACGGGTGCCATACAGCACCACCGCCAACAAAATCCCGCAGACCACGAACAGCCCCGCCAGGTGCTGTGGCGATACCGTGTGCCACAGGCCCGTCACCACCGCTTCACTGAACGCGGTGTACACCACCAGCAGGATCGACCCCTGGTCCACGACCTTGAGCCAGCGCGCGTTGCGCTTGACCCATGCGCCGATCCAGCGGCGTGCGATCTGCCCGGCCACAAAGGGCACCAGCAGCTGCAAGGTGATTTTCAGTACGGCATCCAACCCCGACCCAGTGTCACCGCTGGCGCCCAGCAACATCATCACCAGCAGCGGCGTGAGGAAGATGCCCAGCAGGCTCGAAGCGGCAGCGCTGCAAATGGCGGCCGGCACGTTGCCGCGGGCCAGGGAGGTGAACGCGATGGCTGACTGCACAGTGGCCGGCAATGCACACAGGTACAGCACGCCCAGGTACAGCTCATTGCCAACCAATGGCACGAACAGGGGCTTGAACGCCAACCCCAGCAGGGGGAACAGTACAAAGGTGCAGGAGAACACCAACGCGTGCAGGCGCCAGTGCCCGGCCCCGGCGATGATCGCTTCGCGCGACAACTTGGCGCCGTGCAGGAAGAACAGCAGGCCGATGGCCAGGTTGGTCAGCCAGCCAAAATACACTGCACCGTCACCCGAGCAGGGCAGCACGGTGGCGATCAGCACCACCCCGAGCAACGCCAGGGTGAAATTGTCGAATAACATCCGCAAATACTTCATCACAGGTTCCGTCTTGTCATTGTGCAAGGGCAGACGATAAGGTCTGCGGCTTTTCTTCGCTAACGCCGGAACCCCCACAGGTGTCGATGAACGGACACAACCCCACAAAGGACCTGCCCATGTTGCTCCCTCGCCTGGCCGCACTGACTGCCGCCATCACATTCGCCATGGGCCACGCAGCCGCTCAGGCTGACGACACGCTGCAAGCACGCGTCGACCCCCTCATTCGCACACTGATGCAAGAGCAAGGCATCGCCGGCATGGCCGTGGCGGTGTACGCCCACGGCCAGGCGCACTATTTCAACTATGGCGTGGCCAGCAAGGCCGAGGGCACGCCGGTTACCCAAGACACCCTGTTCGAGGTCGGCTCGTTGAGCAAGACCTACACGGCTACCCTCGCTGCCCTGGCCAGCGCCGAAGGCAAACTAGACCTTCAGGCCCCGGCAAAACGCTATCAGCCCGCACTGGCCGGGGTGCCACTGGGAGACGCCAGCGTGCTGGAACTGGGGGCCTACAGCGCCGATTGCCTACCGTTGCAATTCCCCGATGAAGTGCAGACGCCGCAACAGGTCGTGGACTTCTTCCGCCACTGGAAGCCTCGCGCCGCGCCGGGCACCCAGCGCTGCTATTCCAACCCGAGCCTGGGCCTGTTCGGCGATTTGGCGGCACGCGCGCAGCAGCGCCCCTTCGCGGAGCTGATGAGCCAGGGCCTGCTGGTGCAACTGGGCCTGAAACACACCTACCTGCAGGTGCCCGCCAGCGCCCAAGGGCTTTATGCCCAAGGCTACGACGCAGAAGACCGCCCGGTACGCGTCAGCCCAGGCCCTTATGCCGATGAAGCCTATGGCATCAAGACCAGCGCCAGCGACATGCTGCGCTACGTGCGCCTGCAGATGAAACCAGACGGCCTGCCCGCTGCACTGCAAAACGCCATCGCGATCACCCATAAGGGCTACTTCCAGGTCGGCGCCATGACCCAAGGCCTTGGCTGGGAGCATTACCCTTATCCGGTTGCGCTAGGCACCTTGATCGATGGCAACAGCCCTCGCCTGATCCGTGAGCCTCAGGCCACCACCCGCCTCGTCCCTGCCAGCCCTGCCCTGCGTGAGGCCTGGTACAACAAGACCGGCGCAACCAGCGGTTTTGGCGCGTACGCCGCTTTTATTCCTGCCAAAAACATGGCCGTGGTGTTGCTGGCCAATCGTAATTATCCCAACGAAGCCCGCGTGCGTGCGGCCTTCCAGATTCTTGAGGGGCTGTAAAGGCAACGGCCGGTTTTACGCCGGCCAGCCGCTGGATTGTCGAACAACATGACAAAAATGTAGTGCCTAAAAATATTCACTACAAAACTGTTGACGCCATTCATCGCGCTTGGGCATCATTGAGTCGTCTCCCCGATCGGGAGCGGTGGCAAGGGTGTTCCAGACGGCTTGCGCGGTAACGCAGGCCGTCCGTGGAGAGGGAACTGTCCAAAAGGCAGCGTGTGAAAGCCCCTGTTGCGATGCTGCTGTAGCAGCCTTGGTAGTGCGCTACACCGTGGTAGCGCCAACTGTGAAAATCACCTACGAATGGGTAATGGGGGCTTTATGATGAACTTGAACAACAATCCCACAATCGACCAATTGGCCCAGCTGTTCGCCGTGCGCAAGGACAGCCTCGACGACCATCTGCTGTGGGTGAGCCAGACCGGTGAGGTGCGTCTCGACCGCCTGCCACCGAACACCATCGAAGCTGAATTCGAAGAGCACCTGCCCAGCATGCGTGCACGCTTCAAGGTCTACCGTCGTGGCCAAGGCTACGTCGGCAAGAAGGCCGCTGCCGACACCGAGTTCGTTGGCCGCGTGCTGCAGACCCTGCAACAAGAATGGCCCGCCGCCCGTGAGCGGCAGGCAGTCAAGGTGATCGAACCGCTCAACTGAGTGGCTACCCGCACCCTCAAGCCCGGCCCCAAAAGGCCGGGCTTTTTCATGCGCGCCTGCGCGGTTGCGCCATGGCTGGCAGCGGCAAGGCGCCGGTAGCCAGTGCCCGGGCCCGCTCGACACCCCAGACCAGCGCACGGGTCATGGTCTCGCCAGGGCGCGAGGGGTAATACTCTTCCAGCACTGCCCGGCCATTGCCGGCGTACACACCGAGGAACAACTGGGTGGCGCCGAGGCGCGACAACCGCACCTGCACATCCAGCGTGGTGCCGTCACTGAGTGCTTCATCGTGGCTGCGGCTGTGCAGTTGAGCGTCGGCCCACTGCCAATAGGTCTCTTCCCTGACTCGCATGAGCGTTGAATCTCCGTTTGCTGAAATGCCGCGCCAGAAAACCACATCTTCGCAAGCCCTGCGAGCGCAACCCAGCGATGCCATGAGCAGCGTCAACGAATGGCAATAAAAACCCCGCCGTTTGGCGGGGTTGCTGGAGCGGGATCACTTTTTCAGCGGAACCCGCGGCATGAAGCGGCCCTTCTTGGTGCGCTGCAGATGTGCAGGCTGAAGCTGTTCCGAATCATCCAGCGTCATGTTGGCGAAGCCCAGACGGAATGCCGACTGGCCGCAACGCACCTGGCTGTTGATCGGGAATGCGTCGTTCAGGTCTTCAAAAAAGGATTCGCTCATGCCCAGTCTCCCTCCAGTGGCGGTCGCGCCGGCAAGCAGATGGAATGCCTAGGTGAACGCGGCCGGTAAAAGTGAGACTAGCTGGTCATTTGCAGACTGCCTGGCCAAACGCTTTACGCCCGACCAGTGGCACATGGCCTTACTTCAGGCGGACTGCCGTGCCGGTGGCGAACACCACGACCATGCCACCCTGCACCGATGGCATGCTGATTTCGAAATCCACACCGACTACGGCATCAGCATTCAACTGCCGTGCGCGCGCTTTCAACTCTTCGGTAGCCTGTTCGCGGGCCTCGCGCAGTGCGCTCTCCAGGGTTTGTGAGCGGCCACCGAAGAAGTCGCGGAAACGCGCGAAAAAATCCCGCACAAAGTTGATGCCCTGCACGGACTCAGAACTGACGACGCCCAGGTAGTCGGCAATCGGACGGCCTTCGAGCTGGCTGGTGGTGGAGATGATCATGAAAGTGCTCCGTTGGCCTGGCGAAAAGCGCCAATTCTAACAGAGCACTGGCAGCCCGGCGTCAGGAGACGCTGGCCGCACGTAACCGCTGGCCGATCTTCGCGCCAAACACATTCACCAGCAGCCCGACCATCACCAGCAACGCGCCCCACCCCTGCAACACGGTCAGGCGTTCCCCCAGCAACCAGGCCGAGGAGCTCAAGCCAATCACGGGTACCAGCAGCGAGAATGGCGCGACCTTGCCCGCCGGGTGACGCGACAACAGCTTGCTCCACAGGCTGTAGCCGAGCATGGTGGCGACGAATGCCAGGTACGCTAACGCCAGTACCGAGTTCCAACCGATGTTGGCCAAGGCGTGCCCGATGCGCTCAGGCCCTTCCAGCCACCACGACAAAGCCAAAAACGGCAACGGTGGAATCAGCCCGCCCCAGATCACCAGCGCCACCAGGTCGACCGACCCGAAACGCCGCGTGATGATGTTGCCCACGCCCCACATCGCGCCCGCGCACAGGGTCAGCAACAGCGCAAACATCGGCACATGGCCGCCGTCTTCACTGCCGATCAACGCCAACCCGCTAGCCGCCACCAGCAGCCCCAGCAGGCTGGCAAGGCGCAACCGCTCACCCAGGAACAACGCAGCGAAACCCAAGGTGAAGAATGCCTGGGATTGCAGGATCAACGACGCCAACCCCGGCGGCATACCGCTGTACATGGCCTGGAACAAGAAGGCGAACTGCCCCAAGGAGATCGTCGCGCCATAAGCGATCAGCCAGCGCCAGGGCAGCTTGGGCCGCTTCACCAGCAACACCGCCGGGAAGGCCACCAACAAGAAGCGCAACGCCCCCAGCAGCATCGGCGGCAGGCCATCCAGGCCGACCTTGATGACCACGAAGTTGACTCCCCACGCAACAATCACCACCAGGGCGATCAGCAGGTCCTTGAGCGGCATTGCGACATCCTTCTTCAGGCTTTCTAGACATATTTCGTTACAGCATAAGGCTATTCCTTTTCCAGGGACCAGCACAGTTAGGGCGCAGGGTTGCGCAACAGTGTCACTGTTGCAGTCTTCATACGCCGTGGTATTCAACCATCAGTCGCGGTAACCCGGCGCCACCCGCTCCAGCATCCGCAGTAGCGCGCCCCACGCCAGCCCTACTGCATCCGGGTCCGACAGTTCGCCCTGCTTCAAGCCCTTCAGTGGCGCATTGAACTGCTGCTCGGTACGCTCACACACGGCGGCCGGCGGCATTATCAATTGCCCGGCACTCTGCGCCGCCAACTGGATCTCGCAGGCTTTTTCCAGGTAGTACATGCGCAAGAAGGCTTCGGCCACAGAACGCCCGGTGGTCAGCAACCCATGATTACGCAGGATCATCACCGGCCGGTCACCCAAGTCGGCCACCAAGCGCTGTTGCTCATCCAGGTCCAGGGCGATGCCTTCGTAATCGTGGTAGGCAACCTTGCCATGAAACTCCATGGACATCTGGTTGACCGGCAGCAGGCCACATTCCAGTGCCGCCACCGCACACCCGGCCCGGGTGTGGGTGTGCAGCACGCAGTGGGCGTCTTCGCGAGCCGCATGAATAGCACTGTGGATGACGAACCCGGCCGGGTTGACCGGGTGTGGGGTCGCCTCGACTGGCTGCCCATGCAAGTCGATCTTCACCAGGCTGGAGGCTGTGATCTCGTCGAACAGCAAGCCGTAGGGGTTGATCAGAAAGTGGTGCTCCGGCCCAGGCACGCGCAGCGAGATGTGCGTGAAGATCAGGTCGCTCATGCGAAAGTGAGCGACCAGGCGGTAGCAGGCCGCCAGCTCCTGACGCAGGGTCTGTTCGGTAGGGGTCATTTCTCGTTCATCCTGTTAGAAAGGCAGCTGTGAACACTAGGCTACTTGGTAGCCCAGGCATTGAATCGCTGCTCCAGCTCTTCGCCATGGTCGACCCAGAACTCCACGTTCATCGCCAGCGCCCCCTGCAGGTTCTGTGGCGAGGTTGGCACCCAGCCGGCCAGCCCCGGGGCGAGCCTGGCCGCTGCCTGGGTGTTGGTCGGCCCATAGGGGATCTGCTCGACGTAACGCACCTGGGTATCAGGCTGGTTGGCATAGGCGATCAGCCGCTTGGCCTGGTCGACATGCCGCGAGCCCTTGATGATCGCCCAATAGTCCATGCCATACAGGCTGCCCGGCCAGACCAATGCCAGCGGGCTGCCCTGCTGCGCTGCCACCGCGATGCGGCCGCTGTAGGTAGACGTCATCACCACATCGCCGGCGGTCAGCCACTGGGCCGGCTGGGCACCCGCGTCCCACCACTGGATATAGGGCTTGAGCTCAGTGAGTTTGGCAAACGCGCGGTCGACCCCGGCTGGCGTTGACAGCACCGTGTACACGTCCTCGACCTTGACCCCATCAGCCAGCAAGGCGAACTCCAGGTTGTACACCGCACGCTTGCGCAGGCCACGTTTGCCTGGGTACTTGCTGACGTCCCAGAAGTCTGCCCATGAAGCGGGGGCTTGAGCCAGCTTGTTGCGGTCGTAGGCAATCGCCACGCTCCACACCAGGGCGGCAGAACCGCAGTCCTGCGCGGCATCCGGTATCAGCTCGGCAGCATGGCCCAGGCGCTGCCAGTCCAGCCGCTCATAGATGCCCTCCTCACAGCCGCGCATCAGGTCGGGCCCCTCGATCTGCACCACGTCCCAATCGACGTTGCCGGTATCGGCCATGACCTGGATACGGGCCATTTCGCCGTTGTATTCGCTCTGGATCAACTTGCTGCCGTCCTGGGCACTGAAAGGCTTGAAGATCGCCTCGTCCTGGGCTTTCTGACCAGCGCCGCCATAACCGACCACGACCATCTGCGGCGCAGCGTGCGCACTGCCCAAGCCAAGGGCCAGAAGCGCTGCGCAAAGGTGGGTTCTGCGAGGGAATGCATGCATCGAGGTTTCCTCCTGCCGGTGCCCAAGGGCCCGATTTCTTGTTGTTGTGAGGTCACGCCCTCACCAGTGAGGGTGAAGAAAACCTAGCCGCGCACCAGTAAAAAAACAAGTTGATTTTTTACTGGCGGTACACTTTCATAAACAAAACAAGAACAACACCGCACCGGAGCCGCCCGTATGCAAACTGCCTTTCCCCACCTGTTCGAAACCTTGCAGATTCGCGGCAAACGGTTGAAGAACCGCATCATGTCCACGGGCCACGACACGTGCCTGCCCACCGACAACCTGGTCAACGACAAGCTCATCGCTTACCAGCGTGACCGCGCCGCCGGTGGGGTTGGCCTGATTGTGCTGCAGGTGGCCGGTGTGCATGACAGCGCCCGCTACACCTCCCACGTGCTGATGGCCACCGACGATGCCTGCATTGACGGCTACCGGCGCCTGGCCGAGGCCTGCCATGAACACGGCACCGTGGTGCTGTCGCAGCTGTTTCACCCGGGGCGGGAGATCATGGAATCTGCCGACGGCTTGCTGGCAGTGGCCTATTCGGCCTCGTCGGTGCCCAACGAGCGCTTCCGGGTGATGCCGCGCGCGCTGGACCAGCCGATGATCGATGACATCATCCAGGGCTATGCCAGCGCCGCCCGCCGCCTGCACCAGGCGGGGCTGGATGGCGTCGAAGTGGTCGCCAGCCATGGTTACCTGCCTGCGCAGTTTCTCAATCCTCGGGTCAACCTGCGCACCGATGGTTACAACGGCGGCCTGGAGCAGCGCCTGAGGTTTCTGCGCGAAGTTTTGGCGGCGGTGCGCGCCGCGACCGACGAACACTTCATCGTCGGCCTGCGCATCAGCGCCGACGAGCGTGACAGTGAAGGCCTGAGCGAAGACGAGTCGCTGGCGGCCGCCGAAGCGTTGCAAAGCCAGCTCGACTACCTGCACATCGTCGCCGGCACCTCGGCGTCCCTGGGGGGCGCGGTGCATATCGTCCCGCCCATGGCCATCGAGCCGGCCTACCTGGCGCGCGAAGCCGGCACGTTCAAGCAGCGCCTGGCCATTCCGTTGTTCGTTACTGGGCGCATCAACCAACCCCAAGAGGCCGAGCTGATCCTGGCGCGTGGCCAGGCCGACGTGTGTGGCATGACCCGCGCACTGATCTGCGACCCGCTGATGCCGACCAAGACCGAGCATGGCCGGGTTGAGGACGTGCGCGCCTGCATTGCCTGCAACCAGGCATGCATCGGGCATTTTCACCGCGGCCTGGCGATTTCCTGCATTCAGCGCCCAGAAACCGGCCGCGAACTGCAGTACGGCCAGATGACGCCCACCCCAGCTCCCAAGCGCATCCTGGTTGCAGGCGGCGGCCCCGCAGGCATGAAAGCGGCCACCGTCGCCGCCGCGCGCGGCCACCACGTCACCCTGTATGAGGCCGGCCCGCAACTGGGTGGCCAGGTGCTGCTGGCACAACTGCTGCCCCGGCGCAGCGAATTCGGCGGCGCCAGCACCAACCTGCAACGGGAAATGGCCTTGGCCGGCGTGGAGGTGGTGCGCAACACGCGGGTCGACCGCGCACTGGTCGAGCGCGAGCGGCCCGACCTGGTGATTGCCGCCACCGGCGCCACGCCCTACTGGCCGGCATTCGAACGCGCCGGCGAACTGCAGGTAGTGGATGCCTGGCAAATCCTGCGCAACGAGGTCACCCCAGGGCGCTCGGTCCTGGTCATCGACTGGCGTTGCGACTGGATCGGCCCGGGTATCGCCGAGCGACTGACGCGCGAAGGGCATCAGGTGCAATTGGCGGTGAACGGCACCCATTGCGGCGAGAACCTGCCGCTGTACGTACGCGATCAACTGGCTGGCGAGCTGCACCGCCTGGGTATTCCCATCACGCCCTACGCCCGCCTCTATGGCTGCGACGACAACACCGTGTACTTGCAGCACACGGCCAGCGGCGAACCGATGATCTTCGAAGGCATCGACACCTTGGTGCTGTGCCTGGGCCACCAGCCAAACGACACCTTGGCTTCGGAGCTGGCCGGCCTGGTCGAAGTTCGGCGCATCGGCGACTGCCTGGCACCGCGTACCGCCGAGGAGGCAATTCACGATGGCCTGACGGTTGCCTGGGCGCTCTGAGGCTGTACATACTGCCGTTTTCCGACGGACCGACGTGCATGAGCCAACTCCCGCAGCCCCCCTCCGCCACCGACGACGGCAGCGCCGCGCCGCAGTTTCTGGGAACCCGCATCCGCGGCCTGCGCAAGCGCCGCGGCATGACCCTGGCGGAGTTGGCCACACAGAGCGAGCTGACGGCCGGCTACATCAGCCAGTTGGAGCGCAACCTCTCTTACCCGTCGATCCCGGCACTGTTCAACATCGCCCGCAGCCTGGGTGTGACCATCCAGTGGTTTTTTGCCAGCGAGGCCAGCACTGCGCCAGAGGACCAGGGCTACGTGGTACGCCGTAACAGCCGCCTCAGCGTGCATTATGAGGACGGCATCGTCGACCAACTGCTGACACCCCAGCCCAACCGCGAGCTGGAGATGCTTCACTCGCGCTTTCCACCGGGCACCTACAGCCAGCAGAGCTACAGCCACGACGGCGAAGAGGCAGGGTATATTCTCAGCGGCAGTTTTGAACTGTGGGTGGGCGAGCGCTATTTTCAGCTGGGCGAAGGCGACAGTTTCAGCTACTCCAGCCAGGAGCCGCATCGCTATGGCAACCCAGGGGACGTGGATGCTGTGGTGATCTGGGTGATCACGCCACCGACCTTTTGAGCCCGCCAAGCGGTCACTTTTGATCAGGCCATCCGCCAATGACTGAACACGCCCACCAGCTTGAGCCTGCGCTGCAACCGGTCGACCACCCTCGCGTCGTGGTCTTCGTCGCCTATCCGCACATGGGCCTGCTCGACCTCACGGGCGCCCAGACGGTGTTCTGGGCCGCCACCAAGGCCATGGCCGAACGCGGCCGACCAGGCTACCGGGTACACACCGCCAGCCTTGACGGCGGCCTGCAGCAAACCGCTGAAGGCCTGGTGGTGGCGACAGAAACCTTGGACACCGTGATGGCACAGGTTGTCGACACGCTGATCGTACCCGGCGCCCCGGACATCATCCGCACCCTCCCCGACCACGCGCCGCTGGTGGCCTGGCTGCGCCGCGCCGCCGTGCAGGCCAGGCGCACAGCCTCGGTGTGCAGCGGCACATTTCTGCTGGCCAGCGCCGGTTTGCTCGATGGGCGCCGCGCCGCCACCCACTGGGCCATGTGCGAGGTACTGCGCCGCGACTTCCCGGCGGTGCAGGTAGACCACGAGTCGATCTTCGTTCAGCAAGGCGCGGTGTGGACCTCGGCCGGGGTCAGCGCCGGCATCGACATGGCCCTCGCCCTGGTCGAACTGGACTGCGGCCGTGAAGTGGCGATGCAGGTGGCACGCGAGTTGGTGGTCTTTCTCAAACGGCCTGGCGGCCAGGCGCAGTTCAGTGAGCTGCTCAAGCTGCAGGGCCGCGATTGCAGCGAGTTCGAAGCCCTGCACCTCTGGCTCAACGAACACTTGGGCGACCCACGGCTGAGCGTCGAACACCTGGCCGAACAGGCGCACATGAGCCTGCGTAACTTCACCCGGGTGTACAAGCTCAAGACCGGCCGCACACCGGCCAAAGCCATTGAAGTGTTCCGCCTGGAAGCCGCGCGGCGCCTGCTGGAAAGCGCCGACAGCCACATCGAGCAGGTCGCGCGCCAGTGCGGTTTCGGCAACGAAGAACGCATGCGCCTGGCCTTCCAGCGTCATCTGGCGGTAACACCGCGTGACTACCGCGCCCGTTTTGCACGCTCTGTTTCGTTGGCCGAAATTCAGGGTTCTTTGGCCTAGGGCGTGACGCTCGTCGCTCGTAACATCGGTCTCCTCAAACACGGGCTACCTTGGTTACCCGGACATTCCAGGAGCACAACGATGAAGAATATCCTGATCATTGGCGCGGGCTTTGCCGGCCTCTGGAGCGCTCTTAGCGCTATACGCCAGCTGGACTTGAACGGTCGCAATGATGTCGAGGTGACGCTGCTCGCGCCCCAGGCCGAACTGCATGTACGCCCGCGCTTCTACGAACCTGAAGTACATACGATGGCCGCGCCGCTGGATGCGCTGTTTGAGGCGGTTAACGTGCGCTTTGTGCAAGGCACGGCCTTCCACATCGACGAAGCCGCCAGGCGCGTGCGCTATCGCACGCAAAGCGGTACCGAGTGCGAGCTGGGTTATGACCGCCTGATCATGGCCTGCGGCAGTGTGCTCAACCGGCCGGACATGGTCGGCATCGAGCATGTTTTCGATGTCGACAAGATCGACAGCGCGGCGCGCCTGGAGGCGCACCTCAAGTCCCTGGCTAGCCTGCCGGACACACCTGCCCGCAACACCGTGGTGGTGGCCGGGGGTGGCTTCACCGGCATCGAGACTGCCACCGAGTTGCCGGCGCGCTTGCGCAACATCCTCGGTGACCAGGCCACACTGCGTGTGGTGGTCATCGACCGTGGCGCCAGGATCGGCGCAGCCTTGGGTGATGGCATCCGCCCCGCGATCGAGCAGGCATCCGAGGCTTTGGGGGTGGAATGGATCTGCGGCGCAACCGTGGCCTCGGTGGACCCCGACGGCGTCCTGCTGGATAACGGCCAGCGCATCGATGCCAATACCGTGATCTGGACGGTGGGGTTCAAGGCCAACCCATTGACCGAGCAGATCAGCGGTGACCGGGACCGCCAAGGCCGGCTGCACGTGGACGGCAACCTCAAGGTCAAGGGTAACGACGCGGTCTACGCGGCAGGTGACGTTGCATATGCCGCCTGCGACGAAGCTGGCAACTATGCGGTAATGTCTTGCCAGCATGCGATCCCGCTGGGCCGCTACGCCGGCAACAATGCCGTGGCCGAATTGATCGGCGTGGCACCGATGACCTACAGCCAGCCCAAGTACGTCACCTGCCTCGACCTGGGCGCCTGGGGCGCAGTGTATACCGAAGGTTGGGAGCGCAAGGTGTCGCCACCGGAAGACAAGGCAGAGGCCAAGATGCTCAAATCGCAGATCAACACGGTCTGGATCTACCCACCGGCCGCGAACGATCGTGCGGCGGCGCTGGCGGCGGCTGACCCGACGATACCGGTCGCCTGACACAGCCGAATCGCCGGCAAGCCGGCTCCCACAGGTACAGCGCCAGAACTGAGGTTGGCGCTATCTCTGTGGGAGCCGGCTTGCCGGCGATGGGGCGCAAGGCGCCCCCTTTTACTGCAATCAGGCAGCAGCGAACAGCTCGTTGGCGATCTGGGCCTGTGCGGCGTCGATGGCCTGGCTGCGGTGCTCTGGGCCGTAGGCCAGACCATGGGCGCGTACGATTTCCAGGTCGGTGACACCGATAAAGCCCAGGAACACCTTGAGGAAGTCTTCATGGCCGGCACCCGTCGGCTGGCCAGCGTGCAGGCCACCGGCGGTGGATACCAGGATCACCTTCTTGTTACCGCACAGGCCTTCTGGGCCGGCTTCGGTGTAGCGGAAGGTCTTGCCGGCAACGGCTACGCGGTCAATCCAGGCCTTGAGCTGGGTCGGCACGGTGAAGTTGTACATCGGCGCACCCATCACAACGGCGTCGGCGGCGAGGAATTCTTCCAGGGTTTCGGCGCTCAGCTTGGCTTCGAAGGCCTGGGCCGCGTCGCGCATGTCTTCAGCGGTACCGGCGGCCACCAAGGTAGCAGCGGAGAAGTGGGCGATGGCGTCGGCAGCCAGGTCGCGGTAGACCACTTCCAGGCTTGGGTCGGTGGCTTTCCAGGCTTCGACCACTTCGCGGCTCAGCTGGCGGGAGGCGGAATTGTCGCCCAGGATGCTCGAATCGATGTGCAACAGTTTCATGGGACTCTCCTGTAATGAAGACCGCGGCATTGGGCGATCACGATGGGGAGAATCCTACCGGGATGACGAATAGCTGATAAGCAGGCAAAAATGCGTTAGTTTGTCCCACAGATGGAACAGTGAGACATTCCCATGCAAGACCTCAACGACCTCTTCTACTTCGCACGCGTGGTCGAAGCCGGCGGTTTCGCCGCTGCCGGGCGCCAGCTGGGCATCCCTAAATCACGCCTGTCACGGCGCATCGCCGAGCTGGAAGAGCGCCTGGGCACACGCCTGCTGCAGCGCACCACGCGGCAATTGAAGCTGACCGCCGTGGGCGAGCGCTACCTGCACCACTGCCAGGCCATGCTGCTGGAGGCAGAAGCCGCCGACGAGGCCGTCGCCAGCATGAGCAGCGAACCACGCGGGCGGCTGCGGGTGTCCTGCCCAGTAGCACTGGCACATGCGTTTCTGCCGGACGTGATCAGCCGTTTTCTCGCACAGTACCCACTGGTGCAACTGGACATGGTCTTGCTCAACCGCCGTGTCGACCTGATTTCCGAAGGCATCGACGTAGCCCTGCGCGTGCGTGACCTGGGCGACGAGGACCCGGCCCTGGTTACCCGCCGGCTGCGCCAGGCGCAGATGCAACTGGTCGCCGCTCCAGGCTTTGCCGACCACATTCGCGAGCCCGCCGAGCTGGCCTCATTGCCGGTGCTGGGCGCGGCCGAAGCTGACCGGCTGGTACACTTTCGCCTGCTCGGCCCGAATGGACGCCAACAGGACATCGCCCTGGAGCCACGCTTGGCCATCGATGATTTCGTGGTGCGTAATGCCGCGGTCCGCGCCGGGTTGGGCTTCACTGCGCTGCCCAGTATGTTCTGCGAAGAGGAACTGGAACGTGGCGAGCTGGTGCGGCTGCTGCCGGACTGGTCATTGCCGGGGGGGTATCTGCAGGCGGTGTACCCTCACCGGCGCGGTGTGTTGCCGGCCGTACGGGTATGGATCGATCATCTGGCAGCGTCGTTCGAGGCCTGTGGGGAGCGTTATGTCTAAGCAGAAAATGACCGAAGCCCAAGTGGCGGACTTTTGCCTGAGCCTGCCCGGTGCGCGGGAGGACTATAAATGGGGCGGTATCCGGGTGTTTTCGGTCGCAGGCAACAAGATGTTCGCGGTGCTGGACCTGGCGGGCGCAGGGTTATCGTTCAAGGTCGCCGATGAGCTGTTTCTGGGCTACTGCGACCGCCCCGGCGTGCGGCCCGCGCCCTACCTGGCCCGGGCGCGGTGGGTCAGCATGGCGCCGCCTTACCCCATGGGGCGCGACGAGCTGTGTGACCTGCTGCAGCGTTCGCACCAATTGGTGGTGCGAAAGCTGGCGAAGCGGTTGCAGGTGGGCTTGTTGATCTGATGATCAGATGGCGGAGAGCAGGTGGCGCCCCAAAAACAGGTAGTCCACCCAGAACACCTGATGCAGCAACACAATCCCCCAGAACACCAGCTGATACGACAGCTTGCGCGTCTTGTGCCGGAACATCTGCTGGGCAACCAGCGCCCCCGGCCAGCCGCCACACAGCTCGCTGGCATGCAGCACGTTTTCTGGCGTGCGCCAGGCCTGGCTGCGTGCCTGTTGTTTGTCCTGCCAGTACAGCAGCAGGCTGATCAGGCTTACCGCCGGGTAGAGCGCCAACGGCAACCAGGACTGATCGCGCCAGGCCATCTGCGCCGCGCCCAGGCCCGGCAGCAGGCACAGCGCGCCCAACACCAGCAGTTTCAGGCGCACATTACGTACGCCCTCCTCGCTTTGAGCTTTGGCCATATCAACCGTGCGCCGTCGACCAGTCGACCCAACCGAACTGCCAGGTCGCCAGGATCAACAGGCCAAAGGCAATGCGGTACCAGGCGAACGCCGCATAGCTGTGGTTGGCGATGAACTTGAGCAACGCGCGCACAGCGATCATGGCGAAGATGAACGAGGTCACGAAGCCGATGGCGAACACCGGCAAGTCGCTTGGCTGGAACAGGTCACGGTACTTGTAGCCCGAGTACACCGCTGCACCGACCATGGTCGGCATCGCCAGGAAGAACGAGAACTCGGTAGCGGCCTTGCGCGACAGCCCGAACAGCAGGCCACCAATGATGGTCGAGCCGGAACGCGAGGTGCCCGGGATCATGGCCAGGCACTGGACGAAACCAATTTTCAAGGCATGGCTCCAGCGCATCTCGTCAACGTGGTCGACCTCCACGCGGTGCTCACGGCGCTCGGCCCACAGCATGATCACGCCGCCCACCACCAGGGCCGCAGCCACGGTGATCGGGTTGAACAGGTATTCGTGAATCAGGTCGGCGAACAGCACGCCCAACACCACCGCCGGCATGAACGCCAGCAACAGGTTACCCGTAAAGCGCCGCGCCGTAGGCTGGGTGGTGAGCCCAAAGACCACGTCGAGTATCTTGCGTCGGAATTCCCACACCACCGCCAGGATGGCGGCAAGCTGAATGATGATGTTGAACGCCATGGCCCGTTCGCCACCAAAGCCGATGAGGTCGGCGACGATGATCTGGTGCCCGGTGCTGGAGATCGGCAAGAACTCCGTCAACCCTTCGACCACGCCTAAGATGATTGCCTGAAAGGCAGTCCAAAAATCCATCATTCCCCCGATGGAGCGCTGCTGCTGCAGGCCCCTTGTTCTTGATTTACTTGAAGTTGCCGCACACGGCCCGGCAGTTTTACAGCGACTGTTGGGCGTAACGCCAGTGGAAAAGTTCACGCCCCCTAAAGGTTTCATCTTGCGCGGCCGAAATCCTATCAAAGCCGCTTTGCAATGGCTTGCTCCGTTGCTGCAGACTACGACCAGACTAGCACTTAGCCATTAGTCGAGTGGGGGCTTGTCGCAAAGCATGCTTGGATGCACCTGAATAACAAGAACAAGGCGGGAGTGCCTGGATGAAAACCCTGAGATCGATGTCGATCAGCCGTCGTCTGTGGCTGATTCTGCTGGTGGCAGTGGCGATGCTGGTAGTACTGGGCCTGCTGATGCTGCGCCAGATCCATGGCGACCTGTATCACGCCAAGGCGGAAAAGACCCGCCACGTGGTGCAGACCGCAGCCGGTGTGCTGGCCTATTACCAAGGCCTGGAGGCGGCCGGCACGTTGAGCCGCGATGCCGCCCAGCAACAGGCGTTGCAGGTGGTGCGCGCCCTGCGTTACGACCACGACGACTACTTCTGGATCAACGACCTGGGGCCGAAGATGATCATGCATCCGGCAAACCCCAAGCTCGACGGCCAGGACCTGTCTGCCATTCGCGACCCCGACGGCTTTGCCGTGTTCAACGAAATGGTCAACCTCGCCCGCAGCCAAGGCGCCGGCCCGGTCAACTATCGCTGGCCCAAACCGGGCGCCAGTGAACCGGTGGCCAAAACCTCCTATATACAGCTGTTCAAGCCGTGGGGCTGGGTTATCGGCTCAGGCGTGTACATCGATGACGTGCAGGCCGAATTTGCCCGGCAATTGCGCGACGCCTCGCTGGTCGGCCTGAGCATTGCACTGCTGATGGCGCTGGTGGTCATGCTGATTGCCCGCAGTATCGCCCGCCCCTTGCAGGAGGCCGTGCAGGCCATGGGCACTATCGCCAGTGGCGAAAGCGACCTGACCCGACGCCTGGACACCCACGGCCGTGATGAAATCACGCACTTGGGCGAGCACTTCAACCGCTTCAACGGCAAGCTTCAGGGCGTGGTCGGCCAGCTACAGGGCGCCGCCCATGACCTGGCCAGGTCCGCCGGCCATGTCGGTGACAACGCCGGGGCAGCGCAACAGCACAGTGCCCAGCAATCCCAACAGATGGAGCAGGTGGCCACGGCCGTCAACGAAGTCACCTACGCCGTGCAGGATGTGGCCAAGACGGCCGAGCAGGCCGCCGGGGAAATGCGCGCGGCGCAGCAACAAGTGCAGCACGGCCAGCAGGCCATTCATGGCAGCCTGGAACAGATCGATCGGCTGTCGGCGACCATCGACCAGGCTGTCCAGGTGATTCGCGACCTGGCCGGGCACAGCACGCGCATTGGGGGTGTGCTGGACGTGATCCGCTCCATCGCCGAGCAAACCAACCTGCTCGCCCTCAACGCGGCCATCGAAGCGGCACGCGCCGGTGAACAGGGCCGTGGCTTTGCGGTGGTCGCCGACGAGGTTCGCCTGCTGGCCCAGCGCACCGCTCAGTCCACGGCCGAAATCCATACCATGATCGAGCACCTGCAAGGCCAGTCGGACGCGGCAGTACGGGCTATCGACACCAGCAGCGAGGCTTCGCGCCAGACTATCGAGCAAGCCCGCGAGGCCGGTGCCAGCCTGGATGCCATCAGCCAGGTGCTGCATAACCTGACCGCGCTCAACGCGTCCATCGCCAGTGCCACCTTGCAGCAATCGCATGTGGTCGAGGAGATCAACCGCAACGTGCTGGATACCGCCGGCTTGTCCCAGCAGACCGCCGAGGCGGCGCGCCAGTCGAGTGATGCAGGCGTGGCGCTGGGGCGGTTGAGTGAGGAACTGGAGCAGCTACTGCGTCAGTTCCGCGTGTAAATGCTGAAATTGTCAACCCGTTGGGACTGGGCCCCCTTAGAACACATCAAATTTCATTGATGTAGCAGGGACCTTGTGGGAGCAACTGTCTTGTGGTGCTTGTTCCGGCCTCATCGCTGGCAAGCCAGCTCCCACAGGTGCGGCGCTTGACTTGGAGGCTACATAGTTCGGGTGGGAGCTGGCTTGCCGGCGATCACCGGCGTAGCCGGTGCCATGCACCGCGGCGCCTGCATAGCCGGCAAGCCGGCTCCAAGGATGGGTGATCTCCCACCGGCCCACCAATAAATCATTGCGCCTACTCCTACCACTATCGACAAGCTACAATCGCGCCCCTCTTATCGCCTCTCCAAGGATCGCCGATGTCCGGCCTTGAACTCATCGCCGCCGTACTCGGCGTCACCGCTGTCTGGCTCACCGTCAAGCAGAACGCCTGGTGCTGGCCGATCGGGCTGGTCATGGTGTTGATCTATGGCTGGCTGTTCTTCGAGGTGAAGCTGTACTCGGGTATGTTGCTGCAAGTGGCCTACGCCCTGTTGCAACTATACGGCTGGTGGCAATGGAAGCGCCCGGGCCGTGCGCACGATGCCCGCCAGGTGACACGCCTGCACGCGCGCGCGGTGTGCACCGGGCTCGCGCTCGGCGCACTGCTCAGCACGGCCCTGGGCGCAGCCATGGCCAACTGGACCGATGCTGCCCTGCCCTGGCTCGACGCCACGCTGACCGGCTTCAGCCTGGTCGCGCAACTGTGGATGGCACAGAAACGCCTGCAATGCTGGCCATTGTGGTTTGTGGTAGACATTGTCTATGTCGGCCAATACCTGCATCAGCAACTGTATTTCACCGCAGGCTTCTTCGCGGTGCTCACGCTGATCGCCATACGTGGCTGGCTGGAATGGCGCCGTGACCCCGCGCTGGTGCAAGCATGAAGGTGCTGGTGCTGTGCGGGCCGGAATCCAGCGGCAAGAGCTGGCTAAGTGGCGTGCTGCAGGCGCATTTCGGTGGCGTGGTGGTCGCTGAATACGTGCGCCACTTCATCGACCAGGAATGCCGCGACACCTGCTACGCCGACATCCCCACCATCGCCCAGGGCCAGCTCGAGTGGGAAGACCGCGCCCGCGCGCAAGCGCCCGAACTGTTGATACTCGACACCCACCTGCTCAGCAACATGCTCTGGAGTCGCGCCCTGTTCGACGACTGCCCGGCCTGGCTGGAACAGGCCTTGCTTGCTCGGCACTACGACCTGCACCTGTTACTGAGCCCTCAAGGGGTGGACTGGGTTGCCGATGGCCAGCGTTGCCACCCCGATCTGAACGACCGTCAGCGCTTTTTCGACGACAGCCTGCAGTGGCTGCAACGCCATCAACAAGCACTGTTGGTGATTGATGGCAATTGGCCGCAACGCCAGTTGCGGGCCTTGCAAGCAGTCGCTACGCTGCTTGATAGCGATGCGCCAGCCTGCCCCACCGAGTGTTAAGCCACTGACACACCCTGGTGGGTGATAGTCCCCGCAAATGCGGGGGTTGCCCCTGTTCCGGGGGCAGTGTCAACCTCGTGAAACACCCCTGCAAAAATCCCTCCAGGCACGGCCTGTGCTGGCTTTGCCAGTGGCTGGCCAAATGCTCTGTTTCAGCGGTGATACAAAAAAAGCCGCTCTTCTTCAGCTTTTCTTCCCAACGTGTTGATTCCATAGCATTAACTGAAAGCGGCACACCTTCTGCTCTCTTATTCGCAACGCTGAATAGGGCCAGCGCTCAAAAGAAGGAATTGCCATCGTGGGGAATCTTGATAAAGGCATTTATCGGCTCCTGCTGGTCAGTAGCATCGTCGGATCGGGTTTGAGCCTGCCTGCCCAGGCCGAGAATGGGATCATCACCATTACCCGCGATGTGCAGACGCGCAACGCGACCATCCCGCCGCTGATTCCCGACCCCAGCCCGACCACCGTCAACGCCAACCCGTCCGCGCAGATTCTCAAGCAAACCCATGAGCTGAGCGACGGCGACTTTGCCAACATCAGCAGCGGTGCCGGCATCAGCGCCCTGGTCACGCAACAGACCAACACCATTGGCGGCAACGTCACTAACCAGACGCAATTGCCCAACCTCGCCGCTGGGCGCGGCTCAGGTTCAGGCAACGGCATCTCCAACATGGTCAACTCAAGCGTGCAACGCGGCCTGGCCCCCTTGCAAATCCTGACGGGAGGCAAGTGAGATGAGGCATACGCTGCTGATCCTGGCCACGCTCTGCAGTGCGCCGGCCTTTGCGCAATCCCCCGTGATCAACAACGCCAACATCGACGATTCGGGCAGCCAATACCAGGGCAACCTCACCGTCAACCAGGCAGCCGGCGACCTGCAGCAGCAGGCTAACGCCCGCGCCATCGCCGTGGGCCATGAAGCCAGCGCCACCACCCAGATACGCCAGCGGCTCGGCACCGCAGTCGACCGCAACATGGATGCCACCGCCAGCATCCAGGGCAATGCTTTCAGCCAAGGCAGCGGCGCCCTGGGCGTCAACCAGAGCGCCGGTGCCAGCACCCAGCAAGCCAACGCACTGCGCATCAGCCTCAGTACTCAACCGCAAAGCATCGACGACAGCGTCCTCATGCAACAGAACGTGGCGCTGCTCAACAACTCCGATCCAGCTGACACCGCACCCGGCCATCGCCAGGTCACGACCAGTGACCAGGCATTCACCGGTAGCCGTGGGGTGATTCAGGTGAATCAGAGTGCCGGGGTGGGAAACCGAATGGCCAACACCTTGAGCATACGGGTCGCGGATTGACCCAAACAGTTAAGAACAACACTTAACCTAAATAAAGTACGGAGAATCACCATGAAACCCTCGATGGCAATCAAGCCTCTGGTTTTCGCAATTGCTGCGGTCATGGCTGTTGCTGTACAAGCTGGGCAAAACGATCGGCGTAATGACCATCACAATGGCCACCACAACAATGGTCAGCACACGCCTCCACCCACCAAGATCCCGGTGTACGCCACCGCCAACGCCATAGATAGCCAGCGCAGCACCGGCAATACCGTCACCAACCAAGGCACCATCAACGAAGCCGAGATGAGCAGCTCCGCCACCGGTGCCAGCGGCAACGTCGGGGTCAACGTGGCGGCCGGTAACGGCAACCAACAAGACAACGCCGCTGCCATCGCCAACGCAGCGTCCGACTCGAGCCTGGACAACAGCTTCGTGTTCGGCACCGCCGAAGCCACTGCGGACGTTCGCCAGTTCAGCAACAACAACCGGGTCGACAACTGGTCTACCCAATCGTCTGCGGTGATGAGCGGTTCGGGTGACGGCTCCTCCGGTAACGTGGGCGTCAACATTGCTGGCGGCGACCTCAACCAACAGAAAAACACCATGGCGATCGCCAACACCAATGCGCCATTGGGTAATGCCACCGCAACCGCCTCTGCCGACCAGAACGGCCCAGGCCTGACCGTGCACAACAACGCCGACCGCACCTACCGTGTGGATACGCTGACCTTCACCACGTCGGCCAGCGGTTCGAGCTCTCGCGATGGCTCGTTCACCTCCAGCGATGACCGCAGCTCGTCCTCGAGCTTCAGCGTGGCGGGCGCCCAAAGCGCCAGCAACAATGGCTCTAGCTCCTGGAACTCCAGTGGCTCGGCCAGTTCGAACGCCAGCGGCTCCAACAGCTCCAACGCCAGCGGGTCGAACAGCGCCACTGCCAGCGGCTCCAATAGCTGGAACGCCAGCGGCTCTGCCAGCGCTAACGCCAGCTCGTCCAGCAGTGCCAGCCTGAACGCTACCCTGGCAGCTGCCGCCGATGCGACGCGCACTGTGACCACCGACGATGGCCGTCGTGAACGCACCCGTACCGACAGCTTCGATGCTTCGCTCAATGCGTCGCTCGATGCTTCGATCGACAAGTCGCATGAAAGCGCCTACGACTCGTCGTTCGAAAAAGCGTTCGACTCCTCCTACGACAAGACCCGCAACTCTTCGTACGACAAGTCTCGCGACTCTTCGTACGAGAAGTCCCGCGACTCTTCGTATGAGAAAGCCCACGATTCTTCTTACGCAAACGCTTCGGAGTCTGCGTACGAAAAATCGGGCGAAAAAGCCAATCAATCGTCTAACGACGTGTCGAAAAGCTTCAGCGAAAGCAGCTCGTATGACCTGAGCAACACCGTGTCCTTCCAAGTGCTGACCCCAACCGGCTGGGCCAACCCTGTGACCAACACTGCAACCCTGAGCGGTTCGGTGAATGGCGGCAGCGGCAACCTGGGCGTCAACGTGGCAGCCGGTGTGGGCAACCAGCAAAGCAACTCGCTGGCCATCTCCAACACCTCGTTCTAACGGCTGTAGCCTCGAGGCCCCCTGCGGGGGGCCTTTTTCAACCAGAACAAGAAGGCACCCGATCATGCGTATTTTCGCCTTGGCGTTTTTGCTGTGCCTGGCCAGCGTGAGCGAAGCTGCACAAATGCCGTTGTCCGTGCTGCCCGGTGGCGCGGTGGTGTTCAAACCCATCCAGAGTGTGCGCGAGCGCAAGTTCGCCGACCTGGTGCAACAAAAAACCGACTTCAGTTGTGGCGCCGCGGCGCTGGCCACCATCCTGCGCCAGGCTTATTGGCTGGACGTGGACGAACAACACATCATTGAAGGCATGCTGGCGCACGCCGATCAAGACCTGGTGCGCACGCAGGGCTTCTCCATGCTCGACATGAAACGCTACGTGGAAAGCCTGGGCATGCGCGCCCGTGGGTACCGGGTAGCACCCGAAACCCTGACCAGCGTGCGTATCCCGGTCGTGGTGCTGATGGACATCCGTGGCTACAAGCACTTTGTGGTCATGCAAAAGGTCGACAACGGCTGGGTGTACATCGGTGACCCTGTGCTGGGCCACAAACGCTTCAAGGTCGAGGACTTCCTCAAAGGCTGGAACGGCATCATCTTCGCCGTGATCGGCCAGGGTTATGACAAGGGCAATGCCCTGCTCGACCCGCCTCTGCCACTGACTGCCAAGGGCCGCGTCAATAACTTCACCCCGGTGCAGGACGCAGAGCTGCTGGATTTCGGCTTCATCAAAAGCGACTTTTTCTAACGGTTCTTCTAACGATAGGGAGCACGACGCTCCGGGAGCATCCAATGAAGATTCCATTCTGGCTAGCCGTGGCATGCCTGGCCGCCAGCCTACCGACCCACGCACAGCCGCTTACCCCCATCGAACTGAAGGATCAGGAGTTGGCGAACCTGCGCGGGCGCTACGTGATGCCGGGGCGGATCGTCAGCTTCGGCATCGTCATGACCAGCACCTGGCAGAACGCCAAGGGCGACGTGATCGGGGCATCGTCGACGCTGCAAGTGCAGCAAAACACCATCAAACCGCAGTTCTATGTGTCGATGATCGACGAAAAAGGCACCAGTGCGGCTCATTCGCAAAGTGCCAGCCCTGCGCCCGGCACCGGTGCGGTAAGCGGCGGCAGCGGCCTGAACACCACCGAAGGGGTGACCCAGGTGGTGCGTGCGGCGGGCGACAACAACACCGCCTATAACAATGTCGACATCAACGTCACCAAGGCCAACCAGGCGCCCGTGGCCCAGCCGCAGGGCCAGGCACTGACCGCAGGCTCGACCCTGGTCGGCGAAAACGGCGCAGGCGCGCTGAGCGTTTCGTCCACCGGCGTGGGCGTGCAGCTCAATATCAATGCCGCCAACAACCAGGGCAGCACCGTGCAACGCCTGGCCCAAGGGGGCCTGACGCAGAACACGACGTTGCTTGGCAACGGCAACCAGGTCAGCAACCTCACCTCCCTCAACGTCGTCATGCGCGAGAACGTACCCACGGCCGCTTCGCTGAACGGTAGCCTCGACCAGCTCAAAGGTCTTCGCACTCTCGGATACTGATCTACGCTCAGTCTCATCAAAAGTAGTCGGAAGGGACGGCATATCCATGCACCGATCGTTAACGTTCAGAGCTTTTGTCTGTTTGACTACCCTGGCCCCATCCACCGCCCTTTATGCAGCAGTCGACCCACAGGTTGAGGCCCTGAAACAAGAATTGATGGCGTTGAAACAGCGCTACGAAGCGCAGCAGCAAGCGTTGATGGTCCTTGAACAACGGGTTCGCCAGGTGGAGGAGACCCCCGCGGCGCCGCAGCCCAAACGGTTGACCAAATCCCCGGCCGAAACGGTCAAAGGCGGGCAGACCGTCGCCGCCGGGGCGCCAGGCACCACCGGTAGCTCCTATGGCCAGTCGCTCAAGGACGATTCCGAACCTGCGCAAAGTGTGTCCAACCTGTACGACGAGGCCAGCGGCTTCTTCGGGGGCGGCAAGTTCAGCTTCGAAACCGGCGTCACCTACACCCATTACGACACCCGCGCACTGGTGCTCAACGGCTTCCTTGCGCTGGACTCGATTTTCCTCGGCAACATCAACCTGGACCGCATCAAGGCAGACAACTGGACCCTGGACATGACCGCCCGCTATAACCTGGCGCAGCGCTGGCAGTTCGACATTAACGTCCCAGTGGTCTACCGCGAATCGACCTACTCGTCTGGTGGCGCCGGTGGTGCAGCCCCGGTCACCAGTGATGAAACCGTCACCCGCGACCCGGAAATCGGCGATATCAACGTCGGCGTTGCCTACAAGTTCATGGACGAGTCCGAAAACTGGCCCGATGCGGTGGCGACACTGCGGGTAAAGGCGCCCACCGGCAAGGACCCATACGGCATCAAGCTGCGCGAGGTGCCAGGCAACGACAACCTGTCGGTGCCAGAAAGCCTGCCGACCGGCAACGGCGTATGGGCGATTACACCGGGCATCTCGCTGGTCAAGACATTCGACCCCGCCGTGCTGTTCGGCAGCCTGTCCTACACCTACAACATGGAAGACTCGTTCAGCGACATCAGCCCCCAGGTCAACAGCAAGGTGCCGGGTGACGTGAAACTCGGCGACTCCTGGCAAGTCGGGGCCGGTATCGCCTTTGCCTTGAACGAGAAGATGAGCATGTCGTTCTCGGTTTCCGACCAGTTTGCCCGCAAGAGCAAGATCAAGCCGGATGGCGGCGACTGGCAATCGATCAGCAACAGCGATTACAACTCAGCCAACTTCAACATCGGCATGACCTTTGCGGCCAGCGACAACCTGACCATCGTGCCCAACCTCTCGATTGGCCTGACCGACGATGCGCCAGACTTCTCCTTCAGCCTCAAATTCCCCTACTACTTCTGACCCCCAGCCGCCTGCCGGGCCTGCGCAAGCCAGCCCGGCATTTGGTTACCAGCCTTGTAGCCCGCCGTATTCCCTGGCCCAGCCTGTTATCATTCAGCACAGTTGCATGACGATTTAATGGCAAAAGGGAAGTTTTCTGTGAAGAACCTGTTCGACCACCCACGCACCCGGCTCGTCGCTTTGGCGGGCCTGGTGCTGGTGATCCCACTGGGTACGCGCGCCATGCTGGGTTGGTCCAACCCGCTCGGTTATCTGTCCGACCTGGCCCTCGGCAGCCTGCTGGTCTTGCTGCTGCACCGCCGGCCGTGGTGGCTGGCGTTGCCGGTTTTGCTGGCCTGGGCGGCGCTCTGGGTGGCGTCGGCCGAGCTGGTGAGCGCGGTGGGCAGGCTGCCCACCAGCGCCGACCTCGGCTACCTGACCGACTCCCAATTCATGGAGAACTCAACCGGCGGCGGCCTCGCGCATGGCTGGTTGCCCTGGCTCTTGGCGGCCGGCGTGCTGGGCTGGTTGCTCAGCGTCTGGAGCAGCCGCGGCCAACGTGTCGCCCCCCTGCCCCGCAAGGCCTGGGCAGTTACGCTGCTGCTGTTTGGCGCGCACTGGGGCAGCCAACACCTGGCGCCTTCCGATGCCGAGCAGTGGCGGCAGTACAACCTCTCCCATCAGTTGCTGTCGGCCGGCGTCGGTAGCCTGCAGCGCCAGGCCCTGGGCTGGGCCGGCCAGGAACAGGGGGTCACGCCCTTGCCCAGCAGTGGCCTGACCCAGTCCGACCTGCATGGCCAGAAGCTGCTCAAGGCACCGGGCAGTGCACGCAACCTGTTGGTCATCACCGTCGAAGGCATCCCCGGGGCCTACATTCGCCCCAACCGCCAGGCCCTGCATAGCCGCTTCGACGAAGACCTGATGCCAAAGCTCAGCCGTTGGGCCGAGCGCGGCATGAACACCCCGGATTATGTGCTGCACACCCACCAGACCATCCGTGGCCTGTACGCGATGCTGTGCGGTGATTACGACAAGCTGGCCAACGGCACGCCTAAGGGCGTCGAACTGCTGACCCAGAACGACCGTAACCAGGCCTGCCTGCCGGCACAGTTGCGCCAGGCCGGGTTCACCACCCACTACCTACAGGGTGCTGGGCTGCGCTTCATGGCCAAGGACCGCATCATGCCGCACATCGGTTTCGATTCGGTGCATGGCCTGGAGTGGTTCCGCAACAAGAACTACCTGGAATTCCCTTGGGGCAAGGACGACCGCGCTTTCTTCGAAGGTGCCCTGGACTATGTCGGCCAGCTGAGGAAACAAGACAAACCTTGGATGCTGACCTTGCTGACCGTGGGCACTCACCAGCCATATTCGGCACCGGCGGCTTACCTCGAGCGCTACGACACGCCCAAGCAGGCTGCCGTCGCCTACCTGGATGATGCAATCGGCGCGTTTCTCGATAGCCTCGAACGCCAGGGTGTGCTCAAGGACACCCTGGTGGTAGTCACCTCCGACGAGTCCCACGGCATAGACGGCGTGCGCCTGGCATCCTCGTGGGGTTTCAACCTCACCCTGGCGCCGGAGCAGGCGGAGCTACCCACTATCAAGCGCGGCACTTATGGCCATATCGACCTGACCACGTCGCTGCTCGACTACTTCGCCTTGCCGATCCCCGTCGCACTGGGTGGCCGCTCGCTGTACCGCGATTACGACACTGGCCGCGAGATGATCTCCTACACCAACGGCATGCTGCGTTACCACAACGGCCAAGGCGTGTTCACCGAATGCGACTTCCAGCAGCGCTGCCGACGCTATGCCAGCGAAGGTTTCATCGCCGACCAGGCGCGCTACCTCGGCACCGGTAACGACATGCTCGGCCAGCAAATTGTCACCCTGGCCGGCACCCTCGACCAGTCGCTGCTGCAAACGCCGCTCAACCTGCGCTACCAGTTCGGCGGCCCATCACCGATAAAGTTGCGCAAGCGCATTCACGATGACTGGGCCGACAACCTGATCGGTGCGCAGTACCTGGAGATGCCCGGCGGCTCGCACACCCGTGTACGGGTCAAGGTGCGCTCGCTGGACCCGCGTCGTGCGGCCTACATTCAGCTCAAGGCCAAGCAACTGGAGCAAGATGTGCCATTGGGGCTGCCAGAAGAAATCCGCGTGACGGCGGATCAGCCACTGGAAATGGAGTTCAGCTTTGACAACCCGACCGAGCGCAAGGCGTTTTCCTTCCACCTGCTGGGGTATGGCGGCGGTGCGGTCGAAGTCAGCGACTTCAGTGTGATTACCGCTTTACCTGGGGAAAGCGACGTGCCGGATGAACTGACCGACGACCCTATCGCCCATTCGGGCTGACGCCAAGCACACCGTTCATCGCACCACCTTCGATGCCTGTCGATCTGGCCCTGCCCCGCTCGACCAGTGCTGAATCCCTACCCTGGAGTCAGCACCATGAGCAGTGAAAACAGGCATGAGGTGGTCTCCCGCAGCCAGTGGCTGGCAGCACGCCGGCAGCTGTGGCTGCACGAAAAAGCCTTCACCCATCAACGCGACGAGCTGGCTGCAGCACGTCGCGCTTTGCCCTGGGTGAAGGTCGAACAACCGTATCGATTCCAGGGGCCGGAGGGCGAACTGAGCCTGGCCCAACTGTTCGCCGGGCGCAGCCAGCTGTTGCTCTATCATTTCATGTTCGCCGAGGGTTGGTGTGAAGGTTGCCCAGGCTGCTCTTTCCTAGCTGACCATTTTGACGGCGCGAACCTGCACCTGGCGCACCACGATGTATCGCTGGTGGCCGTCTCACGGGCGCCCTACGCCGAGTTCCAGGCATTTCGCCAGCGCATGGGCTGGCAGTTTCCCTGGTACTCGTCCGCAGGTAGCGGGTTCAATGAAGACTTTGGCGTCAGCGTGGGCAGCGATGGGCCTCGGCAGTATAACTATGAGCCTTATGAAGGCAGCGAAAGCGAGTTGCCGGGGTTGAGTGCGTTCTACCTTGACGCGGACGGCGGCGTGTACCACACGTACTCAACCTATGCCCGCGGGCTGGACATTCTGGTCAATACCTACAACTTCCTCGACATTGCGCCGTTGGGGCGTAACGAGGCCGGGACCATGGACTGGGTGCGGCACCATGACCGCTATGAAGGGCAGACCGGCAAGGCGCATTGTTGCCATGACTGATGCAAGCCTGCCCTGAATGTTGCCCTGTAGGAGCAGCCTTGTGCTGCGAAGAGGCCGGCGGCTACACAGTGAATGTTTGCTGCTTTCACCGGCCTCTTCGCAGCACAAGGCTGCTCCTACACGCGTATTGCATGCCGGCTAGCCGCGCACGCCAAGCATCCCGCGTTCGACGATGAAATCGATCACCGCCTGCAGCCCTTCGCCCTTTTTCAGGTTACTGAATGTCCATGGCCGCTGTGGGCGCATGCGCTGGGTGTCGCGCTCCATCACCTCCAGCGATGCACCGACGTAAGGCGCAAGGTCGGTCTTGTTGATCACCAGGAAGTCGGACTTGGTAATCCCCGGTCCGCCCTTACGCGGGATCTTCTCACCCTCGGCAACATCGATGACGTAGATGGTCAGGTCGGCCAGCTCCGGGCTGAAAGTGGCGCTGAGATTGTCACCACCGCTCTCCACGAAGATAACCTCAAGGTTACCGAACTTGCGCGCCAAGGCCTCCACCGCCGCCAGGTTCATCGAGGCGTCTTCGCGGATCGCCGTGTGTGGGCAGCCGCCGGTTTCCACGCCGACAATGCGCTCAGGCTCCAGTGCACCTGCCTCGGTGAGAATGCGTTGGTCCTCTTTGGTGTAGATGTCGTTGGTCACCACGGCGATCTGATAATGATCGCGCATGGCCTTGCACAGGGCTTCGAGCAGCGCGGTCTTGCCGGAACCGACCGGGCCGCCGACACCGACGCGCAGGGGTTGTTGATAGCTTTGCATGAAGGCAGTCCTCAGGAGCGGAACAAACGGGTGTATTGGGTTTCATGTCGCGATGAAGCAATCGCCAGCAATGGCAGGCCGCCACCGAGCTGGTCATCGCCCAGGGCCAGCGCCTGGTCGAGTACGGCGGGTAAGTCCTGGCCAAGGTCGCGCAGCAAGGTTTGCGCCGCCTGCTGGCCGAACGGCACCAGCTTGACCCCGGCCATCACTGCGCCTTCGAGCCAGGCGAAGCCAATGCCCAGCGCCAACTGACGCAGCGGGATCGACCAGTAGGCGCCGAGCCAGGCCATACCGCCCAGTTGGCTGAGTTCAAGGCTGGCCCGCCAGGCGGGGTCCTGCCCCAATTGCCAGCCATCGAGCAGGCGTGCCAGCGCCGAGCCACGCTGTTGTTCTTCCAGGCGCAACTCCGCGGTTTCCCGGTTGGCCAGCAGAAAGCGGCTCCATTGGCTGAATGCTTGGGCATCCGTGGCCAGGCAGGCCTGATACAGGCGTGCCAGCACGGGCCAGTCGACGCAGCCCAGGGTGTCGTGCAACTGCTCGCGCTGCCAGGCACTGAAGCTGGCGATATCCTTCACCCAACCCGCTTCGACGGCCCATTCCAGCCCTTGCGAGTAGGTGAACCCACCCACCGGCAAACCCGGGCTGGCCAGTTGCAGCAAGCGCAACAGCGCCAGGTCGCTGTCCATCAACCGGCCAGGACCAGTGCGGCGCCGGCCAGCAGGCCACCACCGAAGGCTTTTTGCAGGCCGCTGTGGCGGCGCAGTAAGCAACCCACCGCGAACCCGGCCACCAGCAGCAGGCCGCTGACGGTCACGAAGCCAGCACTGAATTGCCAGAACGCGCTGGGCGTGGCTTCAACGCCATGCGCCCAGCCGTGAAACAGGGCGAACACCGGCATGGCCAGCGCCAGCAACAGCTGGCGGCTAGGCAGCAACAGGGCCCCGGCGGCGACCAGCAACGACACGCTGATCATCGTTTCCATGCCCAACACATCCCCAAACAGATGGCCGCACACCGCGCCACCAAACATCGCCGCCAGGGTTGCCAAGGGCAAGGTCAGGTTGCGTCGGGTCAGCGCAGCGAGCACGCCAGTGCCCAGCAGCATCAGCAAGTGGTCCAGGCCGGTCAGCGGGTGCAGCAGGCCGTCCTGCAACGGGTTGCTGTCGTGGCCGGGGTGGGCGAAGGCCGGCACCGCCAGCATCAGCAGAAACAGGGCGAACGTCTTTTTCATCAGTGGCTCCAGGGCAGTTCAGGAATGGGCAGGCAGGCGCACGAACGGGTGGTCGTTGCCATGGCTGTGGCTATGGCTGTGCGGCGCGCTCTGGTAGGCGCCCGCCTCGGGTTCGAACGGCGCCTGTTCGGTTTCCACCGTCAAGCCCAGGCCTCGCAGCATGTCGTCCAGCACATAGTCGTGCTGGTAACGCAGCAGGCCAGGTTCGATCTGCAGCGGCACATGACGGTTGCCCAGGTGGTAGGCGGCCCGTGCCAGCAAGTGGGGGTCGGCGCAACGTACCGTCGAAACCGTTTCTGGGGCGGCCAGCACGCGAATGACCTGGCTGCCATCGGCATCGGCCAGCAGTTCACCGCCGCGCAGCAGGTGGCCGCGCGCGAGCATCAGCCCGGCGTCGCGGCCGTCGTCGAGGGTTACCCGCAGGCGGCTCTTGATTCGGCTGTCCACATCCAGGGTGACGGTGCCAGTTTCGGCAAGCGAGCCGGGTTCGGTGACCCGGCGAGTCAGGACTATCATCTGTGCTCCTTCAGAACAGGAAGTAACGCTGGGCCAGCGGCAGTTCGCTGGCCGGTTCGCACACCAGCAACTCGCCGTCGGCACGCACCTGGTAGGTCTGCGCATCGACTTCGATGACCGGCTGCAAGGTGTTGTGGACCATGTCGGCCTTGCGCACCCGTCGGCAGCCGTGGGCCACACCGATCAGGCTGCGCAGGTTGAGTGATTCGGCCAGGCCGCTGTCCATGGCGGCCTGCGGCAGAAAGGTCATCCGCGTGGCGTGCCGCGCCGCGCCCAAGGCGCCGAACATCGGCCGGTAGTGCACGGGTTGCGGCGTCGGGATTGAGCCATTGATATCACCCATGGGCGCGGTGACGATCATCCCGCCCTTGATCACCAAGGCGGGCTTGACCGCAAAAAAGGCCGGGGCCCACAGCACCAGGTCAGCCAGCTTGCCCACCTCCACTGAGCCCACTTCATGGGCAATGCCGTGGGTCAACGCTGGGTTGAGGGTGTACTTGGCGATGTAGCGCTTGACCCGGAAGTTGTCGCTGTAGCTGTTGTCCGGCGCCAGAGGCCCACGGCGCAGCTTCATCTGGTGCGCCACCTGCCAGGTGCGCAGTACCACCTCCCCTACGCGGCCCATGGCCTGGGAGTCGGACGAGGTCATGGCGAAGGCGCCCATGTCGTGCAGGATGTCCTCGGCAGCGATGGTCTCGCGGCGGATGCGCGACTCGGCGAACGCCACGTCCTCGGCGATGCTCGGGTCCAAGTGGTGGCAGACCATGAGCATGTCCAGGTGCTCGTCGACAGTGTTGACGGTGTACGGCAAGGTCGGGTTGGTCGAGGACGGCAGCACGTTGGCCTGCCCTGCGGCGCGGATGATGTCTGGCGCGTGGCCACCGCCCGCGCCCTCGGTATGGAAGGTGTGGATGGTGCGGTCGCCAATGGCCGCCAGGGTGTCTTCGATGCAACCGGACTCGTTGAGGGTGTCGGTGTGGATCGCCACCTGGATGTCCATTTCCTCGGCCACGCCCAGGCAACAGTCGATGGCTGCCGGGGTCGAACCCCAGTCCTCGTGCAGTTTCAGGCCGACGGCGCCTGCCGCGATCTGCTCGCGCAATGCCTCGGGGCGCGACGCATTGCCTTTGCCCAGCAGGCCGATATTGATGGGCAGGCTGTCGGCGGCCTGGAGCATGCGCGCCAGGTACCACGGGCCAGGGGTGCAGGTGGTGGCGTTGGTACCGGTGGCCGGCCCCGTGCCGCCACCGATGAAGGTGGTGACGCCGCTGGTAAGGGCCTCCTCCACCTGCTGCGGGCAGATGAAGTGGATGTGCGAGTCGATGCCGCCAGCGGTGACGATCTTGCCTTCTGCAGCGATCACCTCGGTGCCTGGGCCGACTGGCACGGTGACCCCTGGTTGCACATCGGGGTTGCCGGCCTTGCCAATGGCAGCGATGCGGCCGTGCTTGACGCCGATGTCTGCCTTGACGATACCCCAGTGATCGATGATCAACGCGTTGGTCAGCACCAGGTCCATGGCCTCGGCCGCCAGCATCTGGCCTTGCCCCATGCCATCGCGGATGACCTTGCCACCGCCGAACTTGACCTCTTCGCCATACACGGTGAAGTCTTTTTCGACCTCTACCCACAGCGCGGTATCGGCCAGGCGCACGCGGTCGCCCACGGTGGGGCCGAACATGTCGGCATAGGCCTGGCGGGAAATACGGCTCATGCCCTGCCCTCCAGTGCGCCCATCACCTTGCCCTGGAAGCCATAGACCTCACGCTTGCCGGCATAGGCGACCAGTTGCACGGTGCGGGCCTGGCCCGGCTCGAAGCGCACGGCGGTGCCGGCTGGAATGTCCAGGCGAAAGCCCAGGGTAGGCGCACGCTCGAACACCAGTGCGTCGTTGACCTCGTAGAAGTGGTAGTGCGAGCCGACCTGCACGGGCCGGTCGCCGTGGTTGGCCACGCTGACGCTCACCGTCGCGCGGCCGCTATTAAGCTCGATGTCGCCGCCGGCGACCTGGATTTCACCTGGGATCATGCTGGGCTCCTGGGCTGTATCAGACGATGGGGTCATGCACGGTCACCAGCTTGGTGCCATCGGGGAAGGTCGCCTCGACCTGCACGTCGTGGATCATTTCAGCGACGCCAGGCATAACTTGCTCATGGCTCAACACTTCACGGCCCAGGCTCATCAGCTCGGCCACCGTGCGGCCATCCCGGGCGCCCTCGAGCACGGCGGTACTGATCAGCGCCACCGCTTCCGGGTAGTTGAGTTTCAGGCCGCGGGCCAGGCGCCGCTCCGCCAGCAACGCGGCGGTGAACAGCAGCAGTTTGTCTTTCTCTCTTGGGGTCAGCTCCATGGCGCTTCTCTCAGGTAGCCCAGATACGCGGCGGGCATGCTGGCAGGCCGAGGACGGCCGGGCGCAAGGCATGCCAGAGGCGTTGCAAGGTGTGTTGCAGGTGTTGGTTGTCGTGGTCGAGCAGGCGGATGACCAGCAGCGAGCCGATCAGGGTGGCACCAGCGGGGTTGTCCAGCTCATCGAGCAAGGCCCGGACGTGGTCCAGCAGCGCAGGGTCCGCCGGGGCGGCGCAAAAGGTGGCGACCAAGGGATGCCCAGCGAGCTTGCCTAATTGCCCGCCTTCGATGCGCAGGCGCTCGTACAGGCCTGGGTCATCGGGCATTTCGATGTGCAAGCGGCTGTCGAGGGCGCCGTGATCGAAGCGCTCATTCATCACCGGGCGGCCCAGGCACAGGGTTTCCCAGGCCAGCAACCGGGCGCCTGGCGCCAGGGTGAAGCGGCTGTCGAGGCTGGCACGGGCACCGGCGAAGAAAATGCTGTCTTGAGGCAGCCATTCCAGGGTGCTGTCGGCGGCCAGGTGAAAACGCTGGGCCAGCCGTGCGGTCGGGCCAATGCTGCGGTAGAACTTGCTCGCGCCGGGCATGGTCAGCAAGGCGTGGCTGCCAGGTTCAAGGTGGATGTCGAGTTCCAGCCGGTCACCGGCAACGATGCCGCCGGGCGGATGCAGCACATAGACATGGCACGGCGCGCCCTCGGGATAGAAAGGCCGCTGCACCAAAAGAGGTCCAAAATGCCGCCGCGCACCAAGGCGGGTCACACCGTCGCGCTGGGTAAAGCGCAACTGCAGGAAGGCGCTCCAGCCTGCGTCGTCTTGTTGTTGTTCGATCTGCTCCGCGAGCGACATCCTGCGGCCCCTGATATCCGTGGCCTGGTGGCCGTTTAGAGGGCCAGGCAGGCGGCGCTTGAGGGCTGCCAGCCTGACCACTCGATCAAATTCTCAGGCTGGATATAGCAGGTTGCGGGCCAACTACGCAGGTGAACAAAAATGAAATCGTCAGCGCGACCGCTCTGGCATCGGGCACACAGGGGTGGCGCGCACAAAGCGAGGGCGCACGAAGGCCCTGTTTCGGTGCCGGAATGTAATGAGCTTTGTTTTTTGTAGGAGCAGCCTTGTGCTGCGAAGAGGCCGGTGCAAGCAGTGGAGATTACAGGTGCTTACACCGGCCTCTTCGCAGCACAAGGCTGCTCCTACAGACAGCTATGCAGTGAGGCTTCAGTAATCGAAGCGGTCTACCGCCCGCCGCCGTTCGTTGTCATCCCGGCGGTCGTAACTGGCCGTGGTCTGGATGTTGGCATGGTGCGCGAGCTTCTGGGCAATCGACAGGTCGTGCTCTTCAATAACCCGAGTGATGAACGCACGGCGAAAATCATGAGGCATGATCTTCACCCCCACCTGGGCACCGCGCTGGCGCGCAATGTAGTAGATCGCATGCTTGGTGATGCGGGCGCGGGTAATGTGGTTGCCCCGGCGAATGCGGTTGAACAGGAACGGGTCGTCCGCTGCCCCCTCCGGCAAATCGTTGCGACGCAGGTCCAGCCACGCCTGCAGCTTTTCGAACGCCCAAGGCGGCGCATACTTGATCAACTGCCGGTTGCCCTTGCCCAGTACCTGCAGGCTGCGAGCATCGAAGTCGACCTGGTCCAGGTCGATGTCGACCGACTCCGACTTGCGCATGCCGGTGCCGTACAGCAAGGCAATGATCGCCGCGTCGCGCACACCTTGCGGCCGAGGGTCGGCCGCGCACACGTCCATCAACTCACGGATCAGGCTGCGCCGCAGGTTGCGCCCCGGGGGCAGGCGGCTACCGGTCGCCGGCTTGACCTCGCGGATTCTCAACAGCTGCTCATGATCGATCAGGCCCTGGCGCCACGCCTCGTTCATCACCCCACGCACCGCATTCACATACAGCGACGAACTGTTAGGGGCGTAACCATCCTCGCGCAATGCCGCTACCAGGCCGATCACATGCCCAGGTTCAAGCAAGTGCCACGGTACATCGACAAGGTTGCAGTCGACGAAACCCAGCCGGTCGGCCGCGTCCTGAAGGATGTAGCGCATGGTTTGCTGGCTCGACGGCGCCAGGCGGGCCATGTACTGCAGCAGCGGGTTTTTCGAGAGATCGGTCACAACGTGAATCCTGTAGCGACGCTTGACCGGTACGGGGGCAGCCAAAGCGTGAAGCGAGTCTATTCGACATGAAAGCAAGCCCAAATGACAACGCATGGCCATTCGGGCTTGGAGCAGTGCCATCACCTTGATATTCAAGGGGTTTGAAGACGGCGCGGAGGGTAATGTTACCCCAACTGACGCCCGCATAACGAACCCAAGCCCGCCTACCCGTCCACAGTTTGACCAGCGGTGAACGGCGCCAAGGGCAGCGGCAAGCGTCAGGCACCGCCCGACCGCCACCAACTGGGAAACATCTGCTGAACCCGCGGTTCAGCAAAGCGTTCGTCGATCAACACCAGCACGCCTTGGTCCTGGTCCCCCCGAATGACCCTGCCCGCCGCCTGAATGACCTTGCGCACGCCTGGGTAGAGGTAGGCGTAATCAAAGCCTGCGCCAAACTGGCGCCCCAGGCGCTGCTTGAACTGCTCGTTGACAGGGTTGACCTGGGGCAGCCCGAGGGTCGCGACAAACGCCCCGATCAAGCGCGTGCCGGGTAAATCGACCCCTTCCCCGAACGCGCCCCCCAGCACCGCAAAACCCACCCCGCAGCCATCCGCCACGAAGCGATCGAGAAATGCCTGACGCGCCTCTTCATCCATGCCTGCCGCCTGCGCCCACAGGGGAATGTCGGCATGCCGCTCTGCCAACAAGCCGGCCACCTGTTGCAGGTATTCGAAGCTGCTGAAAAAGGCCAGGTAGTTACCGGGCATGCGCTGGTACTGCTCGGCGATCAGCGCGACGATTGGCGCCAGCGAAGCCTGGCGTTCTCGGTAACGGGTCGAGACCTGGCTGGCGATGCGTACTTCGAGTTGTTCGGCGCGAAACGGCGCTGCCACTTCCAGCCAGGCCGTGTCGGCCGGCATGCCGAGCAAGTCGCTGTAGAAATGCCGAGGGCTCAGCGTGGCGGAAAACAGCGTCACACTGCGCGCCGCCTGCATGCGTGGGGCCAGCAGCCGCGCCGGGGTGACATTGCGCAGGCACAGGGTGGCCAGGCGCCGCTTGCGCTGGCCTTCGCGCTGGCTGATGTCGAAGATGAAATGCTCGTCGAACAATTCAGCCACCCGGCTGAACTGCAACGCCTGGTAGAAGAACTGCAGCACCTGCACATCTACCTCGGCTGGCGCCTGATTCATGCGCTCCTGGATCAGCCCGATGCACTGCTGCAGGGCGCGTATGAAGGCCTCCGGCAACTGCTCGCTGGCCTGATACGGTGCACGCTGCTCTTTGTACAACGCGTTCCACTGCCGGTTGAGGCGGTCCAGTGCATGGGTGAGCCCTTGCGGTTTGCTCTGGCGCAAGGCGAGCAACTGGCCTTGCTCGAGGCTGGCGCTGTACATGCCGCGACCGCGCTCGACCAGGTTGTGCGCTTCGTCTACCAGCACCGCCACCCGCCATTGGTTAGCCTGGGCCAAGCCGAACAGCAAGGCATGGGCATCGAAGTAATAGTTGTAGTCGGCCACCACCAGGTCGACCCAGCGGGCCATTTCCTGGCCCAGGTAATAAGGGCAAACCTGATGCGCCAAGGCCACCTCGCGCAGGCTGGCACGGTCCAGCAACGGCACCGCTGCTGCAGCCTCGCGCGCGGCGGGCAGGCGGTCGTAGAAGCCTTGCGCCAACGGGCAGGACTCGCCATGGCAAGCTTTGTCGGGGTACTCGCAGGCCTTGTCGCGGGCAATCAGCTCCAAGGTGCGCAAGGCCGGTTGCGGCGTGGCATCGGTGATCTGGCGCATGGCATCGAGGGCCAGCGCACGGCCCGGCGTCTTGGCCGTCAGAAAGAACACTTTGTCGAGCTGCTGCGGCACCATCGCCTTGAGCAACGGGAACAAGGTGCCCAGGGTCTTGCCGATACCGGTACTGGCCTGGGCCATCAGGCAGCGGCCGGTGCTGACGGCCTTGTACAGGGTCTCGGCCAATTGCCGCTGGCCCTGGCGGAATTGCGCATAGGGAAACCCCAGCGCCTGCAGATCGCGGTCACGCTCGGCCAGTCGGCCTTGCTGACGCTGCGCCCAAGCCAGAAAGCAGCGGCACTGGGTTTCGAAGAACGCTTGCAGCGCGGCAGCCGTGTGGTGCTCGCTGATCAGCGTCTGGCCGTCGCTGTCCACGTCCAGGTACACCAGGGCCACTTCGATGGCCGGCAATTGCCGCGCTTGGCACATCAACCAGGCGTAGACCTTGGCCTGGGCCCAGTGCAGCTGGCGATGGTTGGCCGGCTGGCGCGCAAGGTCGCCGCGGTAGGTCTTTATCTCTTCCAAGCGGTTGCAATTGGGGTCGTAACCGTCGGCCCGGCCTCGCACCCGCAGGCTTTCAAACTGCCCCTCAAGGGCCACTTCCGACTCGTAATCAGCCGCACGCCGCGCCACTACCCGACGGTGCCCCTCGATGCCTTCCTGGGCCGTGGGCGACGGGGTGAAGCGCAGGTCCAGGTCGCCAACCTTGGCACTGAACTCGCACAGGGCGCGCACCGCCACGCTGTAGCTCACGCCGCCTCGCTCCAGCGCACATGGCACACTGCAACGGGCAAACCTTGGGCACGGCAGAACTCTAGCCAGCGTAATTGGTTGTCTTGCAGGCGGTCGCCCGGCCCCTTGACCTCGACCATGCGGTAGCCGCCCTGCTCGGGCCAGAACTGGATCAGATCAGGCATCCCGGCGCGGTTGTTGCGGATGTCCTGCAACAGGCGCAGGAAGCACTGCTTCAGGTGCGCGGCCGGTAGGCAAGCCAGTGCCTGTTCGAGCAAGGCTTCGCTGAGCATCGGCCAGAACACGAACGGCGACTGCAGGCCGTGCTTGGCGGCGTAGCAATCGAGAATGGCCTGGCGGTGGCTACCCTCGTCGAGCCGCCCCAGGCAGCGGTCGAACAGCGCACTGCGCCGTTGCTGGAAGTCGCTGTCGTGCAGGTCTTGTGGCGCGGCCTGGAACGGGTTGAAAAAGGCACCTGGTACCGGCGCGAAGATCGCCTCCCAGCACAAGAGGCCGAACAAGCTGTTGAACAGTGTGTTTTCCACGTAATGGACCTGCCCGCCGGCCTCGGCCAAGTGCTGGCGCACAGCCTCCTCCACACCCAGGGCTGCGTGTTCACGCGGCAGCTCAAGTTCGATCAAGTGCAGCGGCGCAGCACGCTGGCGACGTTGTGGCGGGCCGCCGAGTTTGCGGGCCAGGCGCGGCAGCATGCGTTCGAGCGCCTGCACCTCCAGCGCATTGGCCGGGGCCGCGGCCAGCTGCTGTGCCAGTGCATGGGCCTGCGGCCATTGTTCGCTACGTTCCAGTACACGCACCTGACGGATTCGCGCTTGCGCATGGCTGCACTGGCCGTAGACAGCCATGGCCTGGTCCCAGTCGCCCTGGCGCTCGCATTGCTGGCCCAGGGCAAACAGCAGGCGCGCATGGCGCCGGGCCAACCAAGGGTTGTCACTGTGCAGCCCTGCCATCGCGCCCAGAATCGACAGCGGGTCATCGCCCTGCTCCAGCCGCTCGGCGCACTGGTGCAAGGCCATGGCCAGATCGACCTCGGCGCGATGGCGCAAGGCGCGGGAATCGGTGCTGAAAGGTACGTGCTCGTAGCGCAGCAAGCCCAGGTCGGCAAGCACGAAATCCGACCAGTCCTGGTAAAGGTTGCCGAAGAACAACAGGCGCATGCGGTCACACAGCGGCTGCAGGCACCACTGGAAAATGCGCACGTCACTGCCGGGGAACCACGCCTGCAACGGCCTGGCCGTTAGCCCCAGGGGTTGAAGCTGTGCGAGCAAGTCGTGCTTGGCGGCGCGCGGCCGGCTCAATTGGGCGGCGAAGCACGATGCCAGTTCGTCCTTGCGCAGCAAGCTGAACAGCTGCTCCAGCTCCAGATGCGCAGGCTCCCGAACCCAACCCAACGCCTGCAACGGCTGCAAGGCCAGCGCGGTATCGCCGATCTCGGCATAGGTCAGCTTGTCACTGCGAAACAGCTCGCCCTTGCGCATGACCATACGCACCATCAAGGCCTGCGCCGGCGCGTCCAATTGCGTAAACGCCTGGATGAACGCCAGCTCCTGGTCATCGAGCAGGTCGTCATAGCGCTGCTCGACCCATAGCAGCACCTGGCGGAAGTTATGCAGGTAATAGAACGGGTCGTCGACAGAATGGGCGATCACGGGGCAAGGTCGGGCAGTGAATGTGGGTACTGGTTATACATACAGATACCCACACCTGACAAGTGCCGTAGGTCCAGTGGCGCAGTAGGGCTGTTACTCGGTCACCCCAACCATCGGCCCCGCCTCGGCCTTGGCACTGCCGATCGGTGCCTTCAGCAGCAGGAAGTAAGCCACCGCCGAGCACAGTGCCACGATCGCGCTGATCATGAATGCCGTGTTGAACGAGCCCGAGTACTGGATGCTGAAGCCGGTGACGATCGGTGCCACGGAGCCCGCAATGTAGCCGCCGAAGTTCTGGATCGAGCCAAACGACGCCACCCGCGGGCTGTCGACGATGGTGTTGACGATCATCCACGCGGTAGCACTGGCCATGTTGATGCTGAACAGCGCCAGGCAAAGCAGGATCACACAGCCGGTCAGGCCACTGACGAAGGACAGCGGCAAGGTGAACAGCGCCGCCAGCACCAGGCCGGTGATCACGCTGAATTTGCGGCTGCCAAGAATGCTCATGCCGCGTTTGACCAGCAAGTCGCAGAAGCGCCCGGCGACGATCGTGCCCGCCGCGCCGAAGCCATAGGCCAGCGAAACCACCCAGGCAGTCTTGTACAGGTCCAGGCCGTGCTCACGCTCGAAGTAGCCGGGCAGCCAGGTCAGGTGCAGCCAGAGCATGTAGATCACGCCCATGAAGCCCAGTACCGCCCCCCAAGTGCTGCGGTGCTTGAACAAGTCGAGCCAACCCGCAAAGTACGACACCTTCGGCGCCTGTGGATTGGCCGCAGGCAGCGGCTGCTTGGACTCGGTAGGCAACGGTTTACCTTGCGCAGCGAGCTCAGCCAGGTACTGCGCCTTGCTCTTGTAGAAGCTCAACCAGCACACCGCCAGCACCACACCGATCAACCCGGTGATGATGAACATGCCGCGCCAGCCGAAATTGACCATGAACAGCGTCAGCAAGGGTGGCGCCAGGCATGGGCCAAGGCAGGTCGAGGACCAGACGATACCGGTCGGCGTGCCGCGTTCGTTGGCATCGAACCATTCCGACAAGGCCTTGGCCGCCGAAGGGAACATCGGCGCCTCGCCAATCCCCAGCAACACGCGCAAGCCCATGAAACCGGCAAAGCTGCTGACCATGCCAAAGGTGGCCTGGGCCACCGACCAGGCCAGCAACGAGGCGCCGAGGGCGATCTTGCTGCCCAGGCGGTCGATGATCATGCCCATCGGCAACTGGGCAAAGGCATAAGCAATGGAGAAGGCCGACAACAGAATGCCCATCTGCGAGGGGCTGATCATCATGTCTTTCTGGATCGAGGTGTTGGCGATCGACAGCGCACTACGGTCCAGGTAGTTGACGATGCCAATCAACAGCAGGAAGACAACGGTGAGGCGCTGATACTTCTTCATAGGGTTCATTGGGGGGCCTTTATTATTATTGTTGCGGCGCCTTCAGCGCCTTGGCGATCCGTCGGTCCTGTTGCGTTCATCCTTGGTGCGGCAACCCTCAAGGTTGACGCGCAGTTACCGCCGCCTCGAGCAGGCCGCGCCGGCTCAGGCTGTCGATCAGCGCACGCAGGCCGAAGCCCCACTGCGGCGCGAGGTCGCTGGTGGTGACGCGGTTGCACAGGGTGCCCAGTTGCGCGTTGCTGATGGCGACCAAGTCGCCGGGCTTGTGGGTAAAACCGTTGCCTGGCTGGTCGCGGTCCTGCTTGGGCGCGAAAAGGGTACCGAGAAACAGCACCAGGCCGTCGGGGTACTGGTGGTTTTCGTTGAGGGTCTGCTGCACCAGGTCCTGGGGGTCGCGGCTGATCTGGCGCATGGAGCTGCGGCCGGACAGGATGAAGCCGTCCTGGCCCTCGACACGCAGGTCCACTTCGGCGTTACGCACATCGTCCAGGCTGAAGCTTTCGTCGAACAGGCGCAGCAATGGCCCCAGCGAGGTGGAGGCGTTGTTGTCCTTGGCCTTGGACAGCAGCAAGGCACTGCGCCCTTCGAAGTCGCGCAGGTTGACATCGTTGCCGAGCATGGCGCCCTTGATGCTGCCGTCGCTCGACACCGCCAGTACCACTTCCGGTTCCGGGTTGTTCCAGCTCGACTTGGGGTGGATACCGATATCGGCGCCATGCCCGACCGCCGACAGTGGCTGCGCCTTGGTGAAGACTTCGGCATCCGGGCCGATGCCCACCTCCAGGTATTGCGACCACAGGCCCTGCTCCACCAGGACCTTGCGCAGCGCTTCGGCCTGAGCAGAGCCCGGGATGATCTGCGAGAGGTCCGCACCGATCCGGCTGGCCAGGGTGTCGCGAATGGCATCGGCCTTGGCCGGGTCGCCCTTGGCTTGCTCCTCCACCACTCGCTCCAGCAAGCTGGCGGCGAAGGTGACGCCGGCAGCCTTCACTGCTTGCAGGTCGATCGGTGCCAACAGCCAAGGCAAGCGCGCGTCACGTTGACCAGGGTCGCTGTTGGCCAGCAGCGCCGGCAACTCGATCAACGCGTCGGCCAATGGCAACGCACGCAGGTAGGCCACCGGGTCGGCTACTTCCAGCAGGGCCGAAACCGTCGCCACATGGGCGCTGATATCGTGCACGGCGCCGGCCTTGACCAGCACCACGGCGGGGCCTTGATCCGGCAGCCAGACGCGCCCCACCCAGCTGCCGGTGTCGAACACGGCAAGGTCGTGGCTTAGCGGCAGTGGCTGGTTGGCATTCAATTGGTCTGTCATGGGTGCACCCTTGTTGTCATTGTCATTCATTGGGAAAGCGCCTGCGAACGGGTCGCCAGCTGCAACTGCTCGGCCAGCCGGTCGAGGTCGTCGAGCACTGGCTGCGACAGGCTCAGGCCCTGAGCCAAGGCTTGTCGGCGCAACGCCAGGCCGGCTTGCCCAGGCAGGCGCACCGGGCGCTCGGGGTCTACCGGTCGGCTGGCCACGATCAACCTGCCAAGAAAGCTGGTTTCGTCGGTAAACGCTTGCAAGCCGCCGAAAAAGCGCGGGTCGATGACCACCGCGGTGGCCGACGCGCCCCACTGGTCCGGGGCGTCCTTGCGGCCATGGCCGGCCAATGCCGAGGTCAGTGCCTCGACCAGGATTGCCAGGGCAAAGCCCTTGTGGCCAAAGGCCTGACCACCCAGTGGCAGAATGCTGCCCTGGGGCGTGGTGAAGAAGTCACGCGGGTCATCGCTCAGGTGGCCATCGTTGCTCATCAGCACCGGGTGCGGCAGCCGGCTGCCCGCATCACGGCACTGCCCGACCAGGCCGAGGGTCACCGTAGACATGCTCACGTCCAGCAGGATCGGCTCACCCTGGGTCGGTATGCCGGCGGCAATCGGGTTGGGCGTGAACACCGGGTCGACCCCACCATGGGCACAGACCAGCCCCACGGACGGGTCCGAGGAATACACCATGGCCACCAGGCCACGGTCGGTATAAGGCTTGAGGTAAGCCGCCAGGCAGCCAATGTGCGCAGCCCGGCGCACCACGGCAATGCCGATGCCCTGTGCGCTGGCACCTTTGGCCGCACACTCTAGGGCGCGGCTGACACAGTACGGGCCAAGTACGTAATGGCCGTCGAAGAGGCTGGAGATGCCGCTGTCCGACACCTGCTCCAGCGCCTGAGCCTGCGCCTTCACTTGCCCGCTGAGCATGCCGCCAATATAGCGGCTGACCAGGTTCAGGCCATGGGTGCGATGGCCCAGCAGTTCGCCTTCGAGCAATACCTGGGTCACCACCTGGGCGACCTCGGCATCGGCACCGGCTTTTTCGAACAGTTGCTCGACGAACCGGGTTAGCGCCTGCACGTCATACCGTTTGGTTTGCGTCATGCCTGTCACTCCACGGTCAGTTCAGGGCTGCGTTGCTGGGCTTGCCGTCCACCAGGCGCTGGATGCCCAGCGGGTTGGCGTTCTGCAAGGCGGCAGGCAGCAAGGCGTCAGGCACGTTCTGGTAGCACACCGGGCGCAGGAAGCGGTCGATGGCCAGGGTGCCGACCGAAGTGCCGCGGGCGTCCGAAGTGGCCGGGTATGGGCCGCCGTGGACCATGGCATCGCACACCTCGACCCCGGTGGGGTAGCCATTGAGCAGCACGCGACCGACCTTTACTTCCAATGCACCCAGCAAGTAGCCGTAGGCCGCCAGGTCGGCATCGTCCGCCAGCAGCGTGGCGGTCAGTTGGCCGCGCAAGGCTGCCACCGCGCGCATAAGCTCGGCTTCATCGGCAACCTGCACCACCACCGTGCACGGGCCGAACACTTCTTCCTGAAGCAACTCGTCCTGCTCCAGCAGCAGGCTGACATCGGCCTCGAACAGGTGCGGTTGGGCCTGGTTACCGTGTTGCGCCTGGCCACTCAACCGCTTGACCCCAGGGTGGGCAATCAAGGCCTGCAGGCCCTTGCCGTAGCTGCCCAGGGTGCCAGCGTTGAGCATGGTCTGCGGCGCTTGCTCTGCCATGTGCCCGGCCAACTGCTCGACAAAGGCACTGAACGCTGGGGAGCGAATGCCCAGGACCAAACCCGGGTTGGTGCAAAACTGGCCACAGCCCTGCACCACCGACGCGGTGAGGTCCTTGGCCAGTTGCGCACCGCGCGAGGCCAAGGCCTGGGGCAGCACCAGCACCGGGTTGATGCTCGACATTTCGGCGAACACCGGAATCGGCTGCGGCCGTGCCGCCGCCATGTCGCACAGCGCACGCCCACCCTTGAGCGACCCGGTAAACCCGACGGCCTGGATGCCGGGGTGCTTGACCAGGGCCTCGCCAACCCCGCCACCGAAGATCATGTTGAACACACCGGCTGGCATGTTCGTGCGTTCGGCAGCACGAACCACTGCTTCAGCTACGCGTTCGGCAGTGGCCATGTGGCCGCTGTGGGCCTTGAAGACGACCGGGCAACCGGCCGCCAGGGCTGCGGCGGTATCGCCACCCGCTGTGGAGAACGCCAGCGGAAAATTGCTGGCACCGAACACCGCCACCGGGCCCACACCGATGCGGTACTGGCGCAAGTCTGGGCGTGGCAACGGCGTGCGGGCAGGCAGGGCCTGGTCGATGCGGGCGCCATAGAAGTCGCCACGGCGCAGCACCTGGGCGAACAGGCGCATCTGCCCGCTGGTACGCCCCCGCTCGCCCAGGATCCGGGCAGTAGGCAGGGCCGTTTCCTGGCAGGTCAAGGCAATGAAGTCTTCGCCGAGGGCGTCGAGCTCGTCGGCAATGGCCTCCAGGAACTCGGCGCGGCGCACCGCTGGCAGGTTACGAAACAGCGGGAAAGCCGCCGAGGCCGCGCCCACGGCGTTGTCGACTTCGGCCAGGGTGGCCTGATAGAAACCGCCGGGCAGGCGCTGGCCGGTGTGGGCGTCGACGCTGTAGACCAAGGTCTGGCCCAGCGCGCTGCGCTGGCCTGCAATGAAGTTGTATCCGCTAACGTGCATAAAAGGTTGCCTCAAATTCGGGAGTGGGCTGTCGATCAGGTCACGGCGCCGATCTGCCAGGGCACGAACTCGTTCTGCCCGTAGCCGTGCTGTTCGCTTTTGCTGCGCGCGCCAGAGGCGATGCGCAGCATCTGTTCGAAGATGTACGCGCCACGCTCTTCGATGCTGGTGGAGCCATCGGCGATGCCACCGCAGTTGACGTCCATGTCCTCTTCCTGGTGCTCGAACACCCGGTTGTTGGTCGCCAGCTTGATCGACGGCGCCGGGGCGCAGCCGTAGGCCGAACCGCGGCCAGTGGTGAAGGCAATCAGGTTGGCGCCGCCTGCGACTTGGCCGGTGGCCGAGACCGGGTCGTAGCCCGGCGTGTCCATGAACACCAGCCCATGGGCGCGTACCGCTTCGGCGTACTGGTAGACGTCGACCAGGTTGCTGGAGCCGGCCTTGGCCACCGCACCCAGCGACTTCTCGAGGATGGTGGTCAGGCCGCCCGCCTTGTTGCCGGCCGACGGGTTATTGTTCAGTTCAGCGTTCATGCGCTGGCAGTAGTCTTCCCACCAGTGGATGCGCGCCACCAGCTTCTCGCCGACTTCGCGGCTTACGGCGCGACGGGTCAGCAGGTGCTCAGCGCCATAAATTTCCGGCGTTTCAGACAGAATCGCGGTGCCACCGGCCGCCACCAGGCGGTCGACGGCATTGCCCAACGCGGGGTTGGCGGTGATCCCCGAGTAGCCATCGGAGCCACCGCATTGCAGGCCAACGATCAAGTGGCGGGCGCTGACCGGCTCGCGTTCAACCTGGTTGGCTTGGGCCAACAGCGCCTTGACCTGCTCGATACCAGCGGCGATGGTCTTCGAGGTGCCGCCAATGCCTTGGATGGTGAAGGCGCGCAGTTGCGTGCTGGTGGTAAGCCCTTGGGTCTCCAGCAGGCTTTCGATCTGGTTGGTTTCACAACCCAGGCCGATGATCAGCACGGCCGCGAAATTGGGGTGTACGGCATAGCCGGCCAAGGTCCGACGCAACAGGCCCAAGGCTTCACCGGAAGGGTCCACTGCGCAGCCGGCACCGTGGGTCAAGGCCACCACGCCGTCAATGTTCGGGTAGTCGGCCAGCGCTTCGGGGTGGATGTCGCGGCGGAAATGGTCGGCCACGGCCCGGGCCACGGTCGCCGAACAGTTCACCGAGGTGAGAATGCCAATGTAGTTGCGGGTGGCTACCCGGCCATCGGCACGCACAATGCCCTGGAACACCGCCTCAGCGACCGGCGTGCTGCGGGCATCGACGCCAAAGGCATAGTCGCGGGCAAAATCACCCATCTGCACGTTGTGCACGTGAACATGGTCGCCGGCGTCGATGGCCTGTGAAGCAAAACCGATGATCTGGCCATAGCGGCGCAGGGGCTGGCCCTGCTCCACGCGCTGGGTGGCGACTTTATGGCCTGAGGGGATCGCCTGGCGCACGATGATCCCTTCTGCGTCCAGGAACAGGCTTTCAGGCAGTGCCTGGCGGGCGATGAGAACGTTGTCCAGCGGGTTGAGGCGGATGACGGCAAGGTCACCAGAGCGGGCAATCAGTTGCATGGGACCTCTCAAGGCGTTGCGGCTGACTTCTTGTTATGGCGTCGCCCGTTCGATACCGGGCGAATCTGCGACCACTGTAAGAAGCCTTGCGCAACATTCCCAATGAGATGATCCGATCACGCGATAACCCAGGGTTATCAATACCGTCTATCGGTGGTGATTTATCAATCGCTTGTTGTGCCCTGCGCGGTACGTCGTTGCTGCGCGAAGTCGAGCAGAATGTCGACGAATGCGTGGGCCGACGGGGTCAGCGGCTCGTCCTTGCGGGTGACGATGCCGTACTCCAGCGCGGGCAGGTGCAAGGGGCTCTGCAGTTCCTTGAACTGGCCGCTGCTCAGCTGTGCGGCGACCATCGACCTGGGCAGCATCGCGATCATCGGGCCCGATTGCAGCAACTGCAGGAACATCGGCATCGAGATGGTCTCGACGCTGTCTGCCGGTGTGGCAATACCAGCCACCCTGAAGGCCTGTTCCAGGCGATTGCGAATTGGCGTGCCCACGGGGTAAAGCACCCAGGGCCACTCACCCAGTGCCTCCACCGGGGTGCTGGCCAGTGCATTGAGCGGGTGGCGGCTGTTGACCACCAGGCTGAAGGGCTCGGGCTCCAGGGGCTGATAGTCGAACAGCTGACTGAAGCGTTCTTCCGTGAAGCGGCCGATCATGATGTCGAGTTTGTTCTGCTCCAGCATGGCCAACAGGTGGTCACTGGAGTGCTCGACCACTTCGATCGAGAGCAACGGGCTGCGTGCCTTGATGGCGGCAATGGCTTGAGGCAGCACCACGGGGGTGGCCGCAAAAATACCACCCACCCGGATGAACCCGTGCCCACCCTTGCGCAGCCGGTTGACCTGGTCGACAAACTGCTGCGAGTCGCCCAACACCCCTTGGGCGTAGCGCACCACATACTCGCCAAGCTCGGTGGGCGGCATGCTGCGTGGCAGGCGCTCGAACAAGGCGAAGCCAAACTGCTCCTCCAGGTCACGCAGCATTTTGCTCAGCGCCGGCTGGCTGAGGTTCATCCGCGTAGCGGTGGCGTGCATGTTGCGGGTGCGCGCCAGGGTGTCGATCAGCACCAGGTGCTTGTAGCGGACCCAGTTGCAGAAGCTGGAGTGGGTAATGTCCGACGGCATCAGAGGGCAACCTCGAAAAGGTGTAAAGGCAGGGCTATTGCGTGCGCAGGTACTGCAGCAACCTGTCCAAGGCCACGGAGTTGGGCCGCGAGCGCAGGGTCAGCAAGCCCAGGTTGGCCATCGAGATCGGCAGCTCTACCGGCAGGATGGCGACCATGCCGTAGCGCGCATAATGCTCGGCCACATCGTTGGGCACCACCGCAATCATCTCGGACGCCTCCAACATCGCGGTGGTGGCCAGGATCGAGGCGGTCTCGACAATGTCCAGCGACTGCACCATGCCGCCCGCCTGCAAGGCACTTTCGACCCGGCGGCGCATGGGGCTGCCGATGGGGTGCAGGATCCAGGTCAGGGCCACCAGGTCGGCCAACTGCAACGCCTTGGCGTCGGCCAAGGGGTGGCCGGCGCGGGCGATGACGCGCATCTGCTCACCGCCCTCGAACAATTCGATGTTCAGGTCCTGGCTGTCGCTCTGGTCGGGCAGGCGCCCGACCACCATGTCGAAATCACCGCGCAGCAGCGCCGGCAACAAGGTATCGCTGGTGCCGACTTCGAGCGAGATACGCACCTTAGGGTGATCGCGCTTGTAGGCCAGCACCGCCTTGGTCAGCAAACCGGGCACCGGCCCCATCACACTGCCCACCCGCACCAGGCCCAAGGCACCGCGCGCCAGTTCGGCGATCTGTGCCTGGGCATGTTCGAACTCGTGCAGCGCGTTCTGCGCGTAGCGAATCATCACCTCGCCATACAGCGTTGGCTGCATGCCACGCGGCAGGCGCTCGAACAGGCGCACGCCCAGGCGTTCTTCCAGTTGCTGCAGCAGCAGGCTGGCCGCCGGTTGCGTGGTGTGCATCGCAGTGGCGGCACGGCGCAGGTTGCCGAACTCGCCCAGAGCGTTGAGCAAGGTGATCTGGCGGCTGGAGATCTTCAATGTGCCAAGGTTTTGCGGCAGCGCTGGGCTGTCTGCGGGCATTTGAGACATATCAATTCCGATATCCCTACTTAGGAATTGGCGATTATGCCTATATCGCTCGACAACCTACAGTCGAGTCTCCCACTGCCTGACCAGAACAAGAGTCCGCCATGAGCATACGCATTACCCACCTGAGCGTCCGTGACATCCGCTTCCCGACTTCGCTGTCGCTGGACGGCTCCGACGCCATGAACAGCGCCCCTGACTACTCGGCCGCCTACGTCGTACTGCACACCGACGCCGACGCCCTCGAAGGCCATGGCCTGACCTTCACCATCGGCCGCGGCAACGAAATCTGCGCGGCGGCGGTGCAATCGCTGGCACCGATGATCGTCGGCCTGACCCTGGAAGAAATCACCGCCAACATGGGCGCGTTCTGGCACCGTTTCACGGTGGGTGACAGCCAGTTGCGCTGGCTTGGCCCCGAGAAAGGCGTGATCCACCTGGCCACCGCCGCCATCATCAACGCCGTGTGGGACCTGTGGGCCAAGCACGAAGGCAAACCGGTGTGGAAGCTGCTGGCCGACATGACCCCAGAGCAACTGGTGCGCTGCCTGGACTTCAGCTACGTCACCGACGTGCTGACCCCCGAGGAAGCCATCGCCCTGCTCCGCCGCCAGGTGCCAGGCAAGGCCCAGCGCGAAGCGCAAATGCTGCGCGAAGGCTACCCCGGCTACACCACCGCCCCCGGCTGGCTCGGCTACAGCGAAGAAAAAATGCGCCACTTGGCCCGCGAAGCGGTCGCCGACGGCTGGACCCACATCAAGCAGAAAATCGGCGCCGACCTGGAAGAAGACATTCGCCGCGCCAGCATCCTGCGGGACGAAATCGGCTGGGAACGCACCCTGATGATGGACGCCAACCAGGTCTGGAGCGTCGATGAATCGGTGGCCAACATGCGCCGCCTGGCCGCCTTCGAGCCCCTGTGGATCGAAGAACCCACCAGCCCCGACGACATCCTCGGCCACGCAGCCATCCGCCAACGCATCGCGCCCATCGGCGTGGCCACCGGCGAGCACTGCCACAACCGGGTGATGTTCAAGCAAATGTTCCAGGCGGGCGCACTGGACTTCTGCCAGCTGGACGCGGCCCGGCTGGGTGGCCTGAACGAGGTGCTGATCGTGCTGTTGATGGCGGCCAAGTACGATGTGCCGGTCTGCCCGCATGGCGGCGGGGTCGGGCTGTGCGAATATGTGCAGAACATCGCCTTGTTCGACTACATCGCCGTTTCGGCATCGCTGCACAACCGGGTGCTGGAATACGTCGACCACCTGCACGAACACTTCCTCGACCCGGTGGTGATCCGTCGCGGCCGCTACATGCCGCCACAGCGCCCGGGCTACAGCATTGAAATGCACGCTGACACCCTGGAGCGCTACCAGTACCCCAACGGCGCGGTGTGGCTCGACATCAACCGTTCCTGACCTACCGACCTGGGTGTGCCGCCGCAAGCGCGGCACACCACCAGCACTTATCACGGGGAAAAAAACAATGACAATCCTCACCGGCACGACAGCGGCCACCGCGCCTGCCGTCGCTACCGAACAGCGCCTTAACGGCCTGTTGCTGCGCAAATTGATGCCACTGCTTATCGTCGTCTACGTGATGAGCTTCCTCGACCGCACCAACATCGCCTTGGCCAAGGCCAGCATGGGCATCGACCTGGGCCTGTCGGCGGCGGCCTACGGCCTGGGTGCCGGGCTGTTCTTCCTCACCTATGCCCTGGCCGAAGTGCCGAGCAACCTGATCATGCACCGGGTGGGCGCACGCTTTTGGATCACCCGCATCATGATCACCTGGGGCCTGCTGTCAGCGGGCATGGCGTTCGTCCAGGGGGAAACCTCGTTCTACATCATGCGCCTGCTGCTCGGGGTGGCTGAGGCCGGCCTGTTCCCCGGCGTCATGCTGTACCTGACGTACTGGTTCGACCGCGAACAGCGTGCGCGCGCCACTGGCTACTTCCTGTTGGGTGTGTGCCTGGCCAACATCCTCAGTGGGCCGCTGGGCGGCGCGCTGCTGGAAATGGACGGCGTGCTGGGCTGGCACGGCTGGCAATGGCTGTTCGTGCTTGAAGGCCTGCCTGCGGTGGCGCTGGCCTATGTGGTGTGGAAGAAGCTGCCCGATGGCCCCGCGTCGGCACCTTGGCTGTCCGCTGCCGATGCCCAGGACATCGAGCGTCGCCTGAGTGCCGAACGGGCTGCAGCGCCGCAACAGAGCAAGCTGGGGCAAATGTTTCGCGACAAGCAGATCTGGTTGGCGATTGCGGTGTATTTTGTGCACCAGATCACCATCTACACCGTGATCTTCTTCTTGCCAGGCATCATCGGCACCTATGCCGCGCTGTCGCCCTTCCAGGTCGGGTTGCTGACCTCGGTACCGTGGATCGCCGCCGCCATCGGCGCCGCCACATTCCCGCGCCTGGCGACCTCGCCCAGCCGTTGCCGTACCCTACTGTTCTTTGGTCTGCTGACCATGTCCGCCGGGTTGCTGCTTGCTTCGCTGTCCAACTCCTTCATTGGGCTGATCGGCTTTTCGTTGACCGCCTTGATGCTGTTCGTGGTGCAGTCGATCATCTTCGTCTTCCCGTCCAGCCGCCTGAGCGGTAGCGCACTGGCGGCGGGCCTGGCGTTCGTCACCACCTGCGGCCTGTTTGGTGGGTTTGTCGGGCCGTCGGTGATGGGCCTGATCGAACAGGCCACCGGCAGCACCCGCAACGGCTTGTGGATCATTGCTGCGATGCTGGTGGTGGCGGCACTGATCAGCACCCGTTTGCGTCAGGGGCAGGAGCAGTAGCTCGCCCTCATTTCAAGTGCTGCGAGCCGCCCTGCCCTATTGGCCGGCCGCAGCGCAGTTCCAGCGCTTGAGCCAGTTTTTCCAGGGCCTGCTGCAACGCATTTGGATCCTCGCCCACCCAGGTCAGTGCCAGGTATTGCTGATGACGCACCTCCGCGCTGTGCTGCCCGCCAGGGACCACACGCAGGGCGGTGCCTGACAACGCCGCTACCACGTCATCCAGTCGCAGCGGCCAGCGGGAGCGCAACCACAGGGTCCAGCCGCCCTCGGGCATGTCGAAGGTCACGTGGTCGCCCAGCTCAAGCTTGAGCTGCCGGCTAAAGCACGCCATGCGCCGTTGCAGTTCTGCCCGCAGCCGCCCCAACTGGGTCTCGATTTCACCTTTGCCAAGCAGATGAGCCAGTGCCTGCAACCGCAACGGCGCCAGCTGAAACGCACGCTGGGCGAACGCCTCGGCCAAGCCGGCATGACGCCCCATCACATAGGCGTAAGGCGCTTCGCCCCCCACTGCGGCCTCGAACGACCCCATCACCAACAGCCAGCGCGGATCGACCCAGTCGCGCAGGCGCGCATTGGGTGGCCCGCTGTAACACAGTTCGCTGTCCAGGTCGTTTTCCAGCAACCACACCGGGTGGTCGCCAAGCAGTTGGCCAATCTGCTGCTGGTCGTGCTGCGACATCAGCCTGCCCTGGGGCAGGCTGAGGCACGATGGCATGATCAGCATGCCCACCGGCTCGACACTGAGCAGCCGTGCCAGCGCCTGCAAATCCGCGGTGCCGCTGTTGCTCAACGGTACCTCCAGCACGCGCATGCCGCAGCGCTGCAAGGCGCGCAGCACCGGCCAGCAGCACGGCGATTGCACCAGCACGGTGGCGCCGCGCAAGGCCAACGCTGCCAGCAGCATTTCCACCAATGCCTGCACGTCAGGGGCAAGGTGCACCTCCTCGGCACGCCAGTAATGGCTGGAGGAACGGGTATAGCGCTCGGCCAACGCATTGCGCAGCCGGGCACCGCCGACCTCTTCCACCGGGGCGGTGCCACGCGCACGCTGACGTGCCAGGCGCCGCTCATGGGTAAACAGCGACCGCTCTAGCATCGAGTGAGCGGGCACATGCCATGGCCCAGCCACCGCTTGCACCGGCGAGCCGCCAGCGTGGGCGCGCACGAAGTAACCCGACCGCGGCACGCAATGCACACGGCCCTCATCCTCCAGCAAGCTGTAGGCGCTCTGCACAGTGGCCAGCGATACGCGCAAGCGCCGCGAAAGCGTGCGTAACGACGGCAAGCGCCATGGCTCACGGCCTTGTGCCTCATCGATCAGCGCTTCAAGGTAGCGGTACACCTTCCGATAGGCGTAATCGCCGGGTACCGATCGGCCCATCAGGGCAAGCCCTCAAAGGCGGGCCTTCCTGCAGCGGGCGGGCGCGGCAGCCACTTCAGGTGCACATCGCGGCGAGCCAGGTTGGCCATCAAGCGCCTCGACGACGGTTGCAGGCCCCCCTCATAGATCGCCCGCAACGGTACCAGCGCCAGGCCGCTGGTGTTCACCAGCCAGTCCTTCACCGCCTCGGGGCACGGCTTACCCTGCAAGGCCCGGTGCAGGTAGGGCAACGCCACCAACATGTCGGGATGACGGCACCTTAGAAAACGCTCAAGGCCTTTTCCCTGCCGGGCGAAAGGGCTGAACAGCAGGCACACCAGTTGGGTCTGGCTGATGCCGTAGGGTTTGCCCAGGTGCGCAGAGGTTGGCTCGCGCTGCCCGCCGTCGCTGCTGGGGCTTGCCAAGCGTAGTGCCGGCCGATGGACCAGCGGCTCGAGGCTGCGCGCACGCAAATCGTGCAGTTGCGCCACGGCCCGCGAATCGACAAAGGCCGCCAAGGGCCAGGCGTCCTGAGCCGCATCGAAGCAGCAGCCCAGCATGTGATCGAACTGCTCGTCCTCAAGCAGGCGTGGCAGCAGGTCGTCGATGGCGATCACGCGCAAGGGCGCCTCCTCGGTCGCCATGCTGCTTGAAGCATCCACGCGCTCCAGGGGTGAGCCGGCAACCCCATGTAACCTGCCCAGCCCGTTGGCCAATGCCGACAGGCACTGGTGCACGACGTGGGGGCCACGCTCCCCTGCAAGGCGCAGGCTCCGCCGCGCCCAGGCCAGGTAGCGGCGGCGCTGGCGTGCAGGTACGGCAGTAATCAGCACATCGGCCCGCGGCTGCGCCTGCAGCGCAAGGCCCACTGCGCCCGCCAGCTCCAGGTGCAGCCGGCTGCCCAGCAGGGCTTCGGGCCTGGCATCGACCCCGTGGCCGAACATCAGCATGGCATTGCGCGCCAGTGCCCAGCGCTCCGGCGTAGCCGACAGCCGCCGGCTGAAAGGCACGACTTCACAGCCTTCGGTCATCTGCAGTTGCACCCGCGGGTCATCCTGCATGAACAAGGCATTGAAGCTGCGTTCATGGTTTTCCAGCACGGTATTGCCGGCAGCAGGCAGGTTGACCACCAGTACCCGCAACTGAAACGTCACAGGGGCACGCAAGGCGATACTCAACTGGGCGGCACGCAAGGTGGCCAACAGGTGGGCACTGCGCCGGTCAGCCCCTTGCAACACCAGCAAACGGAACGTGCCAATGTATTCGGGCCCACCGGCAGCCACCAGCAATCGCTGAATCAGCAACTGCAAGGAGGCACGTTGCGCCTGGGACATATGGCTCAACAAGCGCTCGAGCACTTGCTGGTAGATATAGTGCATCGCCTGATCGTGTATAGCGCCCACGTAATCACCTCATCAACTTCATGTATCCATCACACTGGCAACTGCAAACAGTGCAATGCGTCCTTCCTGAAGAAATTTCCTACAAACTACGGGAAATAATGACGTGACCTGCTCTGTCGCCAAGCCATCGAAAAAAATGCGCCGCACCGATGACCGGCTGCTGCCATACGCTGCCCTAACTCGGGCATAGCCATGCTCATTCCACGCTCCTTGCGCAAACTATCACTGGGCCATTATCGAGCGTTGGATATCGAATAGAAGATACAGATCAGCGTAAAAAAACCATTCAGCAAGCACGGGAATACACAATGGTCCGGGGACCACAAGTATTCAACTTGAATTTCCTTCCAAGATATTACGACAATAAAAAGCAAAGGCTTAAAATATGTAGTCTCCGTACTTTTTAATTGTAGGATGCGTCTGATTTTTTATGGATATAGCATTTGGGCATTGCACCCACCAACGCACAAAAAACCCGGGACGTTGCCCGGGTTCTTGTGGTCTTCAACGCCCCTTCAGGAAGGCTGTGCCATATCCAGTACCACCCGTCCGCCACACGGGCATTCATCCATGTACCGATGCGCCTCGACCACCTGGTCGAACGGATACACCTTGATGATCTGCGGGGTCAGCAACTGATCGGCGGTGAACTGGTTGATATCCCGCAGCGCCCGCTGCAGCGCGACCTGGTCCTGGCTGATACCCAGCTCCGGCTTGCCGGTAAAGTTGCCGATACAGTGCACATAGAACTGGATGTTCTTCTGAAAGGCCGCACAGGCCGGGAACGGTGTCTGGTTACCGCCTTGCAGGCCGTACAGCACCAGGCTGCCACGGGGCGCGAGCACATCACCGAGCAGCGACATCTGCGGCCCACCCATGCCATCGAGGACCATGTCCACGCCACGCCCGTCGGTGTATTTGCCAACCTGCAGCAGCAGGTCCTGCTCCTCGGTGACAATCACCTTGTCCGCCCCCAGGCCCAACAGGTAGTCGCGCTGTTCCGGCTCCTTGGTGGCCGCAAACACCTTCAACCCCAACGCCTTGCCCAGTTGCACGAACGCAGGCCCGGCGCAGTGGCTGGCATCGGTCACCAACGCTGTTTGCCCTGCCTTGGCGCGGGCCAGGTCGACATACGCGAAGTAGGCAATCAGCAGCGGCGTGTAATGCACGCTGGCCTCGATCGGCGTGAGGATAGCCGGGTAGCGGGTGATCGCTGTACGTGGCAGCACGATCACGTCGCCATAGACCGGGTGATCATTGGCGCTGGTGGCCGGGAAGCTGGCGACCCGGTCACCCACCGCAATATCCTCGACCCCTTCACCAACAGCTGTCACCACACCCGCCATCTCATGGCCGATCCCCGCCGGCAGGCGGGCTTGGGACGGTGCCAGGTTCTGACGCCAGAGCACGTCATACCAGCTGACGCCGATCGCCTCGACGCGGACCTGCACCTCGTCGGCGGCAGGCGACGGTTCGGCCTGCTCTTCGCAACGGAGCACATCGGCTGCACCGAACTTGTGGAAACGGATCATGCGGGACATCGCATACCTCGCCTTGTGAACCTCTATTACCACGGACTTTATCCGGGCTTTGGCCGTTAGACCATCAGTGGTCATTAATAGTCGACATGCTTGTCATCGATTGGGCACCTGACATTCATCTGAATTGGCCCCCGGAAATCGGTGCAGGGTAACAGCCTTTGGCCTTAAGATTCACCCCTGCCCCACTTTAGGCGAAGCGCACCGATGAATCGAAACGACCTGCGTCGTGTAGACCTCAACCTGCTGATCGTGTTCGAAACGCTGATGCACGAGCGTAGCGTGACCCGTGCTGCCGAGAAACTGTTCCTCGGCCAGCCGGCCATCAGCGCGGCCCTATCGCGCCTGCGCAACCTGTTCGACGACCCCCTGTTCGTGCGCACCGGCCGCAGCATGGAGCCCTCGGCGCGGGCGCATGAAATCTTCGCCCTGCTCTCCCCGGCGCTGGACTCGATCTCTACCGCCGTCAGCCGCGCGGCCGAGTTCGACCCCGCTACCAGTAATGCTGTATTCCGCATCGGCCTGTCGGACGACGCCGAATTCGCCTTGCTGCCGCAACTGCTCAAGCGCATCCGTGCCGAAGCACCGGGTATCGTGCTGGTGGTACGCCGGGTCAACTACCTGCTGATGCCAACGCTACTCGCCTCAGGGGAGATCTCGGTGGGCGTCAGCTACACCAGCGACCTGCCCGCCAATGCCAAGCGCAAGGTGCTGCGCCGCAGCAAGCCAAAACTGCTGCGCGCCGACAGTGTGCCCGGCAGCATCACCCTGGACGACTTCTGCGCCCGGCCGCACGCCCTGGTGTCGTTTGCCGGTGACCTGTCCGGTTTCATCGACGAAGCCCTGGACGAGATAGGCCGCAAGCGCCATGTGGTGCTCGCGGTACCGCAGTTCAATGGGCTGGGGAGTTTGCTGGCGGGTACCGACATTGTTGCCACGGTGCCGGATTACACGGCGGATGCGTTGACGGCTGCCGGGGGGTTGCGGGCTGAGGACCTGCCGATCGAGGTGCGCAGTTTCGAGCTGCACATGGCCTGGCGGGGGGCGCAGGATAATGATCCGGCGGAGCGCTGGTTGCGGTCGCGGATACAGATGTTCTTCGGAGACCCTGACAGTCTTTAGGGCGGTTTAGATGCATTGAAAAGCCGCCTCTGTTCTGGCCAAGGCATCAGCAATCGTCGGTAACGCTCAAATGGGCGCTAGCACAATCAGTTCACGTGCCATCGAACGCTTTCTCTCAACAGCCTACCGCCGGCTGCTGTGCCTTCGCCAACCTCAGCAACAAAAGACCAACCAGCAGCGCTGCCCCCAAGTTGTAGAGCATGCCCGTAACGAAAGCCGCCACGTATTGACCTGCCAGCACGACCCCGCCATCACCCGCGACCAGCGCCTTGTTGAACAGGATGCCGACTACCCCTACTCCCAGAGCCGCCCCCACCTGCTGAACAGTCGAGATCACTCCCGACGCCATACCGGCCTGGGCTTCATCGACAAAACCCAATACCAGGTTCAGCAGTGGCGTCATGATCAAACCCTGACCGGCGCCGACCACCATCAGTACGGGGATCAACCCCGTGGGCCTCAGGGCCGCGCCCGCCATCCAAACCTGCGCAATCAATAGCCCGATCGAAACGGCATACACCATCGCACCTACAACGATGGCGCTCGCCCCCCATCTCGCCACCAGCTTGGGCGCGACGAGCGACGCCAGTACGAATCCCACGCTGCAGGGTGCGAAAATGCTACCCGCAGTCAAAGGATCAAGCCCCAGCCCGGTCTGCACCAACAAGGTGAAGCACAAGAAGAACGAACTGGACGTGGAATACACCAAAAACACCAGCAATGCGCCCAACGCGAAGTGACGCTGGGCCAGCAAGCGCATATCCACCAGTGGCAAGCCGCCGTCTGCTCTTCGCTGCTCCTGCTGCCTATGGAAAAGTACCAGCAGTACTCCCGCCAGGCACAACGACACTAGACTCCAGGCTGGCCAGCCTAGCGCCGGCCCTTCGATCAACGGCACCAGCAGCAGCACTAGGCCGGTGCTGACCAGCCCTACGCCCGTCCAGTCCAAGGTTGGTCGCTGTGGTGCGCGCGACTCAGGGATATAACGTGCCGCCGCGATGGCCAACAGGCCGATAGGCACGTTGATGAGGAAGATGCTACGCCACCCCAGGCCGAACAAGTCGGCATGAATCAACCCGCCACCCAGCACTTGCCCTGCGATGGCGGCCAGCCCTAGGGTCATTCCCAGTAGACCGAAAGCACGACGGCTGTCGCCGTCATTGAAATTGACACGGATAGAGGCATAGACCTGCGGGAACAGCAACGCCGCCGCCAGCCCCTGTAATACCCGCGCAGCAATCAGGAAGCCGGCAGTGGGGGCCAGCCCGCACAGCAGGGAGGCGAAGGTGAACCCGGCCATGCCGATCACGAAGAGGCGGCGGCGCCCGAACAGGTCGCCCAGACGGCCGCCGGTAATCAGCAAGACGCCAAACGCAAGCTCATAGCCGGCCACGATGAAACCAACCTGTGCGAAGCTGGCCGCCAACCCTGCTTGCAGGCTGGGGATGGCCACATTGACCACAAACAGATCGAAAATCGTCACGAAACCGGCCAATAGCAGCACCGACAAACCGAGCCAGGGCGGACCGTCAACAGTGCGCACAGGCAGTACCGAAGGGTGGGAGTTCGAGTTCATCTTGCGCATCCTGAGAAGAGACGTCAGCATTTTCGAACCACCGTTAAGCCATTACAATTTAACCCTTTATGCTATTACTCAAAGTAACGAGATAAACGATGCGAACCTTGGCACGAACACGCGCCGATCTGGCGGCATTCCTCTTGGCGCATCGCCAGCGGCTATCCCCTGTCGATGTGGGCTTACCCAGTGGTGGTCGCCGCCGCACGCCTGGGCTGCGACGTGAAGAAGTTGCCGCGCTCGCAGGTGTCGGATTGACCTGGTACACGTGGCTGGAACAGGGCCGTGACATAGGGGTTTCGGCTGCTTTTCTGGACAACCTGGCGAGGGTGCTGAAGCTGGATGCCGCAGAACGACGCCACTTGTTCCTGTTGGCTCACGAACGGCCACCTGCCGAACCTGGCAAAACATGGTGCGTGCTACCCCCACTGGTACGGCGCCTGATGCACGACTTGCCGCACCCCGCCTTTGTACTCAACCTGCGCTGGGATGTACTGGGCTTCAATGCGCTTGCTGACCAGCTGTTTAACTTTGGCTCGCACACACCCGAGCGTCGCAATTTACTGTGGCTGCTGTTTACCGACTCTGTTCTGCGAGAGCAATTGTATGACTGGGATGAACAGGCGCCGCAGATGTTGTCGGGCTTCCGGCGCGACTTCGCCCGCGCCCCACAAGATGCGGACATACATGAACTGGTGTCAGAACTGGAGCGCGTTTCACCGGAGTTCAAAGTTTGGTGGCGCCGGCACGATGTTCACGCCCCCTCTGCAGGCATGCGCAAGCTGACGATTGACGGCAAGATCGAGTTGTTCGAGCACACCTCGCTGACCATCGACGAAGACCGCCACCTACGCCTAGTGGTCTATGCCAAGTTGCAGGTCCAAACGCCGTAGATGTTCTGTCGACGGTTTCCGGCGGCGGCTGTCTCGGCAACATGCTCGGCCGGCTTTACGACGCGAGCGCACGGACGCGCAGCAGATCGCTAAAGCGTCAGCCGGGGTGGCAAACGGCCAAGCCTTGCTTGTGACGTCTGCAAAAAGCCAGGCGTATAGAAAATCAGGAGCGAATCATCAAGAAATTTCAGACCTATACTCTCATTTGCCGCAACAACGTCAAATTAACGGAGGATGAGCCATGAACCTAAAAATATCATTCGTGATAGCGGCCCTTTGCGCCTTGGGCGCAGGAAATTTATATGCATCAAACTGCCCTCCCGCACCAGCCGCCATCACAGACATAGGAGCAGACGTTATCTCAAGCGTCGAGGGGAGCGCAGGAAAGTTGGCCAACGTAAAACTCATAGACCTTTCAGTAAAAACCAAAGTAGAGATGAAAAGCCTTTATGAAAACTACCCAAACCTAGACAAGATCACTGTACTTCAGATGCTGTCAGCCGAATACTGCAACAGACTAAACAACACAGACATCCCCGACACCGAGAAATTAGAACACTGGGAAAAATTTCAAAATCAGATAATGGAAAATTATGTCGCACCCAAGCAAACGCAGAACACACAAAACATAAAAAATATAGAAAACATAAAAAACGTAGAACACATAAAGAACATAGAAAACATAAGGCATATAGAAAATATTCGAAATATCCAGAACACCACCACAAAAGAAACCACTGACCACCAAACAAAGCACTCCGTCACTCAACTGTCAGCCGACTCGATACTGGATATTAAGTTCGGGATTCCGTTCGAACAATTAAATGCTAACGCACTCATTACAACACCACACAGCCAGTACCTCAAATACTCGCAAGATTTTCTAGGATCAAAATTTGAAGTTCTCCAGTTGCTTCAGAATGGTAAAACGTCGCGAGCAAGACTATGGCAGAGCATAGATGGATCCTATAGCGGAAGCAGGCGCGAGGGGAAAGGACCTGACAGAGCGTATACAAAAACGCTATGCAGCATAGACAAGTTCAACAGGACCGTTGGTGAAATATCTAAAAAATATGGAGCACCCAACGGCTCGCAGAATGGAGCAGACTACAAAGAAGCTCAGCGCCTAGGCACAACCTATTCGTACGTGTCACGCGGGTCATACTGGAAAGTAAAAGACGGATCAATGCTGCTCTTACTAATGAAAGACTACGAATACGTAACCCACTACACGTTGGCCGCAAAAAATCATCAGGATACAATGTGGGGGTGCCGAACCCAACTGTGCGCCATACCCCCTAATTATAAAAGCATGTGTTTTGAAATACCCGAATTAACCATACCCTTGTAATGCTTCAACTAAAACGGTTGACGACATTCGAAGCCTTCTGCAGACATGACCGCAGTACGCAGACAACAGTTTTTTGCGGCAGCGGAACAGGACGCACACCGCACGCGCAACTGCAGCAAGGTCAGGTGCCTATGCATTTATTCCCATTCCGCTCACCACTGGCCTCCTTAAAGACAGTATTGAGCAGGTGATCTCGAACCGCATCCCAGTCTTTATTCGTATCTACAGCCTCCAGCAACCAGGCCCCTAGGGTGATCGGATCATTAGCGTACTGATGAACCCCTGTGCGAGAGTAATCCAACAACCACTGAGGGTATTTATCCAAACTGCCGTGATGCTCTTTACCCCCCCTAATCTTAACCTGGTCACTGTAGTTATAAACATCGGCCAATACTGCGTATTTCTTGCCATCCACCGACGCTTCAACTCGACACGTGTGAGCCGGTGAAAATGAGTCCTGAATGATATGAAAGATACTTCCAAGCGCAACATCAGGCACCATGCGTTCGCGCCGATCGTCAGGGAAATCCACTCGAGAAAACAATGTACGAACGGTAACATGCTCATCGTTTTTCAAGCAGTAATTGTCAACCAAAGAGGGCACCCGCAGTGCCGATAGCTTTTCCGAGGTAAGCCTCGCATTGTACGGGATGTCGCGCTTTGCCACCTCGTACGCAAACTTGATCCAGGCAAGGGACTTCTCGACGGTTACGTTTACACGATCGGTTTTCGATTCTGCCTTTGGCGTCTCTGACATGAAATGAAGATGCTGCAGTGCGCCATAGTGCGTCGTCCACCCAAGGCTCTTGGCCCTTTTGATCTTCTTGCAGTATGATTTTGCGGCAGGGTAATACTCTTGATCGGGGTCTGAAAAAAACGTTCTAAACGTGAAACTATTTCTAGACAGCTCGAAACCCTCCCCCCATAAAAGCATCAGCGGGTCATCGTTCCACCATGAGCCATAGATTAAATCAGAAGTACTGTGGCGCCGCTGTGGGTTCAATATAAACCAGCGCTCTTTGGGGGCTCGGTACTTAAGCACCTGCTTTACATTTGCAGGGATTGTTGACAGCACCTGCTCGGTCGAAATAAATCCGTGCTTTCTATATTCTTCAGTGGAGAAATTTGTTAAATGCTCGTGAACGGCCAAGCCTGTCACCTCGGGCAGCATAGCGCATTTATTAAACCAATTGATTGCCTCTTGCCCCAACTCGCCAGGCTCATAGGTCAGTATGCGTAAGCATGGACTTATCTGAAATGCCCACGCGCTGGTCGCTACCAATGGAAAAAGAAAGGGTACGCACGTGAAAAATCTCTTTACTCGAGCTGTTCCCATAACTGACTCCTCACGCGGTTCCGCCTTACAGTGGGTGGTATGATTTCGAGTATAGCTAGACATTTAGATGACCCCGAGCATTTGTCCGGTAGCTGGCCAAACAGCCTTCGGCGGCGGTTGATAGGGAGCTTGGGGATAGATTGTGACGACGATTGGACAGAGTATCCGAGCACCACTAGCGTTATGCCATGCATCAGCGTCTCCACAGTGAAAAGCGTGGTGGGCGGCACCTGGATCCGGGCAACCGTGAGATTTCCCTGACCGCCAACAATGGCGCATTAACAACTAAAGGGGTGTGTGATGGGTACTTTCAGGATAGTCGGGGATGTAAACCTACCCGAAACCGAATTCCGGCAGTTGGTTGCGCGACTGGCGGAGGTGCCTGAGCAGCCGTTGGCAATGGGGGCTCTTTATGGGGCAGTGACGCCCTTTGAGCCGGTAGGCATCGGCAAGCCACTTACCATCCAGATTCGCCATGTGTACACGGGGAGATTTCCAAAGCGGAGAGCGTTCGGTGGGTCGAAAGATGTCGCTGTTGTTTCAGGCGTCAAGGATTACTCGGTCTTCAACGCCACAACCCGTGCGCTCAATTTTATTCAGCGCGATCACACCGCCCATACATCCATTAAGACGCCGCCAGCCTTCGTCGATGGAACTACGATAGTCGCCTACTTCCCAGCCGTCACCACTGAAAGCCTAACGGTGTCGTTCGAACTGGCGGTAGACGACTTCCCGCAGGATTTCGTGGATAAGGTTGGGGGGGCATTCCAATCGCTCGCGGGTATTCCGCTGCTTCTACCTTATGCAGGGTATTTGCTGGCCGCAGGCGAGATCATCAAGCTAGGAGGTAGCCTCGGAAACGGCGTTTTTGATGGAAAGCCCGAATTTGAAATCACTGAATCGCTCCCTTTCGACTCGCCGGGCGAGCTTGTAGTCGATGCCGATTTTCGACTGGTGACCCATTCAGAAACGCTCCGACTTGACTACGAATACGATAGCCAACGCGGGATGGTTAATCGCATAACGAAGAAGGTCTACGAGGGCGACGAACCCTATCTGGTGATCAGTCTTGATGGCAGGCAGCGCCCTGATCTCGCTGACTTTGCCTCAACAGCCGCAAGCGCTTCGGTACTCAAGCAGTTCCTCAATTTGGGCGAAGACGTTCGTACGCCGATTGATACCATCGTGGAAGGCATCAAACTTATGTCAGACATGCGCTTTCGCAAAAAGGCGATTGCTCTGGCCGAGTCCTTGAAACGACTGCCGGAGGGAAGCGCCGAACGTGAAAGGCTACAGAAGATTCATAATGCTCTGGTGAATAACATCATGGACGATCTGTTTAAACCCGCTTAGCGGGCACTCCAGCACCGCGCCGCACCCGCCTCCGTCACTGCAGGACCTATGCGGTTCTAGAAACTGAAGTCGGACGGGGTGCCGGTTACGTTCGGTTGGCACCTGTTTTGGCAAGCCGGAGGTGTACAGCAAGTGCTTGAGGATCCGTTGTTCTGCCTGCTGGCGAACAATGGCCATCGTCTTAGCCTGTTCGACCTCCTTGAGCGGCTGCGAAGATATCGGGGCATACCTGAAATGCTGCCATCCAACGCGCTGAACTTTCAGACAGCACTACTGGAAAATAAGCGCAAGGAACAATACCCTGCCAACCATACAACCTAGACGAGTTGATCATGTCAGGGATTACACCGTTTCAAACCCCGCGTTGGATGCGTGACCTGGTCCGCTTCCTGCCACTGAAAAGCCAATTCGTCCTGTCGGGCAACATCCGCGACCTCCAGGCCAGCGAGGTCGCCCCGGGTACTGTCACGGCCCAGAGCTTCAACCAGACCCTTTGCGACGCTCTGCTCGACACCGGCTATGGCCACGTGCTGGCTTGGGACCCGGTGGCTGGTTTTCGTGTACTTGGAAAGCCCAGCGGCGACCCGGCACCAGGCCAGGCGCTACTCCAGGAGCTCGGCCTGACCCCGGTGAACGGAGCCGCGTCTGCGGGTATCGACCTGCTGGCCGCCACCGTACAGCGGCTGCTGGCCCGCACCGATACGCCGGTCGCCCTGATCATCGACTTCGCCTCACGCCTAGTGGTACGTAGCGATTCCCTGACCGCAGCCGAGCACCAGCTATTCACTCACGCCCTGGTGCATGCCCACCAAGCGCGCAGCCGGCCGCAGCCACAAACGCGCAAGCCATTCTTCAATACGCTGCTGTGGCTGGTGGAAAAAGAAGGCGACCTGCCGGACTGGCTGCTGGTCGACAATCCACGAATCCGCCACATTCCTGTCTCCAGACCCGACCAACTGGCCCGCCGCGCCTTGGCCCCAGCCCTGCTCAAGGGGCTCGCCGGTAGCCAGGAGGCAAGTCAAGACACCCTCGACCAGGCCGCGGACGCCTTCGTGCAGAACACCGAGGGGCTGCTGCTGCTCGACCTCAGCGCCATCGCGCAACTCGCACGGGTCGAGGGTGTGGCCATGGTGCAGATCGCCGACGCCGTGCGCCGATATAAAGTGGGTGTCACCGAGGACCCCTGGCTGCGCATAGACCGCCAGCGCATCCGACGGGGCGACGAGCTGGTGCACCAGCGGGTGAAAGGCCAGGACCACGCTGTGACCCACATGCTCGACATCGTCAAGCGGGCGATGACTGGCGTCGGCGCCAGCCGCAAGGGCAACCGCCCGCGAGGCGTGGCGTTCCTGGCCGGCCCCACCGGGGTGGGTAAGACCGAGTTGGCCAAGACCATGACCAGCCTGCTGTTCGGCGACGAAAGTGCGTATATCCGTTTCGACATGTCGGAATTCAGCGCCGAGCATGCCGACCAACGCCTGATTGGCGCACCCCCCGGCTATGTGGGCTACGACGTCGGTGGCGAACTGACCAATGCGATTCGCGAGAAACCCTTCAGCGTGGTGCTGTTCGACGAAATCGAAAAAGCCCACCCGCGCATTCTCGACAAATTCCTGCAAATTCTAGACGAGGGCGTGCTGACCTCCGGTCGCGGTGACCGGGTGTACTTTTCCGAGGCGCTGATCGTGTTCACCTCCAACCTGGGCATCTACCGCCTGGGCGATAACGGCGAGCGCGTTGCCAACGTGCTGCCGGGTGAACCCTATGAGCAGGTCCGGGAGAAAGTCCACAGCGAGATCGACCGGCACTTCAAGCTGGTGCTCAATCGCCCGGAAATTCTCAACCGTATCGGCGAGAATGTCATCGTTTTCGACTTCATCCGTGAAGAGATCGGCTTGCAGATCTTCGAACAGATGGTCGATGCCACCTTCAAGGACCTGCAACAGCAGGGACTGCACGTAGCCATCACCCCTGAGGCGCGCCAAGCGTTACGCGCTCTGTGCCTGCGCGACCTGTCCAACGGCGGCCGTGGTATCCGCAACCAGCTCGAGGCGCATCTGCTCAACCCGCTGGCGCGAACCTTGTTCGACCAAGACGCTAAACCTGGCGAGCATTTCGCCGTCAGCCGACTGGGGGTCGGCGGATTGACCCTGGAACGTCGCTGATCATGGAACTGAGCCTGTCCCGTGTGCACTTCCCGGTCACAACCCTGGGCCCCGGTCGTCGCCTGGGCATCTGGTTTCAAGGCTGCAGCATCCGCTGCCCTGGTTGCATCTCCGCCGACACCTGGGGGCCAGGCAAGCGCCACGTGGGCATCGCACAGCTGCTGGAGCAACTCAGGCCCTGGTTGGCCGAGGCTGAAGGCATTACCCTCTCCGGCGGCGAACCCTTCGATCAGTTCCCTGCCCTGCTCGCCCTGCTCCAAGGGCTGCGCCAGTCGAGCCCGTTGGACATTCTGGTGTACAGCGGCTACTCGCTGGAGCACCTGCAACCCCAACTGCAACAAGCCGAAGGCCTGATCGATGCGTTGATCAGCGACCCCTTCGACGAGCGCAGCGAACAATCCCTGGCGCTTCGTGGCAGCGATAATCAGCGCCTGAACCTGCTGACCCCGCTCGGCCATGAACGCCTAGCCAGCTACCAGCGTCCCCTGCAACCCGCCGACCAGGCACTCGACCTCATGTTCGACGAGAACGGCAGCGTGTGGATGGCGGGGATCCCTCGGCGTGACGACGTACTGCGTCTGCGTGACCTTTTGAACGCGCAAGGCCACCAGGTTCGCACCAGCGCGCACCGCCACTGACCGGAATTCGCCCAATGATTCGTTATTGCCCAAACTGCAACACCGCACGCCCGGTACAGGAAATGTTCTGCGAGGGCACCGTTGACCAGCACGCGTGCAACTGGGACCTGGCCGGCGAGCCGATTCACGCTGACGGCTGGCGCCCGCAGATCATCCATACGGTGGATAATCTCGCCCCGACGAATACAACCTCGGCGCCCGGCATCGTCTGTGAAAACGGCCATACCATGGACCCCGGCGACCTGATGTGCCTGCAGTGCGATGCCTCGCCCGCCCAGCCTGCCACCAACGTTGTGTCAGTGACCCCGGTCGACGATGCGCCCGCAGCCAGCGAAACATTGATTGAAGGCTGGTCGCTGATCCGCCAGATCAGCAATACCGACGGCGTCCGCGAACGCTACCTTGCAGTGCACCAGGAAACCGCTCGCCAAGCGGTACTAACCCTTTATCGACCAGGCGCGGAGCCGGACCCTGCGGTATATGACGTAATCCGCCGCCTGCCCCGCGAGCATGTGCCCGAAATCATCGCCACCGGCCGCTGGGATGGCCGTGCATTCGAAGTGGTCGAGGAGCTGACCGGTGGCAGCCTAGCCGACTTCGGCGGGGTGATCTGTGACACCCCCAGCGTGCGCCATGTGCTGCGCGAGCTGGGCCAGGCACTGCACGCATTCAACGAGGCCGGGTTGCGCCACCGTGACTTGCGCCCAACCAGCCTGCTGGTACGTGCCCAGGAGCCACTGGACCTGGTGATCAGCGGCTTTGGCTCGGCGCGCCTGTCGGAGTTCGACCTGGACATCGTCTCGCCCCTGGAGACCAGCCGCTACATGGCGCCTGAAGCCATCGCCGGCGGTGTGGCGGCCGCCTCCGACTGGTGGAGCCTGGGCATGATCCTGCTCGAACAGCTGACCAGAGGTGCCTGCTTCGAAGGCATCCATGCCAATGCCTACCTGATCCATGTTCTGGCCAACGGCGTGCCGATTCCCGACGACCTCGACCCACAACTGAATCTACTGTTGCGCGGTCTGCTGGCACGCGACCGACATCAGCGCTGGCAATGGCCCGAGGTCGAGGCCTGGCTCGACGGCCGCCCGGCGCAGGCTCCAGCTTCAGCCTTCGCAGAACGCGACGACGGCGAAGGTGCTTCCTTGCAACTGGGCGACGCTCACTATCACAAGCCTGCGGTATTCGCCCTTGCCGCCGCGCACGCTGAACACTGGCAGCAGGCACTCGACCACCTGTTGCGCGGCGTCATCGTGACCTGGGCCGAGCAACTCGGTCTTCCCTCCTCAATGCTCGCCGGCCTGCGCCAAGTGGTGCAGCATGACGGGCTGGAGGACGATTTCCGTTTGATGCTCGCGCTGAAGCTGCTCAACCCGGAAATCCCGCTGATCCACCGCGGTGATATCGTCACCCCAGGCTGGTTGCTGGACCATCCGCTGGAAGGCTACCGATTGATCAGTGGCTCAGTCCCCGACTTGCTGGAGCAACTGCAGACCGACAACTGGCTTTCTCGCCTCAAACTGCGCGCCGAGCAGGTTCGCCAACGGGCCCTGCACCAGCAGATCGAACTGGTAGAGGACACCTTGCGGGTTTACCTGCTGTCGACCTCACGAGCAAAGCTGACCAACGAATGGCAGGCACGCCAGCGTCTGCTACCGGATACCGAGCACCCCGGCCTGCTGGCGTTGGCGGACCGACGGATCATCGCCGAAGAAGACCTGATCGTCCTGCTCAGCGCTTCAATCGGCCAATTCCGCTCAGCGGATGCGATCATCCTGGAAGCGGCTGAGCTGGCCAGAAGCTTCGAAGTTGGCTGGTTCGACAGCGAAGTTGCCTCAGTGCTGCTGCAGCACCCGCGCCAAGACCTTTATCACGGTGTCGATGAGCGCATCCGCGGGTTTGCCCGCTGCGGCGTCGCAGCAGTAGATGCATGGGCCGAGCAGTTCCGCCTGGAACGGCGCATGCCTCTGGCCCAGGCCTTGGTGCTGCTGGCTATTCCGGCAAGCCAGTGGCTTGAGCCGCAAAAGCAGCAGTATGTGTCACAGATTCTCGAGTTCTTTGAGAAGAAGGTGGTAACCGCAGTGATGCGCGGCCCGTTGGTGCGCATGAGCATTGGCAAGACCACCGCCCGGGTCGATATCAGCGAACTGCATAGCGAGCGCCACTCGGCCGCCGCCCTGCTCGACCACCTGCTGCTGCGCAACGAACGGGCCGTGAACCTGGACCCGGAATGCTTCCAGGCCATGCCACAGATTGCCTCGCGCCTGCACGCGCTGCACCGGCAGAGCGCTTTGTACAAACGCGACACCGGCATCGACGGCCTGTATCTGGGCTTCCCATTCTTGCTCAGTCGTGACCCACGCGGCACCAGTCGCACACGCATCATTCCGTTGTTGTTGTGGCCGGTAAAGCTGCTGCTGGAAGTGGGTAGCCGCGGCCTTGCGGCCCTGGCCTTCGACAGCGAACGCGAAGAGGTGCGACTGAACCCCGCGCTGGAAAGCGTACTCGGGGCCGAAGCCTGCAAGCGCTGGCGCAAAACGGCCGACGAGTTGCTTGGCCGCTCCTCGATCCGCGCCAGCGATGTGATGGATGCATTCGGCATGCTTGCCACTGCGCGCTCGCGCAGCGTCGTCGGACTGCCGGCCAGCAGTGTCGAAGTCGTGCCTTACCAGGACGAACTGGCATGTGCTGGTGTGATGTTCCACGTCACCTTCATGGGCCAGGCCATCGGTGAGGACTTGCGCCAACTGAAGTCGCTCTCGCCAGCCGGCAGCGGGCTCGAGACCGCACTGCGGCTCAGGGCCGACGAGGAAGCCGAGCCCGTGGCCTCGCCGGCTGAACTGCACCGCTATTTCACCGTCGCCAGCGACCCCTCCCAGGAAGCGGCCGTGCTGCAAGCGCGCCAAGGCCCAGGCCTGCTGGTCGAGGGACCACCAGGCACCGGCAAGAGCCAAACCATTGTCAACATGGTTGCCGATGCTATCGGCCGCCAACGCAGCCTGCTCATCGTCTGCCAGAAACACGCGGCGCTGGAGGTCGTGTACAAGCGCCTGGTGGCCGAAGGGCTGGGCCAGCGTATCGTCATGCTCAACGACGTCAACCGCGACCGCGAACCGATCATTCGCAGCATTCGCGAACAGCTGGAGACCTTGTTCATCGGCGGCGACGAAGGCCAGGGCCTGCTCCGCCAGCGCGAACAAGTGGCGGCGCGCATCGAGACACTCGAAGGCGAGCTGGACCGCTTCCATCTGAGCCTGCACCGCCCGGACCCGGCCACCGGTTTGAGCTATCGACGCCTGCTGGGCGAGCTGATCGCCCTGGAAGACGGGCCGGCACCGCTCGACTTCCCGGCGTTGCGCCAGCGCCTAGCCGTGCTCGACGTCGCCAGTCTGACCCGCCTGGAAGAAAACTGCGCGCCATTAATACGCCTGTGGTTGCCCGCCCGCTACGAAGGCAGCGCCCTGGCGCAGTTGCAGCCGTTCGCCACGGACCGTTCTACTCTGCAGGCCTTTACCGAAAGCTTAGAGGCTTTCAACGAGGCTGAGCTGCAGCGCCAGGCGACCCTTCAAGCACACCCGGCCAGCTTCGAGATTGACGACCCTGCACCGTACCGGGCATGGATGGCCATCCATGAGGCGCCCTTGCTCGCCCTGAGCCAGGAACAGCGGCTGCGGCTGGCCCGCTGGCTGCCACTTTTCCGCAGCAAGGACGGCGAGCATCTACCGCGTGGCGAATCGATGCTGAACGCGCTGCGGCAACTGCAACAGCAGCTCGATCAACTGCCCGAAAGCGATTACCTGCCAGGGCTGTCGCCCGCCTTGAGCCTGGTCGACAGCAAGCTGCTGCGCAGCCTGGGAAGCGATTGCGCCAAGACTATGGCCGCTCGCTCCTGGCTGGCGCGCATGAACCCGTTGCACCTCATCAGGCGCAAGCGCCTGCACGACTTCCTCGAAGCTCAGGGTGGCGCCCGTAAGCATGAAGCCCTGCCAGGGCTGCGCGCGGCCATCGACCTGGAACAGCAATGGCGCCCTTTGCGCGCCGAAATTGCTGCACTTCATCAGGCCCTGGCCCTGGATAGCGTCGCCCCGCAGGCAGGCCTGGAGCTGGCTACCCTGGTCAAGTCTGATATCGGCCAGCTTGTTGAGATCCAGGCTTTGGCGCAAGCGCTGGCACAGTCGCCCCGCTCACGCCAGGCAGACGATGCCGTGCTTACCGCCGACAAACAACACCTGGAAGCGCTGTTCGGCGATCTGGACGCCTCGCTACTGCGCCAAGGCGTGCGCCAGTCCAGCCTTGAGCAGCTCAAGCTGCTCGACGACTGGCTCGGCAACGAACTGGCTAAACAGCTGCAACATGCCGTGGAACACAACCTGAGCAACGAACTGGCCCTCGGCCGCCTGCACGATGCCTTGCCCCACCTGGCGGCCTATCAGGGCTTCAGGGCCCGCGCTGGACAGCTCGCCGAGGCTGATCTGAACCTGCTGGCCCTGCTGCGCCAGCGCCAGGCGCAACTCGACGCGTTGCCCGCAGAGCAGCTCGACGCCGCCGTGCGCCGCCTGCTCAACCGCGAAGCACGGTTGGGTTGGAAGCACCGCATCGAACAGGCCAACCCAGAGCTGCTGTTCAGCCAGGAAGAAGCCCAGGCCAAAGTAGCGAGCCTGGCGCAAGCCGATACACGGATGCGTGAGCTCAATCGCCAACTGTTGGCCACAGGTATCGACCCGACGCGCCTGGGCAGCCGCAAGCAGTGGGAGGATGTGACCCGGCTGACCGGCAAGCGCTCCCGCCGGCTACGTGAATTCCTCGAACTGGGTGCTCCGCTAGGGCTGATGACATTGCGCCCGGTATGGCTGATGAACCCGGACGTGGCCAGCCGGGTGCTGCCATTGAAGAACGGCCTGTTCGACACGGTAATCTACGACGAGGCATCACAGATGCCGGTAGAGTTTGCCCTGCCGACCCTGTTCCGCGGCCAGGTCACCGTGGTCAGCGGCGACGAGAAGCAGATGCCGCCGACGGCGTTCTTCTCAAGCCGGGTAGAAAGCGATGAGGCCGAACTGTTCGATGGTGACGAACCGGACGAGGACATCGACGAAGAACAACGCGAGGCTTTTGAGGACACCTGGAACCGCCGCGAGATCAAGGACTGCCCGGACCTGCTGCAACTGGCGCGCAACGCGTTGCCCAGCACCACCCTGCAGATCCACTACCGCTCCGCCTACCGCGAACTGATCGGTTTCTCCAATGCCTCGTTCTACGGTAACCGCCTGAATGTGCCAGTGCGCCACCCCCAAGCGAGCATTCGTCAGCTCAAGCCACTGGAACTGATCCAGGTCGAAGGCCTGTATCAGAATCAGAGCAACGCCGCCGAAGCCGAGCGTGTCGTACAGTACCTGGAGGCGCTCTGGCAGCTCCCTTACGCGCAGCGCCCGTCAGTGGGCGTGGTGACCTTCAACCGCAAGCAAGCCGAGCTGATCGAGGAACACCTGGAAGCCCACGCCAGCGAGAACGAAGCTTTCCGCACCGCATACGCCCAGGAGCGCGAACGCAGCGAGGACGGTGAAGACATGTCGGTGTTCGTCAAGAACGTCGAGAACGTGCAAGGTGATGAGCGCGACGTGATCGTATTTTCCTCCACCTTCGGCCGCAACAGCCAGGGCACCTTCCGCCGCCATTTCGGGGTGCTCGGCCAGACCGGCGGCGAGCGCCGCCTGAACGTGGCGGTAACCCGTGCGCGGCGCAAGGTGGTGATGATCACCTCGATGCCCATCGCCGACATTTCGGACATGCTCAACACCCAACGCGCCCCCGCCAGCCCACGTGACTACCTGCAAGGCTACCTGGAATACGCACGCGCGCTGTGTGCCGGCGAATTCGACTACAGCGGCAAGTTGCTTGGCCGCCTGCAAACCGACCGCAGCACGCAGATGCATGGGCACGAGCAGGGCCGCGATGGCTTCGCCAGAATAGTTGGCGCGTTTATCGCGTCCTTGGGCTGGAATGCCGCTCCGGCCAGCGAAGGCGACGCATTTGGCCTGGACTTCGCCATCGCAAGCCCGGAGACCGGCACCTATGCCATAGGCATCGAATGCGACGCGCCCAACCACGCGCTGCTCGAGCGCGCCCGGGCCCGGGAAATCTGCGGCCCTCGGTACTGCGTCGGGCGATCCCGCATATCCACCGCGTCTCGTCCCAGGCCTGGTACCACGACGGCGACAATGAGCGAGCCCGCTTGCGCGCGGCCATAGAAGGCGCCATGCAAGCCGGGCAGCTGGCGCAGCCGGCGGTCGCATCCAATGACAAGGAGACTTGCCAATGAGTGGCCCGAAGGTGGTACGCATCGTCACCCGTGAAGAAATCATTGCCATTTGCGAAGGCCATCTGCGCCGCCTTGATCAGGCTGTGTCCCGTTGGGAAGCCCAGGCCGAACAGCTCGGCCAGCTGAACGAGCAAGAACGCGCGGCCACGCGGGCAAGGCAAGCGCGGTTGCGCGCCTTGCTCACTGAGGACCAGCTCCGGGAGTTGCAGAAGGCCGTCCCCATCGAGATCGAACACCTGCGGCGCGACCAACTGGCCCGCGAGGAGCGCGCTGTTCTGCACGCAACCGAGCAGCGTCAGCATCAACGCCGCATGCAGGAAAATGCAGCGCTTCTGCTCAAGGCCCTGGTCAGCCGCACCGATACCGCCCCGCAGGTGGTGCAAGCCCTGAAACAACTAGCCGAGGGCGCCCAAGTGGACAATGCCGAGCAGCTGCTTGCCCAAGGCTTCGCCCAATTGCACAGCAGCAACGAGGCGCAAACTCTTGACGAGCAGCAACGCGCGCTGGCTCTGCGGCTTAAGGACGACGTTCCCACACCCGACCTCAACACGTGGCTGGCCGAACGAGCACAAGCGACCCGCGACCCGCGCCTGCAGCAGATCGATCGACATATCGCCGAGCTGCACCTGTTGCAAGGCGCAGCCTGTGCGGCCCCCTTTGAGCAAGCCTTGGCCCGGGCCGAAGCACAGCCGCAGTCGCAACAGCGCAACTTGCTGCTCGACAGCCTGATGATCGAGCTGGCCAACAATAGTCGCGACTTCCAGCTCAATCGCGACTCGCTCGCCAAGCTCCATGACCTGGCAAACGAAGTGCGAACCCACCAGGATACTGGGAGCGAGGCGTTGCTTGAGCAGGTCAGCCAGTGCACGACCAGTAGCTCGCAAGCAATAGTGAGCGAGCTGCAGAGCCGCTGCGAAGCAATTCTTGCGGCGCATGTGCAAGCGCAAGCCGCCCTCGCACGTCGCGAAGCCATGCTCCATGGTCTGGCCGAACTTGGCTACGAAGTGCGTGAAGGCATGACCACCGCCTGGGCCGACTCGGGCAAGATAGTCCTGCGCAAGTCGGCCACGCCAGGCTATGGCGTAGAGCTGGGCGGTAAGGCCGAGAACGGCCGCATACAGGTGCGTGCGGTCGCATTGAGCCGTGATCGCGACACGCAGCGCGACAAGGATATCGAGACGATCTGGTGCAACGAGTTCGGGCGTCTGCAGGCGATGCTTCAAGGTAATGGAAGCGAACTGCTGATCGAGCGAGCGACGGGTGTGGGGGAGACGCCACTTAAAGCAGCGCTTGCCACTGAAGACGAAGATATGGCTGCAGCGGCACAGCTACGGACGAAGTAACTCGCGGTACCTATGCCGTAAGGGAGCGGGCAACGTCGCCTGAAGGCGGGGGAAGTCGACTTTGGCTGCTATCTGCCGACTCGGTTCTGCGAGAGCAATTGTATGACCGGAATGAACCGGCGCCGCAGATGCTGTCGGGCTTCCACCGCGACTTCGCCCACGCCCCACAAGACGTGGACATACATGAACTGATGTCAGAAATGGAGCGCGTTTCACCGAAGTTCAAGTTTGGTGGCGGCGGGACGATGTTCACACCCCCTCTGCCGGCATGCACAAGCTGACGATTGACGGCAAGTTAGCAGAGCCTTCCGTCGCTCTGCAGGCACCCTCTGGCTATCAGCAGGCCGAATAGAGGGTGAACAACCAGAAAAGGCGCTCCGCCATGAAGCCAGCAAAACCACATACATTACTGCTCGCGTTGTGCCTGAGCCTGGGTGCCCCCCTTGCCTTGGCTGCCACAGACCTGAACGATCAGCGCGCCCCGGGCACACAATCCCATGACAATGGGCACATGGACGGCCAAGGCGATGCGACGGGCTCCGGAACACCAGGCGATAGCATGGGTACCGGTGATGGCGGTACTGATGACAATGGGACGGACAACACCGGAGGTGACGGTACCAACAGTGGCTCGGGAACCGGCGGTAATGGCTCTGGTGATAGCGGCACAGGCTCGGGCAGTGGAAGCAGCGGCTCGGCCGGTAGCGGATCAGGCTCAGGTTCCGGCAGTTAACTGAAATAGCCGATGGCGATGGGTTACTCGTTCATCGCCTATTTGGCGGCCCTGAGTAAACCGTCGCACCGCTGATGTAGGGCAGCCCGGCATCGCCATCTAGCATCTGGTAACCGGCACCGACGGTGTGCCCGGAGTGGGAATACGACACCTGCCCGCTGAACATGTCGTTGTCGATCTTGCCGCCATAAGCAGCTCCGCTGTCACGGCTCTTGAAGTAGCGCAGGTCGGTGATGAACACCCCGCCGGCCAAGGGTAGATCGTGCACCAGCCCTGCATAATCCTGGCGGTAGAAGTGCTCGAGCTGGCCGTGGAAGTAGCTCACACGCAGTTGCTTGCTGATGGCAAAGTCAGCACCCGCAAAGCTGAAATCGCCAGAATCATCGCCGCCGTAACCATCCAGGTAAGGCCAGGCCCGCTGCCGTCGGAGAGACGCCGGTAAGTGCTGGACCATGTTACCGAACGGTGCCAGTCCATGCTCGACACCGTCTGTGGATACGACGCACTGCGCTAGCGACGTTACAAGGTCAGCACTGGCCCGCGCGCCTAAGCGTCATTGCGCAGATAGGCCGACATAGCCAGGGCATCGCCCAACGCGGCACCGTTTGCAGTGTTGTCGAACACGCACCACGTAGGTAGCCCCGCAGCACGTCGAACGTTTAACTGGGCCGCCAGGCGCTGCAGATACTCGCTGCCATAGGCGCTGCGGTAGATCTGCGGCTCGCCATGCAAACGCCAGTAGACCAGCCCTGGCCAGCCTCCTGGCAGCGCATCCACGCCAAAGCGCGCCGGGCTGGCAGCGACCTGAGCGACCTGAAAGTCGACAAGCAACGGCTGAGCTGCCGACCATGACCGATGCCTGGGTTCAACGGCCAGCGACCCTGCATAACGCTTTCGCACAGACTCAAAAAATCGATAGGCCACGGCACCGTCGTACGCCAACGAAGGTGGCAACTGCACCAGCAGGCAGCCGAGGCGACCGCCCAGATGCCCGCACTCATCAAGGAACCTGTCGAGCGGCCCCTCGCACGCTTGCAACCTCTGCTCATGCGTGACGGCCTTGGGCAGCTTGACTGAAAAGCGAAAATCCTCAGGTACTGATTCAGCCCATCGGGCATAGGTTTTTGGGCGATGAGGACGGTAAAACGACGTGTTGATCTCAACCGCATTCAAGCGTGCCGCGTAACGCTGCAACTGGCTTCCCTCTGAAGCAAACTCATTGCCGTAAAGGCGTGACAAGCTCCAGCCGGCGCAACCGAGGAGAATCATTCAGGAAGCGCCGTGGTCCGCAGGGGCGTCACCGTGAAGGCATGATAATCCGCACCCGCGACCGCCATCATAAAAGACTGATCGGCCAAGCGACGCAGGTCACGCCACGCCTCCCAATCGATCAGGTCCAGCCGGTCCATTTCATCGGCCTGGCGCAGCAGTTCCTCGTGGTAACTGCTGGGGCAGTTGCGCCGAATTGCCTGGTCATCGAAGGTTACAAACCAACGAGTGATGGCTTCGAGACGGCGCTGCTCTGCGCCGACGGGCTTTGTAAACGCATTCATCTCCATCACCCCATGCTCTTCTGATAATCGAGACGCGAGCACTGGAATAGGTTCCTTCGTAGCACTCAGCCGGTCATTCAGTATCAAAATGAACACCGAACAGCGGGTTCGCGAACTGCAAGCGGAAATCGCTCACTTACGTACCCGTTGAGTGAGGCCAGAACTGGATAAAAAGCTGTACAACTTCGTTGACTTGTACAAATTTAGTCATAGGCTTGAGCTATATCCCTTCAACAGTTCACTGTTGCTTGAGGATCACCTGGAGCCAAACATGTCCGTTTTTCAGCCATTCGCCAAGCCCTTCAATAATCTTGAAAGGGGCAATCTCGACGCCCATTTTTGTCCGGCCGGTGAATGATGCCCAGGAGCTGGCTGGTCGCCAATGCACTCTGGTTGCAGGCCGGTTGGTGGGCTTGCGTGCTGGGCGCTCGCTACCCTGGCTTATTGCTGCTGGTGCCGCTCGGCCTGGCCATACACCTGTGGCTCTGCCCGGACTACAAGGCAGAAATCAAGGCATTGTTGCGTGTCGCATTGGCCGGCTGCGTGCTGGATAGCGTGCTCGGGGCACTGGGCGTGTTCAGCTTCGATACGTGGCCCCTGCCCATGTGGCTGGTATTGCTGTGGTGGGTGCTGGCCAGCGGCCTTCGCCATAGCCTGGCCTGGGCCGGCCGGTCTTACTGGCGCGGCGCGTTGCTGGGCGCCCTTGGCGCCCCACTGGCCTACGTCGGTGGCGCCAGGTTGGCGGGGGTCGGCCTGCCGCTGGGTGTGATTGAAACCGGCTTGTTGCTTATGCCGGTGTGGGCCCTGGTCCTGCCATTACTGCTGCGCATCGCGGCGCGGCGCTGACCGGCGGCAGCGTTCGGAGCAATAGCGCACCTCGGCCCAGCAGCGTGCCCAGCGCTTGCGCCAATTGAAGGGTCGGCCACATACCACGCAGGTTTTGCTGGGCAGCAGGCTCTTTTTCATACCACCTCGCCAGCATCCAGCCGCGCCAGCAGTGACTGGCCACGCTGCCACACCGCTTCGCGATGGCCAGGCGGCATGCCGTCCAGGTTACGGTAGACCATGGCCAGGCGTGGATTGGCCGACAGCTGAGCGCGGTGACGCATCAGAAAATGCCAGTACAAGGCATTGAATGGGCAGGCATCCTCCTCGATCACATGGTCGACCTTGTAGCTGCATGCCCTGCAATGGTCAGACATCCGCTGGATGTAACGACCACTGGCACAGTACGGTTTCGACCCCAGGTACCCACCGTCGGCATGCATGACCATGCCCAGCGTGTTAGGCAGTTCGACCCAGTCGAAGGCATCCATGTACACGGCCAAATACCACTCGCAAATGGCGTCTGGCGCGATGCCGGCCAACAGGGCGAAATTACCGGTGACCATCAGCCGCTGGATGTGGTGGGCGTAACCCAAGCGCAACGTCTGCCCGATGGTTTGCGCCATGCAGCGCATGCGGGTGGCGCCCGTCCAGTAGAATTCCGGTAAGGCACGCTGGTTTCCCAGATGATTGAGCCCGGCATACTCAGGCATTCGCAGCCAGTAGATGCCGTGCACATACTCGCGCCAGCCAATCAACTGGCGGATGAAGCCTTCGGCGGCATTCAGCGGCACCCGCCCCTCACGCCACGCCTTGTCGACGTCGTCGCACAGGCAGCGCACATCCAGAAGGCCAATGTTGAGTGCCGCGCTGATGCGCGCATGGAACAGGTACGGTTCGCCTTCTGCCATGGCGTCCTGGAAGTCACCGAACGCCGCCAGGCCGAAATCGAGAAAATGCTGCCAGAGCTGATGAGCCTGCTCATGGGTCACGGGGTAGTTGAACCCGTCCACGGCCCCGTAATGGTCACTGAAACGCTGGCGAACCAAGGCCACTACCGCTGTCGTGATCGCGTCCGGCTCAAACTGCGCAGCGAACGGCCCTCGCAACTGGCGCGGCAACGGCTTGCGGTTGTCCCCATCAAAATTCCAGGCACCGCCTGCGGGGCTGCCATCGGCCTCCAACAGCAACCCGCAACGCTTGCGCATGCCGCGGTAGAAATGTTCCATGCGCAGTTGCTTACGCCCCTGCGCCCACCGCGCGAAGGCTTCACGCGAGCACAAAAAGCGCGTATCGCGGTGCCACACAAGCGGCAGCTGCGCATCGCGCAGCGCCTGCTCCAGGCGCCATTCACCGCACTCTGTCAGGTGGATGTGCGTGGCGCCCAATGCCTGCTGCCAACGACGCAGCTCGCCCGCAATGCTACCGCTGTTGCCGGCAGCGTTAAGCTCGACATAGTGCACCTGCCAACCCCGCTCCCGCAGCGCCTTTGCGAAATGCCGCATGGCACTGAAGATGAGGATGATCTTCAGCGGATGATGCGGCACGTAGCGGGCCTCACCCTCCACTTCCGCCATCAGAATAGCGTCGCGGGTGGGGTCCAGGGCCGCCAGGCTTGCCAGGTCGAACGACAGTTGGTCACCAAGCACCAACCCCAGCCGCGGGGGCCGGGCTACCATTGGGTTGTCAGCGTCACAGGCACCCGCAGCGGCGCGATAGGCCCGTCACGCTGCCCACACATTTCATCATGCACCACCTGCTGCACCAGCATGCACGGCACCGGTGGCAGCTCGGCCAGCAAGTGGCGCAGCTCGGTGGTGGAGCGCAGGCGAACGGGCTGACCACGATCATCAATCAACGTGACCGGGCCGGCACCGGTCAGTGCGCGGAGAATGTAGAAGCCACCTTCGAGCGACAGCAGTTCAAGCTCTTTTACTTCACCGGCCGTAACCCGTTGAGTGAGCGCATTCAGGTTCATGGTGTGCCCTCTGGCAAGCGGCGGAAGAACAGCGTGATCTGCCCAATCTCCACACCCAGTTTGCTCATGCTTGAGCGGTTGATCAGGGTGTCGTCATCCATCAGGTACATCCAGTCGTCCAGGTCCACCTGCCAATGCTCCCCGTCTACCGGCAGGTCCAGCCGGTAGCGCCAGCGCAGCGCATTACCGGCCGATTCGCCATGGGCCTCGCCGATCACGTCACCTGCTGTTCCTCGCCAGCGGCCCGCACCTTCCGGCACCAGCGTCCAGGTTCGCTGCTGACGCGTGCCATCGCTGTAAAGAAAATGCTCATCGAGGATCAGCCGCTCACCGTCGCGGCGGCTGTCGATACGCACGTGAAAGCGCTTCACCACCTCGCCGGAACGCTTCTGGAACATCCCCCAGGCTTGCACCGGTCGCGAGAAGAATGCCGCCAGGTCGAGTTTCGGCTGCTCCTTGGCGTAGTGCTCGACACCGACATTGCCGCAACTGCCGAGGAGCAGGCAGCCAACCAGTAACAGTGCTCTGTACATGTTCACGTCCCTCGGTCGTTGCCCGCCAGCCCGAGCAGGCGCTGGCGCAGCTGTGGGTCCCTGGCCCGTGGGTCGAGCCAGATGGCGAAGAATGCTCGGGAAAATTCCGGGTCGGCGATTACCTGGCTGAGTGCGCCATCGACATAGAAGCGAGACCCTTGCCCTGGCAGGTACACACCCGTGATACGCATACCCGGGCGCACATCCACGAATGCCGCTTCAAGCGCCTTGCTCCACGCTGCGCGTTGCTGCGGCGTGATGTTGGCGTTAAGGCGGCGTATCTCCGCAAGGCTCGCGTCTACCAGCGTCTCCTTGGACAGCGATCGGTGGTAGCGCAGTTCCAGGGCAAAGGGCTGGTTCCAGTCCTGAACCGGCCCCACTGTCCACAGCCGGGCGCTGTAAAGGCGCACGCCGAACCACGTGAAATCGCCAGCACCCAACGGTTGCGCCGTTGGCAATTCGGCTCGCCAGTCCGCGGCTACGGTCGACAGCGCAACCATCAGCACGCACAGGCTGGCCCAACGCGCAGGAGGCACCATGCTTACCTCGAACAATTGGGAAAATCCTGTACAAGAATAGCTTTTTGTATAGGTTTCAACAAACCCTTGTACAGCGTTGATGAGGACGGTAAACACGGGTCATCCGCCGCTAAAAAAAACCGCTGAAACGCTTGCTCTGAACTTTGTCCTGCCCAACGGATTCCCCTGCTTACTCACTGCAATATCTGCTGCACAGCCGGCTTTCAGAAAAAGGGGTTTTCACCATGATCGATCAAGCGACAGGTATGAAACCAGGCGAGCGCTATTGCGTGGAGAACGTCGAGCGCGCCCATCAGTTCCCGGGGTACTTTCAAGACGGCAAGTATTACCTCGGCCCCGAACTGCTGACTGCGGTCGGCTGGCTCGAAGGCACGCAGTTCATCTACGACAGCCTGGATGCTGAAGGCGAACCCGTCTTTCCGGATCGGATAGCGGGCACCATCGAGGGCTTGAAGCTGGTAATGGCTGATGGAACCACCCTTGAGCTTTGCCCCCTAGAAGCCAGTGCCACACTGCCGTCTAACGACAGCGAAGACTCACCAGCCCCAGCGCACTCCATGCCAATGAGCCCGACGCCGATCAAAGGCCCATTGCGCGGAAAGGTCGTGGTCATCACCGGCGCCTCCAGCGGCATAGGCCGGGCGGCTGCGCATGCGTTTGCCTGCAAAGGTGCCCGCCTGGTGCTCGCGGCACGCGATGAGGAAGCGTTGTTCGACGTGCTGGATGAATGCACCGACTGCGGCACGGACGCTGTCGCCATCACAACCGACGTCACCCACAGCGATCAAGTGGCAGCCCTGGCCACCCAAGCTGCCGAGTTTGGCCATGGACGTATCGATATCTGGATCAACAACGCCGGGGTTGGCGCGTTGGGCAGCTTCGACGAAACACCGCTAGAGGCACATGAGCAGGTGATTCAAACCGACCTGGTCGGTTATCTGCGCGGCGCTTACGTGGTGCTTCCCTACTTCAAGGCACAGCGCAGCGGCATACTGATCAACACCTTGTCGCTTGGCAGCTGGATCGCCCAACCCTATGCGGCAGCCTACTCGGCGAGCAAGTTCGGCCTGCGTGGCCTGACCGAAGCGCTGCGCGGTGAGCTGACGGAGTTCCCCGACATTCATGTGTGTGATCTTTATCCGGCCGTCATGGACACGCCAGGCTTGCGGGACGCAGGCAACTACACCGGCCACGCGCTGACACCCCCAGGGCCGATCTACGACCCGGAACGGGTGGCAAACGCCATGGTAGCCTGCGCCATTTCCCCGAGCGCGCGCACCACTGTCGGCGCTGCCGCTCGCCTCGCCCATCTGGCCAGCTACCTGGTACCGGGGCTGCCTCAGTTGTCAGGGTGGCTCACGCGCTGGGGCTTGAACCGCAGCCCTAGCGCGGCGATATCTTCCGGGAATCTGTTCGAGCCACCCGATGACCGGCGAAGTGTGGACGGTGGCTGGAGAACTCAGAAAGATAAAACGTCGTTATGGGTGGGTGCGGCGCTGCTGGGTGTCATTGCCGGGTTTGTCTTCACCCGTTCGCAACGCAGGCGCCGCTAGGGTTTGCTGGCAGTCATTTGCGCACAGCAGCGCGCCCGTCACGCGAGCTGGATATACACCGAGTAGCTGCCCAGCAAAACCCAGAACCCGAGAAAAATCCAAGGCGTGCGAAGGGAGAACAGCAAGGATTTCCGGTGCCCGGCCCGGGACGTTTCAGCCTCGCAGAACAAGGGCGATTCATCATAGGCCAGGCCCATCATCGGCTCACTGCGCAGCAAGTGGCTCTGCTTCAACTGCCAGTGCTCGATGATCCGGAACGCCGCGCGGATGCCTGGCCAGGCATTCAACGAGCTCAACACGCCGAGCAGGGCGAGAAACGCCGGCACGATCAACGTGAACATTTCCCCCCAGCTCTGGTTAAGGTTGCTCATCGAAGACACGAAGGCGATGACCAGGAACGACTGAGCGGCCAGATACGCATCGGTGCGGTTGGCCAGGATAGTGGTCTCGTACTGGATTTCGCGTCGATAGAAATCCAGGCGTTCCTTGGGCGTGCCGAACATCCGCGCATTCTGCTGATCGATCTCATGCTCAGAGGTGGTGGGCGTAATAATTCGAGGCACTCGGGCGCTCCTGAAAGGGGTGAGAGCAGCGCACTGCTGATCAGCGATAGAGCGATCCCTTCAACGAAAATTCATTGCAAGTGGGTGGCAGGCCGTCCGTCGTTCAAAACCAGCATCCACTTCAACACTGGCTTCCCGCACCGTTCGAACGGTAATGAGCGTTCTCAACTGCAGGAGCTTCGACCATGAGCGACTACCCTACTCCGCCATTCCCCTCGCAACCGCAAAGCGTCCCCGGTTCGCAGCGCAAGATGGAGCCGCACCCGGACTGCGGTGAGCAGACCTATACAGGCCACAACCGGCTCGAAGGCAAAATCGCCTTGATCACCGGCGCCGACAGCGGCATCGGTCGGGCCGTTGCGATTGCCTACGCGCGTGAAGGTGCGGACGTTGCCATCGCCTATCTGGATGAGCACGAAGATGCGCAAGAAACGGCGCGCTGGGTCGAAGCCGCGGGCCGCCAGTGCCTCCTGCTGCCCGGTGACCTGGCGCACAAACAGCACTGTTACACCATCGTCGACAAGACCGTGGAACAGTTCGGTCGCATCGACATCCTGGTCAACAACGCCGCATTCCAGATGGCCCATGAAAGCCTGGATGACATTGACGATGAGGAGTGGGTGAAGACGTTCGACACCAACATCACCGCCATCTTCCGCATCTGCCAACGGGCATTGCCGTCAATGCCGAAGGGCGGATCGATCATCAATACCAGCTCGGTCAACTCCGATGACCCGTCACCCAGCCTGTTGGCCTACGCCGCCACCAAAGGCGCCATTGCCAACTTCACTGCAGGCCTCGCCCAGTTGCTGGCGAAGCAAGGCATCCGGGTCAACAGCGTGGCGCCAGGCCCGATCTGGACGCCGTTGATCCCCGCCACCATGCCGGATGAGGCCGTCAGAAACTTTGGCTCGGGCTACCCTATGGGGCGGCCAGGGCAACCGGTCGAGGTGGCGCCGATCTACGTTTTGCTGGGCTCTGATGAAGCCAGTTATATCTCGGGTTCACGCTACGGCGTCACGGGCGGCAAACCGATCCTCTGACGACCATGACAAGGCTTGCTGTCGCAGGCCTCGACGCTTCATCTGCGCGCTGCGAGCCATGCGGTAAAGACTTGAACCATTCGCACGCCCATCACGTCCACCGCAACAGAACCGAAGAGTTTGTACCCAGCAATCCGTGTTACTCCGACCGCCATGAGGTGCCTGCATGAACGCTATCGACCTGTTGATTCAAGACCATAAATTGGTGAAGAAGCTGCTGGCTGAATTGTCTTCAACCACCGAGCGAGCCGTGAAAAAGCGCGCCGAACTGCTGCACCGGATCGAGCAGGAGCTGCAAGTCCACACTGCTCTGGAGGAGGACATCCTCTACCCGGCCATCAAGAAAGCCGGCGGCAAGGAAGAAGCGAAGATGTATTACGAAGCCAAGGAAGAACACCGTACCGTGGATTCGCTGGTGCTTCCTGATCTGCTTCATACCGAAACCGGCACCCTCGAATTTGCCGGGCGGGTGAAGGTGATGAAAGAGCTGCTTGAACATCACATCGAAGAAGAGGAAGGCGAGCTGTTCCCCACTGCGAAAAAGCTGCTGGGCAAAGATCAGCTGGAAGAGATGGGCGTTGCCATGGAGGCGCACAGAAAAATGCTCAAGGGCGAACGACGGGCTGCATAAACCCAATGCGCCACAGCAAAAAAGAAATTAAAGCAGGCCAATTTATTACCTGAAGGAATAAAAATAGCACCGAACGATATTGGTATATACCAGATGTCTACCCGTTAAATCTGCTCCCTGAGCCCCGAGGGCACCAAGGAGCACGAAAGGATGAACGCTGTACGGGTAATGCTGGAGTATTTCCACCCTTGGCCAAATTCGGCAGGGTTCTACGTCGCAAGGGAGCGCGGGTGGTATCAGGACGCCGGCTTGTCGGTGCAACTGGTAGTGCCCGACCCCTTCCATGGCGACACGTTGGAGCACCTGCTCAAAGGCGATGCGGATGTCGGCGTATTTCCCAGCAATCGCTTGCTGGTCAGGCGCAGCCTCGGCCAGCCGCTGCTGGGTGTCGCGGCCATCAACCATCGGGGCCTTGAATCGATCCAGACCCTCACCGACTTCGGCATTCGCCGCCCCAGGGACCTCGCAGGCAAACGCCTGGCGCTCAACCCCACGCCCCGTGGCCTGGCCATGGTGCGCCATCTGGTGGCCGCCGATGGCGGCGACCCGGATGCCGTGATCATCGTCGACAGCAAAGTGCGCGAACTGCGCCCGGAGGACCTGGCGGCAGGCATTGCCGACGCCAGTTTTGGCGGCTACTGGGCCTGGGAAGCCTTGATGGACAGCCCGGTTGCGGCCGAGCGACGTGTGGTCTGGCCAGTCGATGACATTGGCGCACCGCGTTATCACAGCTACCTGCTTGGCGGGCAGCAACGCTGGTTCGAGGAAAACCCCGAGATCGCCCGCGCCTTTCTCGCCGCCACCGAGCGTGGCTTTCGCGCGGCGGCCGCTGACCCGCAAAGCGCGTTGGGCGCCTATGAGGCCGCCACCCCTTACTTTCCGAGGGCGCTGCTCAGCCAATCGCTACAGCACATCGCACCCACTTGGCTGCATGAGCAGCGCTGGGGCCAGCAACGCGAAGAATTGATCGCCCCCTACGCCCAGTGGCTGCACCACCACGGCGTACTGGCCGACGACGACGCTTGGCGTGGTGCCACCAGCAACCGTTACCTGCCGGAGCCACAGGCATGAACGAGCCCTTGCGCATGGCCCATGGCATGGGCGTGCAGCCGGTAGAAGCCGACTGGCCCGCGCTGACTCAGGTGGATGTGGAAGCGGTACTGAGCCACTTCCCGCGGCTTGGCGCCGTGGGCCCGCTGCACTGGCACAGCCCCCGCCCCTTCTCGGCTGCCGCGCAGGTGCGCACGGAACAGGGGGAGCTGTTCGTCAAACGCCACCACCGCAGTGTCCGCCAGCCCGCCTGGCTGCTGGAGGAGCACCGCTTCGTTCAGCACCTTGAACAGCGTGGCGCGCCCGTTGTTACCCCGTTGCTCGACCGCAACGGCGACAGCGTGGTGGCCCTGGGTGATTGGACTTACGAGGTGCTGCCCTGCGCGCAGGGCCACGACCTGTACCGTGACGCGCTGTCGTGGACACCCTTCCTCAGCCTGCAGCACGCCCATGCGGCGGGCGTTGCCCTTGCTCGCCTGCACCTGGCCGCCGAAGGCTTCACTGCGGGCGCCCGACGCACGCCCGTATTGATTGCCAACCTGCGGTTCTTCAGCCACCACGCGCCGCTGTCGTCCATCGAAACGGCCTTGGCGCAGCAGCCCGCACTGGCACACTACCTCGCAGACAAACACTGGCAGCAGGCCCTGAGCGAACTCTACCTGCCCCATCACCGCGCCCTGCTGCCCCTGCTGCAGCATCAACCGGCGCTGTGGACCCACAACGACTGGCACGCCTCCAACCTGCTGTGGGACGAATCGGCTGACGCCACGCAGGTGCGCAGCGTCCTTGATTTCGGCCTGAGTGACCGAACTTTCGCCGTATTCGACCTGGCCACTGCGGTAGAACGCAATTGCATTCCCTGGCTTGAACTCGATGCAGGCGGGCGCGCCGCCGCCGACCTCGACGCCGTGGATGCACTGCTGGCCGGTTACCACAGCCAGCGGCCCCTGACACAGGCCGACCTGCTCACGCTCAAAGCGCTGCTGCCATTGGCCCATGTGGATTTCGCCCTCGCCGAAATCGACTACTTCCAAGGCATCGTCGGATCCCGGAGCAACGCCGACATCGCCTACCACAATTTCTTGATCGGCCATGGCCAATGGTTTGGCGACAGCGAAGGCACCCGCCTGCTCGATCATCTGCACCGCATCGCACGCGCGCGCTGACAGGAGCCCCTATGCCCGACATCCTCATTTCACCCAACGCCTTGCACCACGCCCTGCAACAGCCGGGCCTGGTGGTGCTCGACGCCAGTGTGGAACTGGCCGCCGCCCAGTTCGATGGCGACTACCGCGTCGCCAGTGGCCATGCGGCCTGGCTGGCCGAACACATCCCGACGGCGCGGCATGCCGACTTGACGCGCGAGCTGGCCGACACCGCAGCGAGCTACAGCTTCGCCCTGCCTTCGCCGACGGAGGCAGCCGCGGCGCTGGCACGCCTGGGCATCGCCGAGGCACGGCACATCGTGGTCTACGACCGGCATGAGGGTTTTTGGGCCGCACGCCTGTGGTGGATGCTGCGTAGCCTGGGCGTGGCCGCGTCGGTGCTCGACGGCGGCCTGAAGGCCTGGCGCCAAGCCAACCTGCCCTTGGCCCGCGGCGAGCAAGCTCAGCCTGGTGTAGCGGGTTTGCCAGTGTCGCTCACCGTCCATCCAGGGTACTGGGCAAACCGCGAAGACGTGCTGGCCGTACTCGATGGACAAGCGCCAGGCACGCTGGTGTGTGCGCTGTCCAAGGGGCTGTTCGAGGGCAGCGCGGTGACCCGCTATGCCCGACGCGGCCATATCCCCGGCAGCCTCAACCGACCGGCGCGGCAACTGTTCGACGAGCAGGGCCGCTACCTGGCGCCCGACGCATTGGCCCGCGCACTCGGCCCAGCATTGGTCGAAGGCACGCAGCCACTGGTCCTCTACTGTGGCGGCGGTATTTCCGCGGCCGCCACTGCCCTGGCCCTGACGCGCCTGGGGCGCCAGGGCGTTTCGATCTATGACGGCTCGCTGCAGGAATGGGCAGCTGACCCTGCATTACCAATGACCACCGGAGCAACGCCGGCCTGAAGTTACACCCCCTTCAAGCGCCCGCTCAACGATGCTGTCGCCGCTGCATAGGCGCGGCATCGCGAGCACAGGTTTACCCGATTTTCGGTGCCACACCGCTGGTCACCCAGGAGTTCGTTCATGGCTTCATCTTTGTCTTTTCATCACCGTCACGGCCTTGCGCTGGGGCTGCTGAGCCTGTCATTGAACCCGGCCCTGGCCTGGGCAGACAGCACACTGCTGGAGGCCATCACCGTGACGGGCGCACAGACCAACAGCTACCAAGCCTCCTCAGCCTCGGTGGGGGGGCTGGGCGAGGCGCCACTGCTCGATACCCCGGCCTCGGTTGCGGTGTTCACCGAGCAACTGCTCAAGGACCGCCAGGCCAGGCTGCTCAGCGAAGTGCTCAGCAACGACGCCTCGACCGGCGAAAGCTATGCGCCGATCGGTTACTACGAAAACTTCGTGGTTCGCGGGTTTTCCCTCAGCGCCGCCAACAGCTACAAGATCAACGGCAGCACCATCACCGGCGAGCAGAACGTCGCGCTGGAAAACAAACAGCAGGTCGAGCTGCTCAAAGGCCTTTCCGGGTTGCAAAGTGGCGTTTCCGAGCCGGGCGGGCTGGTCAACTACGTCACCAAGCGCCCGCAGAACGTACGTTCAGTCACCGTCGCGAGCAACGAATCAGGCGAGCGCTATGTGGCCACCGACCTTGGCGGCTGGCTGGACAGCGAGCAGCGCCTGGGCGTGCGCGCCAACTTCGCCCACGAAGACATCCGCTCCTACGTGGACAACTCGGACGGCAAACGCGATTTCGCCTCCCTGGCCGTGGACTGGAACCTCAGCGATGCCGCCCTGCTGCAGCTGGATGCCGAGTACCAGACCCGCGAACAGCGCTCGGTGCCGGGCTATCAGCTACTCGGCGGTAGCGTGGTGCCCAGCGGCATCGACCCCAAGGACCGCCTGGCCGACCAGCGCTGGTCGAAACCGGTGGGTATCGATTCGCTCAACCTTGGCAGCCGCTTCGAGTACCGCTTCGACGACAACTGGAGCGCCAACTTGAGCGCTTCGCGCAGCCGGGTGGTGATCGACGACTACAGCGCCTTCGCCTGGGGCTGCTATGGCGCCCCGAGCTGCGCCAGCTCCGCCGTGCCCAACTACTTCAGCCCCGAGGGCGACTACGATGTCTACGACTTCCGCAACCCCGACGATACCCGCCGCAACGACGAGCTTCAGGCGGCACTGAGCGGGCGCTTCGACAGCGGCCCTTTGCAGCATGAGCTGACCGTCGGCAGCAGCGCCCTGCGCCGTATCGTCGACCGCCGCGACTCGGTCAACGAATGGGTGGGCACCGCCAACATCTACCAGCCGGTACCCGACTTTGCGCCGACCAGCGAACCGCTGGGCCACACCTATCGGCGCCTGGACAGCCGCCAGTACGGGCTGTTCTTCAGCGACCGGCTGAGCTACGGCGAACACTGGCAGACCATTCTGGGCGGCCGCCAGGTGCGCCTGGACGAAAAAACCTTCGATATCGACGGCAACACCACGCGCCATACCCAACGCTCGGAGTTCCTGCCCAACGTGGCATTGATCTACAAACCGCGCCCGGACATCTCGCTGTACACCAGCTACAGCAAAGGCCTGTCACTGGGCGGCGAAGCGGCGTGGTTCACCACCAATGCCGACGAGATCCTGCCGCCCACGGTTTCACGGCAACTGGAGGTAGGTGCCAAGCGTGACTGGCAGGGCTTGAGCCTCGGCGCCGCGCTGTTTCGCATCAGCAAGGCCTACCAGTATTCACGCCCCAATGGCGACGGCAGCTTCACCTACGTGCAGCAAGGCGACCAGGAAAACATCGGCCTCGAACTGTCCGCCAGCGGGCACCTGACCGAACAGTTGCAGGTGTCGGCCAGTGCCGCGGCCATCCGCGCCCGGGTCGAGGACAGCGGCACTGACAGCTACGAAGGGCACCAGGCGATCAACGTGCCGAACGTGCGCGCCAGCCTGCACGCCGACTACAGTGTCGCCAGCATCAAGGGCCTGGCCCTGCTCGGCGGCCTGCGCTACAGCGCCAGCAAGTATGCAAGCCAGGCCGGCAATGTGAAGGTCGACGGGTACACGGTGTTCGATGCTGGGGCGCGCTACACCCTGGACCTGGAGGGCTACGAAACCGTAGTGCGCCTGACCGTGGACAACCTCTTCGACAAACGCTACTGGCGTGATGTGGGCGAATACATGGGGGATGGCTACCTGTTCCAGGGTGCGCCGCGCACCGCTCGCCTGTCCGCCACCGTGAATTTCTGAGGAATCGCCATGACCCGGTCCGTCTCGCTGATCGCCACCCTGCTGGCAACGCTGCTCACCGGTTGCCAGCAGCACCCGCCCGCTAACGACCAACTCGATGCAGTGCTCTGGACCCAGACGTCGGTGGAACACGACCTGCTGTTCCGCCAGGTGTATGCCAGTGCCACCCAGCACCTCGATAGGGCCTTGGCCGACCCCGCCTGGGATGCGCTGGCACACGCACCGCGCGCGCTACACGGCTTGCCACCGGCGCTGATCATCGACATCGACGAAACCCTGCTGGATAACGTCCCGCTCAACGCCCGTTCGATCATCAATGACCGCCCCTATGACTACGACGCCTGGTACCAGTGGGTCGATCGCGCCAAGGCCCCTGCCCTGCCCGGCGCAGTGGACTTCCTGCAGGCCGCCGCGCGCCGTGGTATCACGCCGTACTACCTGACCAACCGAGCGCCAGGCCAGGAGCAGGCAACCCTGGAAAACCTGCGCCGCGCCGGCTTCCCCATCGACAGCAGCGCCCAGATCCTCACCGCCGGCACCGCCATAGGCGGTTGCCAGGCCAGCGGTTCGGACAAGACCTGCCGCCGTCATTGGGTGGGGACCCAGGCGCGGGTGCTGATGCAGCTGGGCGACAGTTTCGGTGATTTCATGGCCACCCGCGGCAGCCTGCAGGCCCAGCTCGACGCGGCCCGCCCCTACTTCGCCTGGCTGGGTGAACGCTGGTTCCTGCTGCCCAACCCCACCTATGGCGGCTGGTACAGCGCGCCGTACCAGGGGCGCGAGGAGTTGTCGGAACAACAGAAGCGCGCCTTCAGGCACAAGGTCTTGAAGCCCCAGTACTGACGCTGCCGAGGAGGCGCCCATGTCAACGTTAGAAATCATCGCCGTGCTGTTCAACATCCTCGGCGTGTGGCTGACCACCCAACGTATTCGCTGGTGCTGGCCGGTAAGCGTGGTCGCCGTGCTGCTCTACGCCTGGATATTCTTCGACGTGAAGCTGTATTGCGACATGCTGCTGCAACTGGTCTTCGCCGTGCTGCAAGGTTACGGCTGGTGGCGCTGGAGCCAGGGTTACAGCGTCGCCGGCAAGGTCGGCGTGCAACGCCTGCCGCGCCGCGAGGCCATCGTCAGCCTGGCGGCGGGGCTTGCTGGCGCAGTACTGCTTGGCGCCGTCATGCAGCGCTACACCGATGCCTCGGCGCCGTGGATCGACGCGCTGCTGAGTTCGCTCAGCCTGGTGGCCAGCTTCTGGGCGGCACGCAAATACGTCGCCAGCTGGGGGCTGTGGATCGTGCTCGACAGCGCCTACGTCGGGCTGTTCCTGTTCAAGGACCTGCAACTCACGGCGGCCCTGTACGCCGGCTTCGTGGTATTGGCCGCCTACGGCCTGCTGGCCTGGCGCAACGAACTGCTGGCCCAGCAACAGCCCCTGCCTGCAGGCGCCGAGGTATTGCCATGAACCCGTTTCGCACCTCGTTCGTCAGCGAGTCGCAGCCACAGGCCACTTGGCGCGCCAGCCAGCCCCATTACTTGCGTATCCGCGATCAACTGGCCAGTGACCTGGCCAAAGGCTGCCTGCCCGCCGACAGCAAGCTGCCCGCAGAGCGCGACCTGGCCGAGCGTTTCGGTTGCACGCGGGTGACCCTGCGCCAGGCACTGCAATTGCTGGAAACCGACGGCGTCATCTACCGCCAGGACCGCCGCGGCTGGTACGTCAGCCCCCCACGCATCCGCTACGACCCGACCGGCATCACAGGCTTCATGGAGTACGTCGCCACTCAAGGCCGCACGCCACGCACCGAGTGCTTGCACGCCGAGCGCCGCCCGGCCGGGGCCTGGCTGGCCAAGCGCATGGGCCTGGAGCATGCGGAGGAGCCGGTGTTCTACCTGCAGCGCCGTCGCTACGTGGACCAACGCCCGGTGCTGCTCGAGTGCAATGTGCTGGTCGCCGACTGGTGCCCCGCGTTGCTCGACGCCGACCTCAACACCTCGCTGACCGCCCTGCTGCGCGAACGTTTCGGCCGCGTGCAGTCGCGCAGCGAGTTGTGCATGCACCCTGAGACGATGAACGACTTTCAAGCCGACCTGCTGCAAGTCTCTCCAGGCTCGAGCAGTTTCTACCTGGAACGCCTGAGCTTCGGCGAGCGCGGCCAGCCCGTGGAGTTCGACCAGGAATTCTGGCGCCCGGACGCCCTCGCCGTGGTGCTGCAAACCCGCTACCCCGGCCAGGTCGAAGCGTTATGAAACACCCACTCGACACCCCACTGGAAACACGCTTGCTGGCCGCCGAAGGCCTGATTTTCGACTGCGACGGCACCCTGATCGACAGCCTGCCCGCCTACGCCAGCGCCTGGCGCGCGGGCTTCGCTGCGTCTGGCAAGGGCATGGACAGCGCATGGCACGCCGCCCGCTGCGGGCTCTGCGAGACGCAATTGATGACGCATTTCGAACAGAGCCACCAGGTCACGCTGGATCGCCCCAAGGTGGTGGCGACGATGCGCCAGCACTACCTGGCCAACCTTTCCCGGCATGTGCGTGAGATCAGCCAAGTAACTGCCATCGCCAGGCGGTTTGCCGGGGTGAAGCCCATGGCGGTGGCATCCAGTGGATCACGCGAGATTGTCTTGAACTCACTGGCCGCACTGGGTTTGGTCGAGCTGTTCGGCGCCATTGTGACCATCGACGATGTCGGCAAGGCCAAGCCTGATCCTGCTATCCCTCTAGAGGCCGCCCGGCGACTGGGGCTGCCGCCTGCTCGCTGCCTGGTGTTCGAGGACAGCGAGCAAGGCCTGGAGGCAGCGCGGCGCGGTGGGCTGCCGGTGGTGGACATAAGACGGCTGAGCGCGCCTTAGATGCGCCTGTCAACGCCACTCGCTGTAAGGCTCCAGCGGCGTCACCGGCAGCGCCAGATTGCCCCGCCACGGTTCGAACAGGTAGCGCAGGTAAAGCATGCCATGGCTCGGTGCATAGTCATCGCTGTGCTGCCAGTCGAACCCGCCGCCCATTACCCAGTGATCGCTCAGCCGGCGTTCGAACAGACCGCGCAGGCGGTAACCCAGTCCGCTGCTGTTACTGGCGTCGCTGATGGCGTCGAGGTTGGAGTCGACGCCATACTGCGCCAGCACCTTGTGATTGACATGTGCATCCTGGTACAGACGGCTGCTGCCGCTGTGGGCCTGGGACCAACCGACGGAGCCCTCCAGCAGCAACGACCAGTCGTAGTTGCGCCAGGCATAACTGACCGGCACGCCGACCGACGTGTAGCGCTGCGGGCTGTAATAGCCGCCCTGCCCCAGGCTGTAGCCGCCCAGGTCCTTGTCGTGGCGCCAGTGCATCAGCGTCACGCCAACGCGCACACGCTCGTCAGCTTTTTCCACCAGGCGGTGGTAGTAGCCGGCCATGGCACGGGTACGCTGGTTGTCGGCCACGTTTTCGCCATACAGCCAATGGTGCCCCAGGCTGGCCCAAACCCCGTCATCGCCGCCTTGGTCCCAGCTCAGGCCAAGCGTGGCCCCGTTGGCCGTGACCCCACCCCAGCGCACACCCGTCGCCGGGTCACGCGCGCCCGCGAACGACAGCAGCGAGTTGCTCATCGGCCGCCGCGACGCAGTCAGCGACCAGCCGACCTGGCCGACATCGCCGTTGACCGTGGCGCCACCCAGCCAGTTGTTGACCTCGTAGCCTTGGGTGGTACCCAGGTCGAAGGCCCAGCGGCTGCCCTGCCAGCCCAGCGCCAGCACGCTACCGTCTGCGGTTTGCAAGCCACCGCTGCACCCTGGCAAGGACACCCCGTCAGCGTTGCGGCCAACAAACTGGCAGGTGCCGAAATCCGTGGTATTGCGCCCCTGATCATTGAGTTCGAATGACCCCGCATCCATGCCGATGCGCTCCACGCGCGCAAAGGCGGTACCGTCCTGCAACGGGGTATCGACATGCAACAAGGTGGACTGAGTGCTCAGTTCGGATGTGCCCGGCGTACCGTCGTCCTGGCGCCAACCGTAGTCATGCATCAGGGTCACGTGGGTATTGCGCTGTCGATACAGCGCATCGACATCGCTGCGCAGGCTGCGCGCCAACCAGTCATCGCCGTCCTGCTCTCGGCTGGCCAGCGTCATTGCGCGGTCGTCCCGTGGCGACACCGCCGCCGGGTCAAGCAACTGCGCATCGGCCATCGCTGCAGCGTAAAGGCTCAGCGCCCGCTGCGGGTCGTGCTGCGCCACCAGGCGGGCGGCGTCGCGACGCAGCAACGGATCGGGCTGCGGCTGCTGAGCAGCCATCCGCTCAAGCAGCCTGGCTGCCTGGTCGCGCTCACCCAAAGCGACCCATACCGCCGCCATGCGCTGCTGGGCGTTACTGTCATCGGCAGCCAACTGTGGCGGCTGAGCGACCAGCAACTGCCGAGCGTGCGCGAGGTTACCTTCAGCGACCCAGCTTTCGATCACGCCCAGGCGCGCTGCGGGCTGCCCGGGCCGTAGGGCCTGCACACGCTGGTAATAGCCGCGCGCCTTGCCCGGCTCACCGCGTGCCGCTGCCCAGTCGGCCAACAGCATCAGGTCGTCCGCGCCGCCCTCGCCACGCGCCAGGTTGGCCTCAAGCAGCGCGGACGCCTGCGTGCTATGGCCTTGTGCCTGCAACTGCTGCGCCGAGGCCAGGGTCATGCGGCGCCGAATGCGCTGCTCCAGCCCCTGCATGTCAGCGCTCCAGGTGCTCTGCGGCACCGCCGCGAGGCTGTCCAAGGCCAAGGCATCTCGGTCGCTGGACTCCAGGAACAGGCCATGGGCATAGCGGGTCGCCGGGTCATTGGGCTGGCGCTGCACCAGCTTGGCGAATGCCGCGTCGGCCTCGCCGGTGCGCCCCAGGTGGCGCAGGCTGTTGGCCAGTTGATAGACCAGCCAGGGCTCATCCGGGGCCAGCGCATAGGCCTGGCCCAGCGCCTGGCTGGCCGCCGACCAGTCCTCGCGCTGCAGGGCTTCATCGCCTTGCTGACGCAGACGCGCCAGTTGCAGGCTGCGGCGCAGGCTGGCGAACTGCGCTTGTTGCCGGGGTGGCAGGCTGTCGAGGTACGCCTGCGCCTTGTCGGGGGATTGCGCCTGGTACACCCGCATCAGGCCACGCACGGCACTTTCGTTATCTGGCGCCCTACGCCGCACCTGCAGGAATTGGCGCTCGGCAGCGGCTGCATCACCCTCTGCCAGGGAGACATCCGCCAGGCCCAGCAGGGCGTATTCATCCTGCGGGCGCTGCTGACGTGCCCGCAGGTAAATGGCACGCGCACCTCGCACATCGTGTGCCTGCAAAGCCCGCTCACCTTTGTTGAGCAACGCCCAGTACTGGCTGGACGACTCCAGGTCCTTCCACTGGCTGATCCAGTAGGTGTCCTGCTCCTTGGCACTCGCGGCCCGAAACGCCGCATTGGCGTCTTCATAGCGTCCCTGACGCATCAGGGCATAGCCCAAGGCACCGTGCAGGCCGGCATCGTCCGGGTACTGCCGCAGCGCCCGACGCAACTGGGCTTCGGCCTCGGCGTTACGGCCCTTGTCGAGCAACGCCTTGCCCCGTTGGCCGGCCTGCCAGGACGGGTCGGCAAGCAGTTTGCGTTGCTGTTGCAGGTTCTCGCTGGCCTGGGTCAACAACGGCGAGGCCGGGTAGCGCTGCAGAAAAGCTTGCCACGCCGCCGCACTGGCGGCGCTCACCGCCTGCCCAGACAGGTAGTCGAACTCGCGCTGGGCAGCGGCATCGCGTGCGCTAGGGTCGCGCGCCAGCTGGTCGAGCAGTGCCAGCGCTTCGCGGTCGCGGTTTTCAGCGAACAGCCAACCGGCCAGGGTCTGGCGCAGTCCCGCACTGCCTGGGTACTGCTGGTCCAACTGCTGCAACTGGCGGATCGCCGCAGAACGTTGGCCTGGCAGGTTGCCGCGCACGCGCCAGTAGTCCAGTGCCAGTTCAAGGCTGGGTGGCTCACCCGCAAACAATTGCTCATACGCCGCCAGCGCTTCTTCATTGCGCCCGGTAACGGCCAGCAGCCGCGCCTGCTGCAAGCGCCGCGCGGCCTCTGGCTGCTGCAGTTCGAGCAAGCGCAGGGCTTGGCGTGCCTGCGGGCTGCCGGGCGCCAGGGCATTGATCCGAGCCTGCAACTGCTGGGCCTCGGTGATGTTCTTGTCGCGCAACGCCAGGCTCAAGGCTGCCAGCAGCACTTGCGGGTTACGCGGTTCCAGCAATTGCAGGCGGCCCAGCGCATCGCGCACCAAGTCGTCACGGTGCAGCGCCTCGCCCCGGCGCACCTGGTCCAGCAGCCATTGGCGTTGTTCAGTTGCATCCTTGGGTTGCGCTGCGGCCTGGCACGCCACTGTCGCCAGCATCAACACGCCAATCATTCGCTGCATGGCGCGCTCCAGGCTGGCAACAGGCGACCGTGCGGGTCAAAACGGTAACGGGCTTCATCCCAGCCCTGGCCAAACAGCGCCAGCACCTGGCTGTAATAGGCGTTGGCTTCGACCGGCTGCTCGCGCAGACGCTGACGCTGGGCAGCCAGGCCAGCAGCGTGTTCAGGTAACGCTGCCAGCAAGGGCAACAACGCCGCAGAGAACCCCGTCGGGCCATGGCCACTGGTGCTGCCGCTGTGTGCCTCCACGCGCTCTGGCGGCAGGCCTTGGCGTGTGGTCACGGTCGCCATTGGGGCATAGTGGGCAACAAGTTCGCTACGTTGGGGCGCATCCTTGGCCAACATACCGACCCACAGGTACACCCGAATGGCGTCGTAGTCACCGGCATTGCCATGTTGCGGGTCCGCAGCCAGTTCTCCGGCCGGTGTCCACAGCAGCCAGTCCGGGGCAAACCCCTTGGGCGAGGACGCCAGCCACAAACGTCGTGTGTTGGCTGCCAGCTCACCCCACAGGGGGTCCACCAGGCTGAAGCGCTCTAACAATTGCAGCGGCAGGTAGCTGGGGTTCAAGCGAGTACCGCGGGCATCCTCGAAGCCGTAGTCACCCGGCAGCAGCATTACGCCCAGGCCCGGCAGCTTGCGCACGGTCTGTGCAGCGATGCGCCATAGCACGCGCTGGCCCAGTTGCGTGTACGCGGGCTCGTCCCACAGCCGCCCGGCCTCCAGCAGGCTGTAGGCAATCCACAGGTCGGCGTCGCTGGCGTTGTTGGCGTCCAGCACCTGCCACTGGCTCTGGCCATCACGGCCCCACAGCCAGGCTGGCAGGTGCCGGGCCAGGTCGCCCTCAGCCAGGTTATTGTGGGTCCAGCGCAGCACCTGTGCGAAGGCTGGCCGGTCATTGCCCACCAGGGCGAAGAACAGTGCATAGCTCTGCCCTTCCGAGGTGGTGATCAGGCGCTCGTCGCTCGGGTCGATGACCCGGCCATCCACGCTCACCCGTTCAGCCTTGAAGCGGTCCCAGGCTGGCCACGGGCAAGCCGGCGCGGCACTCACGAAAACGGGCACGCCCAAGGCGAACAGCCCTACCAGCCACTGACGCATCATCACCCCGCCTCACCCAGTCGACGCCGGCCAGCCCAGCGCAATGCCCGCCACAGCAAGAAGGCGAACAGCACCACGCAAACGGCCGCGATCGCCGCCAACAACACCGGGTGCTCGGACAAGTGGAACCACAGCAGCAGCCACCACGGCAACGCGCCAACAAAATAATGCTCGCCAACGAACTGGCTGGTCACACCGCTGCTGCGCACCAATGTGACCGAGCCCGCCACAGCATCGAGCTTGCCCACATCGCCGAGCACCTCGCGCAGCAACCCGTAGTCGCTGTCGCTGTTGGCCAACAGGGCTACGACACTGCGCTGCTCATGAAACGGCGATTTCAGCCCGGTAATGGCCGCGATCGGCGCCTGCGCGCTGACCGCCACGCGGCTGCTCGCTGCCACCGGCGTGGTATCGAAACGCTGGCTGCCTGGCAGCCCCGCGCTACGGCCTTGCAGTAACCAGTCACGCTGGGCGCTGAGCAGCAGGCCTAGGTTGGGCGCATCGCTCAATGCTTCGGGCAGGCTGCCGATCAGCAGCAGGTCGGCATCTGCCGCTGCTGCCTGCTTCCAGTCGTCGACCAGGCGCAGGCCAAGCGCTGGGTAACCGATCTGCCCGGCCAGCCCTCCCACACTGTCGAGCAAGGTGCCAACCTGCATCGCCGACGGGGTTGCCGGCATGATGACCAAGGTCTCGGAAAGGTCCGCCATGCGGCTGAACGGGAAGCCACTGCGGGCGAATGCGCGCAGGTCAGGCATGGCGATGTAATGGTGGTAGCCCGACAGGTCGATGGTCGAGTTTTCGTCGATCGCCGCCCGCACATCCACCGGCAGCGAGGTTTGGCAGTGATCGCGCTGGGCACTGCCCAGGGTGCTGGCAAAGCTGAAATCGAAGCGCAGCCGGTTGCGGTCGCCGATCTTCAACGCCGGCACCAGCGATTTCTCGGTCAAGGCAGTGCTGTCACCCGACAACACCGCCAGGCGCATCTGCTCAAGCTTGCCAGCACGCCGGTCGTTGCCCACCAGCGGCATGCTGGTGATGTACTGGTCATTGACGCTGATACTCAGGCGCGATTCGTCGGTGACTGCCGGTGCCGTGTAGCGGTACAGCGTTCGTAGCGGAATGCCTTGGTTGCGCCAGACAAACAGGTCTGGCGGCAGGTTCAGTTCCAACGTCACCGGCCGCGGCTGCAGGCCGCTGACTTGCAACTGCTCAGGGTAATCGAGCAGTTCGGCGAAACGCACCGGCCGATCAGTGCGCGTCCAGTTCGGCGCATCGTAGGGCAGGCGCGGTTGCAGCGCGGTCATCTGCTCGACCTTGACCCTGGCACCACGGAACAGGTTGTTGCCAACTGCCAGGGCCGAGGCTGCCTTGACCAGGTCTTCATCGTTGCGCCCCAGTACCAGCAGCATTTTGCTCCAACGGTCGCCGGGGTGATCGATCATCTGCAACACCGGGCCGTCCACCAGCGGAAACCTCTGCAGGTCACCCAGGAATGCAGGACGTCGCTCATTGCTGGCAAACACGATGCTCGGCCTGGGTTTGTCGGCAATGGCCGGCAGGCTGTTGTACAGCACCGGGAAGGACGCCTTGCGCCAGCCGGCCTGGCTGCCGAAGTAAGACGCCAGGATAGCCGCCGCACGCTGCTCACCCAGGCTCGGCACACCACTGAACACCACCGGCAGCTCGACCTTGCCGGTGTCGCGGGCGTCGAAGAACGGCAGCGGGAAATACGCCAGGTCGTTGTCCAGCGCCAGTGCCTGCTCGTGCAACTGCACCTGGCTCTTGCGGTTCAGGTTCAGCCATAGGCCGCTGTGCGCCGGGTCTTCGCAGATGTCGGTGTAATGCCCGACGAATTCCAAGCGTACCCGGTTGAAGTCGCTGAGCAGCTTTGGGTCCAGGGGCAGTTGTCGGCGTACGCGCTGGCCCAACTGCTGCTTCTCGACCGGCACTACCCCCATCAGCTCGTCATTGAGGTACACGCGCAGGTGCGACAGGTTCGGCAACAGCGCGGGCGAAGGCGTGTAGTCCAGCTGCAAGGTGGCATCGGTAGCCAGGCGGTCGCGACGCAGGCCGAACTCGATGTGTTCGCTGTTGCGCACCCCTAACAGCAGGCTGTCGGACGCATGCCCGAGCTGCTCGAAGGTTTTCGTAACCGGCCAGTTCGGCACCGTGGGTACGGCTGGCTCGGCAAGCGGGGTTACAGCGTCGGCTGCGGCGCTCTGCGACAAGGCGGCAAACAGCGCCATCGCCAAGCCCCAGGTACGCGCGGGATAACCAGTCATCATGCGTCTCGATCAACAAGGTTCAGGGAAGGAAAAGGCCGCGGTGTGCGGGGCCTGTAGCTGGCCAGCCAGCGCGCCAGCGTACGCAGTGGGCGCAACCACGCACGCAGCCACGGCGGCAGGTGCTCGACCAGGCGCAGGTAACCAACGCCACCCAGCTTCAGCACATCGACCAGGCTGCGCAGCGGGCGATCGGCTTCATGCTGCTCGTGCCAGCCAAGCCAGGCATCGGCGCGGGCGAAGGTGCAGTGAACCAGGTCAATACGCTGTTGCTGGCTCAAGTCATGGAACACCAGGCCCACGTGGTGCCCGACAGTACGGGTGACACAGGCCTGGAAGGCGAATTCGCGCTGGCCACGGTTGAGCAGCAGGCGTACCCGCGCCCCCGGCTGCAGCTCAAGGCCCGGGGGCAGCTGCAAGCCAACACCGCCATCGGAGTAATCCACCAGGGTGCAGGGGTAGGCGTGGCCGCTGGCAAGCACCAGCCCCGCTGGCAAGCGCATTTGTACCCGGTGGGCGCGGCGCACCTGCCGCACTTCGGCGGCCACGGCAACGGCGGCGCCGATGATCAGCAGGTTGTAGACAACCCACAGCGAGCTGACGATCACCGTGCCAATTTCTGCTGTGGGGCCTGTAAACAGGCGCCACACGGCAAAGCCCAGGCCGGCCACGTTAAAAGCCGCGAGCCACAGGTAAGGCTGGGCGATACGCCAGTCGAACTGCTCCTGCTCCATCAGGCCGCCCTTGGCGGTGACGTTGAACGTGCCCTTCTTCGGCGCAAACAGGGCGACCGTGGTGGGGCGGGCGATGTACCAGGCCAGCACGGTCTCGTAGACCTCGCCCCAGAACGTTTGCCGGTACTTGCCCTGCATGCGCGAGTTGGTCAGGCTGGCGTGGATCATGTGCGGCAGTACGTAGAGCAGGATCATCAAGGCCGGCGCATAGATGATGTAGGCATGCAGCAACAGGAACGCCAGCGGTGCGGTCAGGAATACCAGCCGCGGCAAGCCGGCCAGGAAGTGCAGCATGGCGTTGGCATAACACACCCGCTGGAACAGGCTCAGCCCGCGGCCGAACAGCGGGTTGTCGGTGCGGAAGATCTGCACCATGCCGCGCGCCCAACGAATACGCTGGCCGATGTGCGCCGACAGGCTCTCGGTAGCCAGGCCCGCTGCCTGCGGGATGCTCAGGTAGGCCGAAGACCAACCCTGGCGGTGCATGCGCAAAGCGGTATGGGCATCCTCGGTGACGGTCTCTACGGCAAAGCCACCGATGCTTTCAAGCGCGGTACGCCGCAGCACAGCACACGAGCCGCAGAAGAATGCCGCATTCCACATATCGTTACCGTCCTGGATCAGGCCATAGAACAGCTCCCCTTCATTGGGGCGACGGCGGAACGAACCCAGGTTGCGCTCGAACGGATCAGGCGAGAAGAAATGGTGCGGCGTCTGCACCAGCGCAAGCGTTGAGTCTTTGAGGAACCAGCCCACTGTCAATTGCAGGAAAGAGCGCACCGGTACGTGATCGCAGTCGAAAATGGCGATCAGCTCGCTGTCTGTCACGCTCAACGCATGGTTGAGGTTACCGGCCTTGGCGTGCTTGTTGTCCGCGCGCACGATGTAGCCCACCCCGACTTCGTCAGCAAACGCCCGAAACGCTTCGCGCCGGCCATCATCCAGGAGGTAGATGCGCAACTTCTCTCTGGGCCAGTCCAGGCCCAGGGCTGCCAGTACCGTAGTACGTACCACTGCCAAGTCTTCGTTGTAGGTCGGGATCATCAGGTCGACCGTCGGCCAGTGCCCCGGGTTTGCCGGCAGGCTCGCCGGTTTGCGCTGCAACGGCCAGCTGGTCTGGATGTAGCCCAGGATCAGCACGAACCACGAGTAAGTCTCGGCCGCCAGCAGGATCACGCCACACACCAGGTCGGTCGTGTCGTTCCAGTTCAGGGTCGAGGTGTAGCGCCACCACAGGTAACGGCAGGAGATGATGGTCGACAGCACGATCAGCATCAGTGTCGGGAAGCGGCCCGGCATGTGCCGCACCAGCATGGCAATCCCCAATAGCAGGCAGATGAACACCAACTGCGCCAGGTAGCCGAACGGTTCGGTCACGCACAGCAAGGCCAGGCCAATGGCGCAGAGTGTCAGCACGCTATAGAACGACCACCGGGCGAAGTCGCTCAAACCGCGCAGGCGTGCCGAGGCTTCTCGCTTGAAGGCACTGGCCCGATAGCGCCCGGGCAATTGTTGCAACCTGTCGATCAGCAGGCCACGGCACTGGCGCACATGCTGCCCCGCGATGCGCCACTGCGCTTGTACTGTGCGCCAAGCTTGGCTGGCCAGCCCAGGTTCGCGTGGCACCGGTGGGCGTCGCAGTAACAGCCACAGGCTCTGGATCAACACACGCAAGGGGTCGCCCAGGGTCGGGCGCTTGCCCGCCAGTTGCGGATACAGGCGCTGACGCTCGGCCAGCAAGGCCTGCCAAGCGGGCGACTCCAGACGCAAGAACAGGAAGGCCAGCCAAACACCCAGGGTAAACAGCCAGGCGACTGGCCGCTGTGCGCCGCGGGCAGTGAACCAGGTGTAGGCAGACAGAGGGGTCAAGCTCACGACGGGCGCCTCGTCAGGCAACGCACCGCCAGGCTCTGCACATCCCGGCAGGCCAAGCTCTGCGGCGCGTAATGGCCAAGCGGAGCTTTGCACGCCAAGGCTTCGAGAAAGGCCTCGTCGCGGTGCACCACCTGGATGGGCAACTGTTCACGGTACAGATCCCGCCACACCATCAGAAGGTCGCTCTGCAAGCGACTTGCCGGGTCATAGCGATTGACCAGCAGCAAGTCGTAGCGCTCGACCTGCCGCCGCCCCAGCAACAGATGGCTGGCCATCTCGGCCTCGGCCACCAGTACCCGCACATCGGTCTCGACACCGGCAGCGACATCAGCCGGCAACTGCGGCACGTCGAACAGCAGCCAGTCAAAGTGTTTGGCCAATTCGACCTGGCGAGCGTCCCACGCGGCAGCATCGGCCGCCCGCTGCGGCGCGTCGGCAGGTAGCGCGCCGAAAGGCATCAGCCACAGCCCATCGAGCACCTCGTATACAACATCGGTGCACGGCCGCCCTTCCCGCTCGGCAAGCGCCCACCCCTCGCGCGTGTCGAGGGGCAGGTTGAAATGCAACCCCAGCAGGTTGTCTGGGCACAGATCGATCAGCAGCACCCGCTCACCCACCTCCTGCAACGCATAGCCCAGCGCGGCCAGCAAGGCACTGCGCCCCAAGCCACCGCGCACCCCGTGCAACGCCAAGCTGGTCATGGTGTCACCCTCTCACGCCGCGGTGCCGTCATGGACAGCTCGCCCTGGGCGCTGGAGCGGCAGCTTTCACCCAACAACGGCCAGCGCTGCAAGGCCTGCTGAACACCTACCAGCATGGAGATGTCCTGGTAGTGCAGGCCCGGCATATCCAGGTGCTGGCGCAGTTGGGCAATGTCGTCGCTACGGTCAGCGGGGTCAGCGTTGCCAGGTTTCATCGGCGCTCCTCGGGAATGGGCTGCCAGTCCGGCTGGCCTTGCAGGCGCATGTAGGCGCGCCCTTGGTAGTTCAAGACCTGCGCACCGGAGGTTTCCGCGACCTGCTCGGTGGTCGGCAAGTCGGTCAGCAGGCTGGGCACATCCAGCGCCTGCTGCTGGCCCAGGCCGGCGTACACGCGCGAGATCAGCTCGGACAGCGCCAGGTAGCTGGTGGGGGCCGAGACCCGCAGCGGCTCGCTGCGTGCAGGCTGCCCCATGCCGATGAACTTGAGGCCAACCGGCACATGGGTAATCGACGGCGTGGGGATTTCGCGCATGCCCGACAATTGCATGCGGTCGCCATGCAGCGCGGCGCCATGTTCCGGGACGATAGCCACGACCACCCGGCGGCCGCTGCGCTCCAGCTCATCGAGGAAGGTGCCCAGCTCGCCGAACAGGCGGTTGGCGCGGGTGGCGTAATCGGCCACGCGGGTCCCCCCATCGGCGGTAACGATGCGGTTGCCGTCGTGCAGGCTGATGCTGTTGTAGAACAACGAAACATGATCATCCGCTGTGTCTTTGCGCTGCCCCCACCAACGCCGCAGCACCTCCAGGTCACTGGCAATCGGCGAGCCGTCGAAGCCGACCAATGCCCGCGGGAAATCGGTGTTACGCATACCAGGTTGCGGCATGTGCTGCTGGGTGATATCGCCGATGAAGTTGTCGAACCGCCCGCTGTGGTTGAGCAAGGTATTGCTCTGGAAGCCAAGCCTGGCCAGGTTCTGGAACAACAGGCACTGCGCCGGGGCAGGCTGGTACAGGCCCGCGTGGGACGACTGCCCACAGCTGGCACGCAACACACGGATAGCAGCTGGCCCGCTGTAGGAGGTGGCCGAGTTGAACTGATCGAAGACCACGTCCAAGCGCGAGAACAAGGGGTTGTCACGCAGCCCCACCGCCGACAGGTCGTCCCAGGCCAGCGAACAGATGTTGATCACCAGCAGGTCGAACGGCTGCTCATCGGCGCTCATCGCAGGGAATGCCGTCACCCGTTCACGCTCATGGGTGAAAAAGCGCTCAAGCCAGCTGTCGAGTGTGGCGTTGTCGGCTATCGCAGTAGCCTGCACCGGCTCAGCGGGGTGGGTGGTGGCAGTGCTGGGCACTTGGCCCGCGCTGAACCCCAGCGACGGCAGGCCACCGACTGCCAGCCACGCCAGCCCCAACAGGCTCAGGGTGCTCAGGCGCAGCCAATGGCGCAGGTACAGATAGCCCACCAGCAGCAGCATCAGCGCGCCCAGCAGGTTCCAGTTGATAAAGCGGCCCAGCAGTTCAAGCAGGTAATCCCACGAGAAATCGAGCACCCCTGGCTGCGCCAGCAGGCGGCTGAACGGCGGCAACCAAGTGTCCTGGTAGAACAGCGCGATGCCAATCGGCAGCGCCACCAACTGGCGCGCAACGCGCAGCCACTTACCCGGCAGCGGGATCAGCAGAAACACAGCGAACAGCAGGTTTGGCAGGGCCTGGAAGTCGAGCATACCCAGGGCGACCAGCAGGAACTTGGCCAAAAAATAAAGGTTCCACCCTCCCAGTCCAGGCCATTGAGCCGGTACCGGGAGAGTGGTGCTTGCATTAGTCATTACGGGGTTCCTGGCCTACAGCGCGGCGGCGTACGCCCAGCGGTTTCAAGTAACGGGGGGAAAGGCGGCGGCGCAACCAGCCGCGCAACGCGGCGCGCAGGCGCACCACCAGCAAGGCCAGCCCTACAGTGACCAGCGCAGTGATGCCAACCACTTGCAGCAGTTGCACGAAGTTCATACAGCGCCCCACTTGGCCAGTGCGACCCGGCGCGGCGCCAGGGCCGGCCGCTCGCGTGCGGGCAATTGCGCCGCCGCGTCAATCCGTGGTGGCTGTGGCACGTTGTCATCGAGGAAGGCAGGGGCGGCCAGGCTGTCGACGCCGGCAAGCACTTCCTGGCTGATGAACAGCTCTTTCCACGACAGCTGGAAGATGTGATCAAGCGCCTGTTCGACGCCTTCGGACCGGCAGGCGAACAGAAACAGGAACAGCACATCACCTACGACACAGGCGATGTCACCGTCGCGGCGGAACACGGTGCGCGAGCATGCCTGCAGCGGGGTCAGGCCAGGGGCCGGGCGCAGCACCAGCAACTGGTGGACAATTTCGCCGTTACGCACACCGTGCCACATTGTCTGCACCGCTTCAGCAAACGCGCCAGGCGCCACCAGCCCGCAGATCGCCAGCGGCCGCAAGCGCGCAAGCAAAGCATCGAAGTCGGTTGGCAGGTGCCGGCGCCAGACGTAACCCTGGATGCTCTCCACCAGGGTCAGGAAGCGCGACAGGCTCGCGCCAAAGGGCACGATCTGGGTGGCCCCGCAGGCCAGCAGCAGTTGTTCATCCTGATAGCGCAGAGTGGGCGCCATCTCGCGCACTACCAGCTTCAGGGCATTGCCGCGCAACTGGCGCAGGTGGTGCAGCTGACGCGCCAGGGTATCCAGGCGCTGCCCACCCTCCATGGCAAAAATGACCGTGGCGGATACCGCACGGCCAGCTTTGTCAGTCAGTTCGTCGAGGCTTTCGCAGACCTGCCAGTGCTCGGAGAAAGCTGGAGCGCCCTCCAGTACCGGCCGCTGGGCCAGGCACAACAGCTCATCGCCACCTGTGTCGGTTGGCGCCTGCGGCGTCGCGGCAACGGCAAAACCTGCATCAAGGCGCACCAGCTTGATGTCCCGGGTGCCAACCTTGCCCAGCGCGTTACTCCAGAAGTGCTGCAGGTAACGTACCCCGCCTTTGCCTCGATACACCTGGGCCAACCCGTCGACGCCCTGGTTGAAGGCGCGCAAGCGCTCGACCAGGCCGGCGCACTGCCCGCCGCTGATGACCAGCATCAGCGCAGCCTCCGCCATCAATACCGTGCGCAGGGCATTGCACCATTCCTCGATCTTGCCGCCATCCCAGACGTCGGCAGGCGCCAGCACGATCAGCACACGCCCAGGCACATCGATACGGGGCAGGTCATCGACCAGCCGCAGCATCGCTTGCGGGTTGGCTTCATACAACGCCAATGCGTCCGGCCCCTGCACCGCATCGAGTGCGCCTAGCACGTCACCCATGGCTTGCGCATCGGCGATCAGCGCTGCCCGCGTGCGCCCGGGCAAACCCTCCACCACCTGGCGGCACAGCACGGTGGCGTCTTCTGCGGTGTCACAGGCCAACCAGTACAGTCCTTGTACATGAAGCTGGCTGCTTTCGGCCCCTAGGCCGGAAATAGCCAACAACGGCATTGCATTCGTCAAAACACTGGCTCTTCGTCAAAAATAAAATGGCTTACAGCATGGAATTTCGCACGTGCGCCGATGACGCCTTTTGACTCACGTCAAAAAAGCGATAATTCGGCATGCGAATTCGGGGAAACGTCAACTTTACAGCACCGAGACAGGGTAGTGGCCGTTTGAAATGTAATAAATTGCAAAGGCATGCCCAGTGACATCGGCCAAGCGTTGACTTTGACGAAGGTATCGAGGGTGAAGTTGCGCTCTGATCGCCGCTGAAAACAGCTGGCACGCACCTTGAACCGAAAAATGGCACATTGATATCATTAAGCCATTTCACGTGCTGGCTGATGAAAATTGAACGCGACAGAATCCGCTGAAACCGAACACAGCAACACCACAGAAGACCACCGTGGAGATGTTCACTCTCGACGAAAATTACCCAGAATCAAGCTGATCGATGAGGTCCGTGCTCCGGTTAGTCACAGGCCCCATCACGCATCCGAAAAGCCTGCCAATACCAGTGAAAAGTACAGGCCCGATGTTGCCGTCGGCACCGCGTTCGGCATAAACGAAACCAGTAATCTGTATTCCGACCAAGTTCGCTTCAACGCCAGCGGCGGTCATGGTTTTGCAGCAGAGCAAGGCAACCACCTCATCGATAGGATCAACCTGAAGAAAGCCAGGATCATCGGCGATGACAATGCCTTGAACGGCGCCGATCGGATCATTGACGGCGTAAAAATCCAATCCAAATACTGCGCGACCGGTGGCCGGTGTATTTCCAGTTGCTATGACAAAGCGGGAAAATTTCGCTACATGCACGATGGCAAGGCCATGCAGATCGAGGTGCCGTCTGACAAATATGAAGATGCACTCAAGTCTGTCAGGGCGCGTATCGAAGCGGGAAAAATCCCCGGATACACCGATCCGAACGATGCAGAGAAAGTTGTTCGCAAGGGCAACTTGACCTACAAACAGGCCGTTAATATCGCCAAGTTCGGGACCGTCGACAGCATCACCTTCGATGCACTCAACGGGATCAAGGTCGGGGTTGCGGCAGGCTCCCTTTCTGCCGCAGTGGCATTCGCCCAAGGCATCTGGTCAGGGCAGCCTCCTGCCGTCGCTCTGAAAAACGCCGCCTGGGCAGGTCTCAAGGTGGGTGGTAGTGCACTTGCTATCAGCGTGATTTCCAGCCAACTGGGCCGAACGGCGTTCGAGCAAGCGTTTCGCGAAGTAAGCAAAGCGTTCGTTGAACAACTGAGCCCGAAATTGGTATCCGCCCTGGTCAAGTCCATGACGGGGAAAGTGCTTACCGGCGCCGCGGCGACCAACACGCTCGCCAAACTGCTGCGCGGTAATATGGTCAGTCTGTTGATATCGACTGTTGTGTTGTCGACAGGCGATATCATCCGTGCCTGTCGGGGGCGTATTTCCACGCTGCAATTCGCCAAGAACGTTACCGGCATTGCCAGTGGCGTCGGTGGTGGATACGCAGGCTTCACCAGCGGCGCACTGGCTGGAACGGCGTGTTTTCCGGGCCCAGGTACGCTTATTGGCGGTATCGTCGGCGCCATCGGTGGCAGCTTGGCCGCAGGCTACTTGACCAGCTCGGTGATGGACAACCTGATCACCGACGACGCAGTCGCCCTGCAAGCCTTGTTTGAAATGCAGTTGGTGAAGGTTGCCAAAGACTACCTGCTGTTGAGTGATGAAATCGAAGACATCGTCAGCCTGCTGGATGAAGACGGTCTACCAGACTTCTTCATGCAGGCACACGCGATGGGCGATGCAGGCCGAGCCGAATTCATGAGCCAGCGGCTCGAAGGTTATGCTCAAGTAGCCTTGAAGTTGCGCGCGGCGATTGGTGCTCCGTCGGATGATGAGCTGATACAGCAGCAAGCCTGCATTATCGGTGAATTGAGTGCGGCCGAATACAACGGCGAATTGTCAACACCGTCGGAAACAGCTGAACTGACGGCCACCTTCGCTGAGGTACTTACAGGTTTCTTGAACGTAGAGGGCGTTAAATCCGACTCTATCATTTGGGGCGAAGCGCTCGTCACCACAAGGGGCTTGAAAAAACTCGGCAACGCGCTGAATTCGTTTGGCCGAATTGAAGAGGGGGCACCGATAGATGCCGTTATCGCCGTTATCGATACAACGACACTGGGCGCCGCAACCGACGGGATCATTCTGACCCACGCGTCCATGTGGATAAAACCCTTGTTCAGTGACGCCTACAAAATCGACTATCACACACTGCCGTCGAATACACGGGTTGGCGATGAACACCTGGAAATCAATGGCTACGCGCCCATTGGCTTGTCATCCAAAGAGCTTCGCATTGATATGCGCAGGATTTTGCGCCTGATCAAAGGGCACTTCCGACTGTAGTACACCTCCCCCGCTGATTCACAGGCGTCGAATGTTGTAGGTGAAGGTGTTTTTTACATCGACCACCGCCTACCCATTCACCGCCCGGGGCTGGCATTCAATGCGCTTTGCCGCCACGAGCGATGGTTTGACGAGCACCGGATGGCAATGCTTGATTTTCCGCAGCCATTGGCTTGAATGAATGAAAGCAACTGGCAACTCTCTAGACCACACGGGTTACTTAGTGTGCTGACTGAGCCCAGAGAAGGGTCTGGCCGACCCTGAGCAGTTCACTCGGCGGAACGTGTTTCAGGGGGGCTGATCCTGTGATGGCGTCTATCTGGAAAATGGCATCTGCAAACTGCAGTTCGTCAACTTTCGATAAAATGGCGGGTAGTCAGCCATGACTGAACACGACCCGACCGGGCCTGCAGCGCCCGCTGAGACCACTGACACGCCACCTGCCAACGACTCCAGAAACCTGATCACTGCCCGACGACACCAACTCGTGGCCGAAAGCGCCAACGTTGCTGGGCAATTGCCTGCAGGGGGCAACGACGTTTGGGGCCTGGCACTTTCCGGTGGCGGCATCCGCAGCGCGACCTTCAGTTTTGGCCTGCTGCGCGGGCTCGCAAGGCAGCGGCTACTCAACCGTTTTGACGTGCTCTCGACGGTTTCCGGCGGCGGCTACGTAGGCAGCATGCTCGGGCGTCTCTATGATCGCGAGCGACCGGATGCTCAACAGATCGCCAAAATCTCCACCGGGTTAGCAAACACCGCCACCATGCAGGGTGCCAACCCGTCGCCAAAAGCCGCCGCCGACCGGGTTGAAGAAGCCGTGGCCAATGCCGAGAACGCCTGGTTCGGCTGGTGGCTGCGGTCCAACGGGCGCTACCTGGCACCCGCCGGCTTCATCGACCGACTGTTTGCCATAACACTCTACCTGCGCAATCTCCTGGCATTGCATTTTGAATTCGGGCTTCTTGCAGTGCTCGCGGGATGCCTGTTGACAGCAGTGGATCTTGGTGTATGGCAGGGTATCGCAGCAACTGGCTATCGAGCGGAAACAACCGAGCTGTTCAACTGGCTGGCATTCCTCAAACCGTGGCTGCCGACTGCCTGGCTGGCATTGACGATCATACTGCCGATCGCGCTGCACCTAGTGTTCACGTACTGGGACACGCAGTGGGTCGGTAAACGATTTGGCTGGTATTGCATGGGGAAAGCTGTGGTGTCCGCAACACTGGTAGTTGCAGCACTGCAAATCAGAAAAATGCTGCAACCCTCCCCGACTGCACAAGATACCGTGGCCCTGGTCAACCTCCTGCCTGGCGTGGCAGCGGCCGTCGTCGTGCTCCTGGCCACCTCTGCCCTTCATGCCGGCCTGGCATGGCACCACCTGGTAAAAAAGAACGCCCTGCAGGTGGCCCGTGGTGCACCTGAGAAAGATGCCCTGTCGGAGCTGCGCAACCAGTTGACACATCAACTGATGGGGTGCCTTGGGTTGAGCCTGCTTATCGTGGCGCTGGGCACCGCCGAACGCCTTGCCTGGTTGCTGGCATTCCAGACTCGCGTTTTCGAAACGCTTGACCTAGGGATACTGCTGGCAATCGTTTCCGGTGTTGCCCAGGCCGTGATGCTCAGCCTCCGGGCGAGCAAGGGGCGAACGCAGCAGCACGCGAAGCCGGCCGGTCACCTCCTTCCCCACCTCTTTCAACTGGCCGGTTACCTGCTCACTGCCGCGTTGTTCGTCTGGTGGGTGTCGCTGGTCTTGAAAGTCAGCTTCGCCCCGGTGTTTCCGGGCTTCATAAAATCTGACGGCGAGACTGCCGGCCTGACACAGCCGCAATTCGGCGCGGGTTGGCTGTCATGGTTCTGCATCGTTGGCCCCACAGCGCTGTACGTTGCGGCAACCGGGTCGAACTTGGGCTTCCTCAACCTTTCTTCTCTGCATACGTTCTACAAAGCCCGGTTGGTGCGCAGTTACCTAGGAGCAACCAACAATGCTCGCTTCAGTGGGCGTGGGGCCTTCTCGGCCCTTGCATCGATCGACCCCAGCGAGCTCACTACGAGCAGGGTTCTTAATGTCGGCAAGGTCGCTCCCGGTGATGACGTACCGTTCGCGGACTACAAGCCGCACCTGGCCGGCGGCCCTGTTCACATCATTAACACCTGCGTCAACCAGACAGCCGACCCGCAGGGCCGTCTATTCAACCAGGACCGTAAAGGTTTGCCCCTGAGCGTGCGGGCCGGCGGTGACTCACGCCTGAGTCAAGAAGGCTGGAGAAACGACTTCCCGGGGATTGGCAAGCTCAGCCTCGGGGGCTGGCTGGCCGTCTCCGGCGCCGCGGCTGCGCCGGGGCTGGGTGCCGGAACACAACGCGGGTTGGCAGCGTTACTCACCTTCGCCGGTGTGCGCCTGGGGTACTGGCTCTCCCGCGAAGAGCGGCAAGGCCCCACAGGCACTCAGTGCTCCTCCATCCGCCGGGCGTTGAGCGGCGTCACGAGCAAGTCTAAGGCGCTGCTGCAGGAACTGTCTGCGACCTTCGGTGCTGGCCCCAAGGATAACTGGTACCTCAGCGATGGCGGGCACTTCGATAACACCGGTGTCTATCCGCTGCTGCTCGAACGCGCCAGCGTGATCGTACTGGCCGACTGCGGCGCAGACCCCGGCTATTCGTTCGAGGACGTTGAAAACCTGGTGCGCAAGGCACGCATCGATCTGGATACCACCATCACGTTCCACGCACCTCGTGACTGGTCGCTGCTTGCATCGAAAGCCACCCGTAAACCTGCAGGCGGGTGGTGCAGCAGTCTCAGTTACTTCGGCACGCTGCAGGACCTCGCACAGGACGACAACGAGAGCTGTCTGGCACTGGCCACGATCCACTACCCGGATGCGCCCGCGTCGAAACCCGGGATTCTCATACTGGTAAAGCCCAATACATGCAGGTCGGTTTCGATGGATGTGGCGAACTACAAGCGCCAGCACCCGCTGTTCCCGCAGGAGCCCACAGGCGATCAGTTTTTCAGCGAGAGTCAATGGGAATCCTACTTTTCGCTGGGTACGGACCTCGGCGAACACCTCTCCAGCAAGCTGATTGCCCAACTCAGGGCGCACCTGAGTACTTTGTTCGATCTTAATCCGGGCCAGGTGCCCTCGTTACCTGTTGCAACTGTTGCAACGGTGGCCGACAAACCTGCCGCTCCTCGCGTTTCGAGAAGTGTTTGGGGGCGTCAGGCAGGTGCGGTTGGCGCCACCCTTGGGGCAGGGGCTGTCCTGTCGCTGGGCGTTGCCGCCTGGCAGTCGTTCGAGTCATACCGAACAGCACAAAACACCCGAACAGTGGGCGAGCGCAACGCCATGGTGGAGATCTCACAACTGTGGGAAAAGCTGCCGCCCAAGACGCCGAGCAGTGATGCCTCTGGCGCCGCCAATCGACTCGCAGTGGCTCTGCTACGCGCGGGAGACGCCTATTGCGTGAAAGGCGAAGCAGACTGGCTCATGAACTCGGAATTTGGCATGCGCGTGATTGCGGATGTCGTTGCGTCTTGCTCAGCACTGAGGGAAAACATGGGGCGTGCCTGCCAGGCCATGGTGGAGGCCAGGCTTGGCCTTGCATCAATGGCTGCGGGGGCTTGCCTGGTGAGCACGCGCCCACCTTCACCGGCGGTGTATTGGGGCTACGACTACAGTGCGAGTGGCACATGGAATACGCTGCATCCCTGCTCTGCACGGCGTGATGAGCTGGCTGGGCAATTTGAGTACCTCAAGAGCGCCTACGGGATAACAGGCAAGGGTGTTCCTGAACAAGGTGAGTTGACGGACATTCAGGAGCGCTGCCATGGGCCAGCTTCAACGGTTGTGGAAGTGAGCCCGCCTCAAGCGCCTGTTGAACCCGCACAACCGCGCCCAACTCGAGATGAGGACGCTGCGGTCTGCGAAGGCATTACGATCTATATGCAGATCTATGGCCCGACGATGCGCGACCAGGTCCGTGAGTTCCGGACATGGTGGCGTGACAATTGGCACGCCAACGTGCCCCCCATTGAAGATGTCGTTGCCACCGCCTTCCGTGCCGCACGTCCTGCGCCCAAAGAAGTCGCTAAAACAACGATTCGTTATCACGACGACTTAGGGAAGATCTGTGCAGAATCGATCGTCAAGGCCGTGAAAGCTGAAGTGCCGGACGCTGATTGGCAGTCGGAGCCCCTCTCCCCCACCCTCAAGGGCGCCAAGGGTGTAATCGAGGTGTGGTTCAGCAGCGGGGACAAGGTCAGTGGGGAGATGTTCAAGAAAGAGGGTTAGTGGGACCAAGCGCTTATGAACCCAACACGCAACCCTTACCCTCTCTCCTCAGGCTGCCATGATTTGCGCCAGGAGCTTGTCCCACCCTTCTGGCAACTCCAGCCCAAGGTCGGATCGTTTTTTCATGGCAGCCGCCACGGCTGTCTTGATTCGTTGCCGCTCGGGTTCACCCACTATGGGCATACGTGCAACCAAGGCACTCGCCGCCTGATATCCGGTAAAGGCAGGTTCTTCATACAAACGATTGGCCAGCCACTCGATATAATTAGGGTCAAACTTCATTTGTAAAATAATGACCGCTGCCAAGCGTTCGCCTGGCGATGCGCTTTGTGTGAGCTGCGGCAAAAAGGGCGCTGTCGCCAGTGCCAGCTTTTTCATGCTACTGGCAATCTCTGACATCTTGAGGGTACGCGCGTCTCCAGAAGGCATTGCACCCCGCACCGTTTCGTACTCGCGAGCCAGTACCTGCAGCGGCGCAAGTAGCTCATTCGGCCGGTCCGTAGGGGCAACCAGCAAAATGCGTTCGGCGGCCCGCCGATCGGTCGAAGACGGCACAGACGGCACACCGCTAGCATTCACACTGTCGGGGGACACATGGGAGAGTTCCGCGGCAACCACTTCGCGCCACTTGAACATCTGATTATTAGAGCGAATGAAAGCGCCCTGCAAGAAGAGGCGCGTATAGAGATAACCACATAGAAATCCAACGACGGGAAAGCCGATGACCAAGGCAGTCGCCGCGGAAACATCAACACTGGTAGGCGTGGCATGTAATGCAGCCGCCGCTTTGTGACTGACAAGCACCACGCGCTCCTCGATTGCTTTCAGATTGACCAGGCTCAGACCCACTAGGATTTTTGTAAGCCAGTCAGAAACCTCCTCCAGGTTCGTATTGGGACGGCCTGTGTCCCCCTCTGTCTCAACAGGCCCTGCCTTAACGTCGTGCCGCGCAGGGTCACTTGCTGCGTTGTGTCTTGTAACACCAGCACCTGAACGGGGAATGCCGAAGAGAAATCCAACCGTCGCGCCAACGGATAAACAGGCCATTGCCCACATCAACATCGCGCCGACGGCGCTGGCAGGCCAACCCACCCAGATCACGGCCCCGAACCCAAGAAACAAAAGCGGCAGCAAAGCAGTATTGACCTTCCTGATGTCATCGAAATCGCGTCTGTTTACCTCAACGCTCGATGCAGCGTTGGACGACCACAGCGACTTGATGCTTTCCAGCCATGACTGAAGCACTTCTTTCATCGCCATGTCATCTGCTCCCCTATACGCGCATCATGAGGGCCTCAATTGCTTCGCTCCGGCTACTCCTTTGTCGGCACTGGAAGCACGAGACCTGTTGTGACACCGATGGCGCTATTGATCGCGCCCCACACCACACCCACCACTGCATTCCAGAGTTTCTCGACGGTCACTTGGAACAAGCCCTTGAGCGTCGCGAGAAAGTTATCGGTCATGTTCTCGATGCCGTCGAGGAAGAACTCCCGAGTTTCTTCGGTTATTTCACCCGTTGCTATCCCTTCCGCCACAAGCTTGGCCTGCACAACGATCGCCTTCAATTGACGGTCGGAAAAGCCTTTAACTGCCACGATGTCCTTGTTGATGATTGCATTGACTGCGCCTTTGATGTCCGTAACCAGTTGCTCCACGTCTATGGCTGCCATGTTCTTCTCCTGATGCGATCACGCTAGCGTTCCAGTGCCGCTTCATAGGTCAATGCCTGATCCATGTAGATGAGTACCTGCCCTTTGAACGCCCGAACCTCACGGCCGGTAATGCCATGTTTCTTGTCGATCTCGCGCATCCGTGAAACCGTCTTCGAAATCTCCATCAATGCGGTGGAACTGGAGACCACTTGACGTTCGTCTGAAGCGCCAGGGGCTTCCCCCATCGTATTGATCGCCGTCACCAGATGGTTTGTCGGCGCAGGACGCGCTGCGGCTTGCAGCGCAAGTGCATCAAGGCTACCAATGACGTTGTTGTACTGGTTTTCTCGGTTGGCAAATGTTTCTTTTGTCGTACCGTCGGATGCTGAAGCCATCAACTCCATCGTTTTTGCGTTGACCGACGTCAGCCCTTCCACCAAGGCATGATCATAAAGGGGAGCAAGTTGTGTGGTACACGCCCCTATCGCAAGCACTAACGCGACACCCATGCTGCGAAGAAAATTTGTTTGCGCAGATGCTCGCATTGGCTTTCTCCCATGCAATAACAGTCGACATCTCAAGACGCCATGCAGTCGTTTGATACAGGCAGAAAACGTGGCCCTGCTTTACGCGAAGGCTTTCGCCAACAAACGCTCAAGGGTGTCCTGGTCCAAGAGGCCGGTTTCGGCAATGCCTTGTGTTTCCTGAAAACGGATCAGCGCCGAAAAGGTTCGGCGGCCACGGATGCCGTCAATCGGCCCAGGGTCCATGCCAAGGTATTGAAGCGCGACCTGGGCGGTGCGCAGGCTGAGGTCGGGCAAGGTCACCTTGAACTTCGCATGGGCAGCAGCCAGGCGCGTGTCGTACTCATTGCGTTTGAACTCCCCACCGTTGTAAGTGCGAGCAAAGGACACCCAATTGTTACGCTGCAGCGCACCCGCCAAGTTATTATTTTTGATGAAGTTCGCCATGGCCTGTAGCTGCGAGTTCTCGTCCTTTACCATGCCGGCGACCAGCTTATCGGCAGAGTCAAAGCCGGCCGCCTTGAAGTTGAACCCCATGACTTGGCCAATCCCCCAGGATGCACTCTGCAGCGCAGCGGTCTTGTCCAATTGTATGGCCTTTTCCAGCCTTCCATATTCGCCGGCACCGCCAATGTAGCCACCGGCCTTGGATTTGCTGATATCGGCATTGCTGTCGTGCGCACCTTGGGTCAGCCGGTGGAAGACATGCCGTTCGAAAAGTATCTGTGGTCGCCGGTCGGCAAGAAAACCGAAGCCACGTGTCTCGACCGTTAGTACCGCCCATATTTCCGATTCGGATACGCCCAGCGTGTCGCAGACTTCGTTCATGCCTTCGTCGTTCAATGGACTGCCTTTGCCTTGGAAATTCATACCCGCCTCCTATTTGGCCAATGTTCGAGGTGTTGCCCCTGATCGAATTGGCACCGGTTAAGTGACGCGTACGCATCCATTGCCCGCGAGTCAGGCGTAGACGGCATCACCTGCCGCCTTGCGCCTGCGAAGCTCTGCCAACATGCTCCTTTCGCTCATGCCGTTGGCCCAGGTCGGGCGCAGCTGGAAGTGAGGCTGGTCGACGATAGTCTTCCAATTACCTCCCCACTCCAGACCCAGTTCCATGCCCAGTACGCCAACCGCCTTGTACTTTGGCGAGTCATCGAGGTACTGGTTGCCCTCGAATACGCCAATGTCGAAGGCGGTGCCGAAATTGTGATTGGACTCACCGCCTCGGGCATGGGTGACGATTGACGTGTTGGGGATCGTTCGGCCCTTGGCATACAAACGATCTTGTTCCTCGTAAGTGCGCAGCCCACTGATGATCTTGATGCGAATGCCTGCAGCCGCCGCGTTAAAAAGCAACTCGCGGGCGTAGGGACGAACTTCCGGCAACAACGTCTCGATCACGCCTTGGCTGCGGGTATCGACGGCTGAATCTTCATTTTCCTCGACCTCGAGTGGGCCAACGATATGTTCATAAATCGCGCCCCACGTCTGTGGGCCGGCTCGCCCATCTACGTCGATGTGCAAGGCCCTCTGTACCGCAGTGATCATCTTTTCGATATCCATCTGCAACCCTCCTTCTTCGGGATGGCCAAGTCAAAACGCCTAGGTCGGCTTTTCCCGTGGGGAATAGTAGGGCCGCCCACAACGCATTATCAGCACCTGAACGGACGCGGATGATTTAAAGGGTTCACGCACATAACCTCGTCCATAAAAGCAGTTGCCACGTCAGTGCTTAAATGACGCGTCGAAAATGGACGACTGTAGATTCAAGCGTACCCGCGTCGGTTTACGTCTACATGTGAAGTAGTCAAGAGCGAGTTGTGAGCAAATTCAAAGTGCAGAGATAGAAGATTTCGCTATGCGCTCTATTGCTGGCCGGCGTCAGCACTGAATTGATTAGCGAAGTTGAAAATGCCGCCAGGAGATAGTCGATACAAAACAAGAACGCCTCGTCAGGATTGAAGGCATCATCGAGGCCTAGGGAAAGCCGTGTTTCCCGTGAATGTCTGAGATACCAGGCAGCTATACATCAATCCTGCCGGGCGTTCAGCTTCTCTCGTTCAAATGCCTGACCACCTGGTCTGCTACCTGCGCCAGGCAGCCTTTGAAGAAGTGATTGGCCGCGCTATAGACCACGACCGGGCGGTGCTCTGGCCGTGCCCAATCAAGCAGGTTGGCCAGCGGCGCCATCTCGTCGTGCTCGCCATGCAGCAACAGGCAGCGGGACGGTAACGGCAGCGCTGGGTAGAACCGCCCGCCAGGCACCTCTCCCACCGGCAGCCCCAACAACGCGACAGCATGCAGCGAGCTTTCCAGCGTGACCGCGACCCTGGCAAACACGTGCGCACCAAACGAGAAGCCGACGAGTGCGATGGGCAGCTCGGGGTAACGTTCCTGCAGGTGCCTGACGACGACAATGCTGTCTTCGGCCTCACCTACTCCCTCGGCATGTGCGCCAGCGGTTTGCCCCACTCCGCGAAAGCTCGGGCGCACCACGCGCCAGCCTGCAGCGCACAGCTTGCGGGCCAAGGTCAGCGGTACCACGTGGTGTGGGCTGCCGCCCAGCAAGGGTTGCGGATGGCTGACCACCGCAATGCCCCTGACGGGCAACACCGGTTCATCGACAATCAATTCGATCAGCCCGGCCGGGCCCGTGATCAGCTGTTCGCTTCGTGCATCATCGTGCATCGCTATCTCCATCGACCGCTATCGTTTCGTCCGTTTCATTCGGTGCCGACTTGGCTGCTGGCAACGCGCGCAACACCATCACTACCAGCCCGACATTGATTGCCGCCAAGCAGCCCAACGCCATGAGCACCCCCATGGCACCGAAGTGCTGCAGCAGGTAGCCGCCAACTAACGGTGTCAGTGCCTGGCCGATCAGTGAAGGCCGCGACATCTTGCCCATCAGCACCACGTACTGCGACGGTGGCAACAACGCCAGCGGTAGCAGGCCGCGAACGATCGCTCGCAGTCCGTTGCCCAGGCCGTAGAGTAACAAGCCCGCCGCTGTCGCGCCTGGCGCAAACGCGACTAACAATACCCCTACCGCAACCAGCACGACTGACACCAGTGCAGTCCAAATGGGGTGGCGCTTGCCCGCTAGCATCTGCAACACCCGCGAGGCGACCTGGCTCGGCCCCAACAACGCCGAAAGCGCGATGGCAGCAGCCAGCGAATAGCCCAGCCCTTGCAGAACGGCGACCAGTTGCACCGAAATGGCGGTCATGACGACCGCCCCCAGCGCGAAGATCCACGTCAGTTGCAGGTACACGCGTCGGTTCACGCCCGCGCTGCTCTGTTCGATGAGGCGCTTGCGCGGCGCTGACCGGACGGCGCTCGGCAGTACCTTGAGGTAAAACGGCGTTGTCACCAGAAGCACTGCGGCATAGCCGACACACGCGTAGCGCCAGCCCACATGCTCGATGGCAAATGCCACCAGCGGCCAGCACAGGGTTGTGGCAAACCCTGTAATCAGGGTGATGCCGGTAATGGCTTTACCCGCACGCTCGGCATACAGCGCACCCAATGTCGCGAACAGCGCTTCGTAGAGCCCGGCGGCCATGCCAACACCGATGATCACCCACGCGAGCAAAAACGTCGGCAACGTCTGGCTAGCCGCGATCATCAACAACCCGAGAGCAACGATCACGCCACTGCTGGCCAGTTGTGTCCGGCCACCATAACGGGCAACCAGGCGGCTCGACAGCGGTGCAAGCAGGGCCGAGACCATCAGGCTCAGCGACAACGCGCCGTACACCCACTGGCTGCCCCAACCGGTCTCGCGCGTTATCGGCTCGCCCATGACCGCCAGCAAAAAGAACGAGCCGCCCCAGACCAGAATCTGCAGCATGCCCAGGCAAAAAATGCCAAGGGCCCCGGGTAGACGAGCTTCGGCGTGCACGGTAAACCTTCAACAAGACGAACGAATCAGTGCGCGGGACGCACGCGCCTAGTTTAAGGCGATGCTGCGAGCGGTGCTAAACCCTCTGGGCATAACAGCTATTGACCCCTGCACCTGCAGGGGTCGGCACAATGCCACTTACGACTTGCGTTGCAAGGTGTGGTAATTCAGCGCTTCGCGCGCTTGCTTGAGGGTGCGCCCTTCGCTGATCAACGCACGGATATCCGCTTCGACTGCTTCGATCTGACGGGCAACCTGGGCAACTTCTTGCGCCCGCTCACGCGGCACTACAACAACGCCGTTGGCATCGGCAACGATGATGTCACGGCAGCAGACACGCGCCTGGCCGATGGAAACCGGCTGGTTGACCGATTCGACCTGGACACGGTCCTTGCCCGTGCGCATGAAGCGCCCCTGGGTAAACAGCGGATAGCCATCGCCCAAGGCCTTGTTCACATCGCGGCAGACGCCGTCGATCACCGTGCCAGCAATCTTCCGGGCCCCGGCATATTGGGTCATGATATCGCCCCACACGGTGCAGTCGGTGCGGCCATCATTGTCGATCACCACGATATCGCCCTCAGCGACCTCTTCGATGAAGTCACCAACGGTGCCCGGTGGCACGCTCGCCGACACGTACTTCACCGTGAACGCCGGCCCCACGACCACCTGCTTGTAGTTGTCGAGCGGCATCACACCAAAGCAATGGCCAGGCAGGCCGAGCTTGTCCAAGGCATCCGAGACGCCGGGCGTGTCCAGGCCTTCGAACAGTGCGACCAGCGCTTTATCTTCTGCGTGCATCATTAGCTCCTTTCAAACAGACGGATTGATCACAACGGGTGACACCACAGGCCGTGAGGTCACGCCTTTTGGGTCTTCGGCACCGGCTCCAGAATCGTCAGCAACAGCACAAAGCTGGCGAACGAACCAATCGCAAGGTAAGAGAACACGTAGTTCCAGCCATAACTGTCAAGCAACAAGCCGGTCAAAAACGGCGTCGCCGCAGCCCCTAGCTGCCCGACCATGTTGACGATGGCGTTGGCGACGGGGAACGTCTGCTTGGTCGCCAGTGCCATTGGGTAAACCATGTAAGAAGAGAACCCGAAGCTCAGCACGATGCCGGTCGCCATCAGCAACAGGCCGTACGAGAACGGGTCGGCAGGCGAATGAATCAACAGGTACATCATCACCGAGGTACCCAGCGCTGAGAGCAGCATCCCAGGTTTGCGCCGCCCGCCCAACCAACGGTCCGAGCAATAGCCGCCCAACAGGTTGCCCAGCACTGCCCCAACCCAAGGCGCAGCCGAGACCAACCCCATATTCATCAACGAGAAGCCTTTGACGGTGATCAGGTAGGTGGGGATCCAGGACAACAATACGCTGGAAACACCCAGCTGGAAGCAGTACGCCAGCGCACTCCCCCAGATCAACCACGAACCGAAGACCTGGCGCTTGGTCTCCAGCGCCGCTACCTCGCGCCGACGAATGAAGAAGTCCAGGCGCTCGAAGCCTCGCCCTGGGGTCTTCTGCGCGGCGGGTTCATTGCTGGCGACGTTGTCGCGCGGCGTTTCGTCAGTGATGTAATCAAGCTCCGCCTGATTGACGAAGCGGCTTTTCGAAGGGTGGTCGGCAATCAGAAAGTACCAGGCGATCGACAGCAAAATGCCCGGCACGGCGAAGAAATAGAACACCTCGCGCCAGCCCCACACCGCGATGATCACGGCACACAGCGGCGGTACGATGACCGGGCCGAACTTGACCGCAGACAGAAAAATGCCTGAAGCAATGCCCTTTTCTCTCGGCGGAAACCAGTTGTTGATGGTGGTGGTCATGCTGATCGGCAGCGGCCCTTCGGCAAGGCCCAGGCCGAACCGATAGATTTTCAACGCCAGCAGTGAGCCTGCGGTGCCCACCAACCCGGTCAGCACCGACGTCATGACCATGGCGGTCGGCAAGATCCGGCTCACGCCCAGGCGGCTGAAGGCCAAGCCTGCCGGGATTTGTGCCAAGGCATAAGCCAGCAGGAACAGGCTCATCAGCCCACCCGCTTCGGCGTTGCTCATCTCGAACTCTTTGCGAATAAAAGGCAACGCCACGCCGAGATTGGCACGGTCGGCGGCAGCGATGGTGTAGATCGAGAAGATCATGCCAGCCACGATCCACCGGTAACTGCTGCGCCCTTTGGCATAGGCAACTTCAGCGATCGACATAGGTACATACCTTTGTTTTTGTAATTCGGCGGTAATCTAGGCGCCGCAAAGGTAGAAAAAAAGCGACAATTACTCACCACTTATCATCACTTTTAGTGGACAATCGCTTTCACTCACCTGCCTTGAAATCACTTCGGGGCCGCTCTGAAACGGGCTTTTCACACCTGGAGCACGCGATGATCACGCTGAAGCAAATCGAGGCCATCTACTGGATTGTCGAGCTGGGCAGCTTTGAAGCGGCTGCCGCCAAACTCAACATGTCTCAATCGGCGATCTCCAAACGCGTGCAAGAACTCGAGGATGCCTTTGGCGTAGCCATCTTCGACCGCTCGAAACGCAGCGCCCGGCTGACCCAAAAGGGCCTGGAGCTACATGGCTGCGCCGTTGAAATGTTGCGCCAGCGGGATAACCTGCTGGAGCGCATCAGCTCGAAAGAAACGCTGGTCCGACGCTTCAGGCTCGGCGTAACGGAACTCACGGCGCTCACGTGGTTGCCGAACCTGGTCGATCAAATTCACCAGACCTACCCCAAGGTCGATCTGGAACCCTCGATCGAGTTGAGCACCGACCTGTTGCGCCGGCTCGAGGCTGACGAGCTTGACCTGATCATCGTGCCTGACATCTTCCGCGATGCCCGCTTCATCAGTACCCCGCTCGCCTCTGTCGAAAACGCGTGGATGTGCTCACCCTCGCTGTACCCGAGTGACGCCCCCATGGACTTGCAATCGCTGTCGTCGTTTACGGTACTCACCCAGGGAGGCAGCTCAGGCACCGGAAAAACCTACGAACGCTGGCTGGCGGAACATGACGTGCGGCTGACCAAGACGCTCACCAGCAACTACCTGGTGGCACAAGTCGGGTTGGCGATTTCGGGTGTCGGGCTCAGCTACCTGCCCAGGCAATGCATGAGTTCGATGATCGAGCAGGGCCGTTTGAAGGTCATACAAACCGACTTGCCACTGCCGCCGATCAGCTATGTCTGCGTGCACCGGGCTGACCGCTACCAAGGGCTCAGCAATGAAGTGGCGCGGTTGGCGCAACAGGCCTGCGACTTCACCCGGCTTATCATCACCTGAGGCGATGTTTTTTAATCAATAAATATCGCTAAAAGTAACGGTAGTTCTCTCCTACCATCGACCCATACCCCACTGGGTCAAGCCATTCAGGAGATTGTCATGCTGTTACCCGGGTCTCGTATCCTGCCGTCGCCAACACTCGCCCCTGCGCATGTGATCGAATCGTTCCGATCGGTCGTGACGCCGCACATCAGCGACAACCTGGGTCGACACATTGGCGCGCGAGGGCTTACCCGCTACAACACCTCGGGCAAGCTGGTCGGCACTGCGCTGACCGTCAAAACGCGCCCCGGCGACAACCTGTTCATCTACAAGGCACTGACGCTGCTCGAACCCGGTCATGTACTGGTCATCGATGCCCAGGGTGACACCAACAATGCGGTCATCGGCGAGTTGATCAAGCTCTACGCAGAGCAGCGTGGCTGCGTCGGTTTCATCGTCGACGGGGCGATTCGCGACGTTGAAAGCTTCAAGACCAGCCCTTGCTATGCACGGGCTGTCGTGCACTGCGGCCCTTACAAGAGCGGGCCGGGCGAAATCAACGTGCCGGTTTCGATTGGTGGCATGCTCGTCTCACCCGGTGACATCATCGTTGCTGACGAAGACGGCATCGTCGCCTTCCCCCAGAACGTGGCTGAACTCGTGCTAGGCAAAGCGCGCGAACACGAGGCTCACGAAGAGGCCGTCAAGGCAGAGATTGCCACGGGTGCACTGGACCAGTCGTGGCTCGACAAGGTGCTGGATAAAGCAGGCTTGTCGAACTGAGGTGAACTGATCGCCAGGGGCTGCTGCGCAGCCCTTCGCAGGCAAGCCAGCTCCTACAGGGGGAGCGCATTCCTTGAAATTAGCATAATCCTGTAGGAGCTGGCTTGCCTGCGAAGGGCCGCGCAGCGGCCCCTTTGGCCCTAACAGTCCTACCCCAACAACTGGCTCAACACCGCCCGCAACTTCCCCGGTTTGACGGGCTTGTTCAGCAGCGGCGCGCCAAGCTTCTGCAAGGCGCGCCGGCACTGATCGCTGCGGTCTGCGGTAATGATCACCGCTGGCATGGCGACGGCAAAATGCTCGCGCAAGTGCCTGACCACCTCGCAACCCACAACGCCGTGGTCCAGGTGATAATCCGCCAGGATCAACTCCGGCGCCTGCCCCCGCAAGGCCGCCAGGGCACCGGCCTGGTCGGTCGCAGTCACCACCTCACAGCCCCACTGCCCAAGCAGCGCGCCCATGCTTTCGAGGATGCTCACTTCGTTGTCCAACACCAGCAGCCGGCGGCCGGGTAACGGGTTTCCGGCGCTGGCTTGCGGCATAGCAGGGTGAGCAGGCAGCGGCACTTCTGTGCCGATCGGTACCTCGATGCTGAACATCGAGCCACGCCCCGGCCACGACCGTACCTGGACGCAGTAACCGAGAATCTTGGCGATCCGCTCGACGATAGCCAACCCCAGGCCCACGCCTTTGCGATCGGCAGCACGGCCGACGTCCAGTTGGTTGAACTCAAGGAAAACAGCCTCCAACCGATCTTCGGCGATGCCCCGCCCGGTGTCCCAGACCTCCAGGCGCAAGTGGCTGCCGCAACGCCTGGCCCCGAGCAAGATCTTGCCTTCGTCGGTGTAGCGGCAGGCGTTGCTGAGAAAGTTGCGCAAAATCCGTGTCATCAGCCGCAGGTCGGTGTTGATGGCATAGTCGCCAATGTGCGCCCGCAGCTTCAGCCCTTCAGCGTCCGCCACCGAACTGAACTCCGAGACCAGCGGGCCGAACAGTTCGTCGAGGCGGTACAAGGCCACGTCGGGCTTGACCGCCGCCTGATCGAGCCGGGAGATGTCCAACAGGTCGGTCAGCAGGTCTTCGGCGCCTTCCAGTGCCTGGTGGGTGCGCTCCACCAGCACCTGCTCCGCCTCCGGCAACTGCCGTTCGCGCAGGGTCGAGATCAGCAGGCGGGCGGCATTGAGCGGTTGCAGCAGGTCATGGCTGGCAGCAGCCAGGTATTTGTCCTTGCTGCGGTTGGCGGTTTCGGCGGCGTCGCGGGCATCGCGCAGGGCGCGGGCAATCGCTTTACGCTCGGTGATCTGCTGCTGCAGGTTGCGGTTGGCCTCGAGCAGTTCATCGGTCCGCGCGGCGACCCGTCGTTCGAGTTCGTCGTTGAGTTGCTGCAGGTGCTGCTGGGCCTGCTTACGTTCGGTGATGTCGGCGACAAAGCCTTCGACCAGCCCTTCGTGGCCAGGCTTTAGCAGCAGGTTCATCAGCACATCAAGGTGGCTGCCGTCGCGGCGCCGCAAGCGGGTTTCGTAGCCGTGCAGGCTGTGTTCGCGCGCGAGCGTCGCAGTGATCGCATGCAGCTCTTCGGCGCCGCCAACAAACAGGTTGGCGGCCAGGTCCGTCAGGGAAAACAGCACCGCCTGCGGGCTGTCGTAGCCAAGCATGCGCGCCAGCGCGGGGTTGGCGGCACGCATGCCTTCTTGCAGGCTGGCCTGGAAAATCCCGTGGACGGCATTTTCGAACAGCCATTTGTAGCGGTTGCGTTCGGCCTCCAGCTCGTCCAGGCGGGCTGCCAGCTCCGGGTAATGGCTCTTGCGTGCCGAGTGGTCGCCCAGCCCCAGCAGCCCGGCGAGCGCCCGCTGCTGCTCGTCAGAGGGCCTCGCCATAAACGACCTCGACATCACGCTGGCTCGACTCGCGGGGGTTGGTGAGGATGCACGGGTCATCCATCGCATGTTGCGACAGGAACGGGATGTCGGACGTACGCACCCCATGCAGGCCAAGGGTTTCGTGGAAGCCGATCGCGTGCTTCAGGGCGATCAGGTGCTCCACCAGGCGCCCGCAGATCTGCCGGTGGTTAAGCCCGCGGCAGTCGATGCCGAACACCTCGGCAATCACCTTGAAACGCTCGGGTGCCGAGCTGTAGTTGAACGCCACCACGTGCTCCACCAACACCGCGTTGCACAAGCCGTGGGGCAAGTCGAGGAAGCCGCCCAGGCTGTGGGACATGGCGTGGACCGCACCCAGAATCGCATTGGAAAACGCCAGCCCGGCCTGCATGCTGCCCAGCATGATCTTCTCGCGCAGGGCGATATCGGTCGGGTTGGCGATCATCTGCACCAGGTTGCCATTGATCAAGCGCATGGCTTCCAGCGCATGCGGATCGGTCAACGGCCCGTGGCCGGTGGACACAAACGCCTCGATGGCATGCACCAGCGCATCGATGCCGGTGCAGGCAGACAGGAACGGGTCCATGCTCAGGGTGGTTTGCGGGTCGATCAGCGAGACGTCGGGCACCACCGCCTTGCTGACGATGGAAAACTTCATGCGCTCCTGCTGGTTGGAAATGATCACGAACTGCGACACGTCGGCCGAGGTGCCGGCCGTGGTGGGGATGAGGATCAGCGGCGGGCTGGGCACGCGGATCATGTCCACCCCTTCGAACTCGAGAATACTGCGCCCGTGGGCGACCACGATGCCGATCGCCTTGCCGCAATCCATCGGGCTGCCGCCGCCGACGGCGACGATCACGTCACAGTGGTTTTCCCGGTAGATCTCGGCGCCGAGCATGACCTCTTCGACCCGCGGGTTGGGCGAAACGGCCGTGTACAGGCAGTAGTCGATGCCTTGGGCCTGCAGGCTGGCCTCGACATCCGCCACCCAACCCGCAGCGATTACGCCGGGGTCGCTAACCACCAACACCTTGCGCGCACCGAAGGTCTTGGCGTAATTGGCGACGTTGTGCCGGCAGCCGGCACCAAAGATGATTTCAGGCGAAACGAACTTGCGAAGTGGGCTGAAACTCTGGCTCATTGGAAAGCCTGTTCTTATTGTTCTGGAAGGTAATCGCCAGCCTAAAGCATCCCGCAGCGAAAGCAACCAGACCAAAGCGGGGGCCCGGCTTAGCCACGAAAAATCAGCCGCGACGCCTGCTCGTTGCGCAGGGTCAGCTGCGCCATGCCCTGCCCTGCGGTCTGCGCTTGCTCCCGGGCCTTGAGGATCACCCCGTGGTGCGGCGACTTGCTGCACACCGGGTCGGCGTTGGCGGCATCGCCGGTGAGCATGTACGCCTGGCAGCGGCAGCCGCCCAAGTCCTGGTGTTTTTCATCACACGAGCGACAAGGCTCCTTCATCCAGTCATTGCCACGGTAGCGGTTGAAGCCAAAAGAATCGTTCCAGATGTGCTCGATGCTGTGCTCGCGCACGTTGGGGAAGGCCACCGGCAACTGGCGGGCGCTGTGGCACGGCAGCGCAGTGCCGTCTGGGGTGATATCGAGAAACAGGTTGGCCCAGCCGTTCATGCAGGCCTTGGGGCGTTCTTCGTAGTAGTCCGGCGTGACGAAAATCAGCTTGCACGGATGCCCCTCGGCCTCCAGCCGCTGGCGATACGCTTGGGTAATGGCTTCGGCCCGCTGCAATTGCTCGCGGGTCGGCAGCAGGCCGGCACGGTTGAGCTCGGCCCAGCCGTAGAACTGGCAGGTCGCCAGTTCCACGAAGTCCGCCTGCAACGCCAGGCACAGCTCGATGATGTCGGCAATCTGGTCGATATTGTGCCGATGGGTCACGAAATTCAGCACCATCGGGTAGCCCTGGGCCTTGACTGCCTTGGCCATCGCCAGCTTCTGGGCGAACGCTTTGCGCGAGCCGGCCAGCATGTTGTTGACCGCCTCATCTGCGGCCTGGAAGCTGATCTGGATGTGGTCGAGCCCGGCGACCTTGAAGTCGCGGACTTTCTGTTCGGTCAGGCCAATACCCGAGGTAATCAGGTTGGTGTAGTAGCCCATGTCCCGCGCGGCCTTGATCAGCTGCGCGAGGTCCTGACGCACCAGCGGTTCGCCGCCGGAAAAGCCCAGCTGCGCGGCGCCCATCGCCCGCGCTTCGCGGAACACGCGGATCCACTCGTCAGTGGTCAGCTCCTGGCCATGTTGGGCAAAGTCCAACGGGTTGGAACAATACGGGCATTGCAACGGGCAGCGGTACGTCAGCTCCGCCAGCAGCCACAGCGGCGGCCCCGGGCGCGTGTCATTCGATCCAGTGCTTGCCACGGGCCACCTCCAGAAACGCCAGCACATCCTCGTCCAGCCCCTGTGCATCGGGGAAGCGCTGCGCCAAGCCGTCAATGATCGCCGCCACACACCGCTGGCCGTCCAACAGCTCTAGCACCAAGCCGGCGCTGGCATTGAGCTTGATCATGCCCTCGGGGTACAGCAGCACATGGCAATCCTGGCGCGGCTCCCATTGCAGGCGGTAGCCGCGGCGCAACCCCAGCACCTGTTCGCCATCGATCAGTTTCACAGGGCGATCCCCCGATGCCAGACGTTTTCCTGGGTCACGCTGTGATAAGGCGGCCGCTCCAGCTCATACGCCATGCTCATGGCATCGAGCATGCTCCAGAGCACGTCGAGCTTGAACTGCAAAATCTCCAGCATCCGCTGCTGGCCGGCACGCGTGACGTAATACGCCAAGGTGATGCGCAGGCCATGTTCGACGTCGCGCCGCGCCTGGCCCAGGCGCGTGCGGAAGTAGTCGTAGCCGGCGGCATCGATCCAGGGGTAGTGCTGGGGCCAGCTGTCCAGGCGCGACTGGTGGATCTGCGGCGCGAACAGTTCGGTCAGCGAGCTGCTGGCAGCCTCCTGCCAGCCTGCGCGGCGGGCGAAATTGACGTAGGCGTCCACAGCAAAACGCACCCCAGGCAGGACCATCTCCTGGGACAAAATGCGCTCACGCGTCAGCCCGACCGCCTCCCCCAGGCGCAACCAGGCTTCGATGCCGCCTTCGCTGCCCGGCGCGCCATCGTGGTCGAGCACCCGTTGCAACCATTGCCGGCGCACTTCGCGGTCCGGGCAGTTGGCGAGGATTGCCGCGTCCTTGAGCGGGATGTTGACCTGGTAGTAGAAGCGGTTGGCAACCCAGCCCTGAATCTGCTCACGGGTCGCACGCCCGGCATACATCGCCTGATGGAAGGGATGGTGGATATGGTAATAGGCGCCCTTGGCACGCAAGGCCGCTTCGAATTCAGGGGGTGTCATGGGGGTGTCGGTCATTGCGGTTCTCCAGGCGCGCGGTGCCAGCCCTTACAGCGTGATAGACAAGCCGTCGTACGCCACTTCAATCCCCCGCCGATCCAGCAAAGCCCGTTCGGCCGAGTCTTCATCGAGGATCGGGTTGGTGTTGTTGATGTGGATGAGGATCTTGCGCTGGCGGCTGAAGCCCTCCAGCACGTCGAGCATGCCACCCGGGCCACTCTGCGCCAGGTGGCCCATTTCACTGCCCAGGCTTTGGCCGACTTCGCACACCCGCATCTCGTCGTCGCGCCACAGCGTGCCGTCCAGCAGCAGGCAGTCGGCATGGCGCATCCAGCTCGCCACTTCGGCATCGACCTGCCCCAGGCCCGGCGCATAGAACACCGAGGCACCACTGCGCCGGTCCTCGATGAGCAGGCCAATGGTGTCGCCCGATTGCGGGTTGCCGCGGTTGGGCGAATACGGCGGCGCGTTGCTCAGCAACGGGACCGCGCGAAATTGCAGGTTTGGGCAGGCAGCGATGCGAAACGGTTCGCGGTCCAGGCCGATGCATTGCCACTGCAAGCCACCATTCCAGTGCTTGAGCAGGGTAAACAGCGGGAAACCGCTACTCAGGTCTTCATGCACCCGCTCGGTGCACCACACCGTGTGCGGGCAGCCTTCGCGCAGGCTGAGCAGGCCCGTGCAATGGTCGATCTGGCTGTCCAGCAGCACCACCGCGCCAATTGCCGTGTCGCGCAGGCGGCGCGCCGGTTGCAAAGCGGGGAAGTTTTCGAGCTGGGCGCGGATGTCGGGTGAAGCGTTGCACAGGATCCACTGCTCGCCATCGTCGCTCACCGCGATCGAAGACTGCGTGCGCCGCTGCGCCCTCAGGCTGCCATTACGCACACAGGTGCATTGGCGACAGTTGCAGTTCCACTGCGGAAAACCACCGCCAGCGGCGGAGCCGAGAACACGAATGTGCATGGACAACGATCCCCAGAGAAGGAACGGCCATCGCTACGATGGCCGCAGAGCCATCAACGATTGGCGAAATACATCGTCACTTCGAAGCCAATGCGCAGGTCGGTAAAGGCGGGTTTAGTCCACATGGGGCGGTCCTCTTCTTGTGCCGGGCAATTCCGGTAGAGGCATTAATGCACGGGGGGCGGCGGGGCCGAATGCTACTTTGGAACGAGCTTGCGGGGTGCGTTGGTAGGGGGTTGTCTAGTTCTGTACCGGCCTACTCACGGGCAAACTGCTCCCGCCTGGATCAGTGTGGATCTTGTAGGAGCTGGCTTGCCTGCGAAGGGCTGCAAAGCAGCCCCCGAGGCCATCCAAGGCTTAGAAAAAGCCCAGCGGATTGATGTCATAGCTCACCAGCAGGTTCTTGGTCTGCTGGTAATGGTCGAGCATCATCTTGTGGGTCTCGCGGCCCACGCCGGATTTCTTGTAACCGCCAAACGCCGCATGCGCCGGGTACAGGTGGTAGCAGTTGGTCCACACGCGGCCGGCCTTGATCGCCCGGCCCATGCGGTAGGCGCGGTTGATGTCACGGGTCCACAGGCCTGCGCCCAGGCCGAACTCGCTGTCGTTGGCGATGGCCAGCGCTTCGGCTTCGTCCTTGAAGGTGGTCACGCCCACCACCGGGCCGAAGATCTCTTCCTGGAACACGCGCATCTTGTTGTGGCCCTTGAGCAGGGTCGGCTGAATGTAGTACCCGGTCGACAGGTCACCGTCGAGCCGCTCGGCAGCGCCGCCGGTGAGCAACTGCGCGCCCTCCTCCTTGGCAATCTCCAGGTAGGAGAGAATCTTGTCGTATTGCTGCTCGGAGGCCTGGGCACCCACCATGGTGTCGGTGTCCAGCGGGTTGCCACGGGTGATCTTGGCGATTTTCTTCATCACCTCGGCCATGAACGGCTCGTAGATCGACTCCTGGATCAGCGCCCGCGACGGGCAGGTGCACACCTCACCCTGGTTGAAGAACGCCAGCACCAGGCCTTCGGCGGCCTTTTCGATGAACGCAGGCTCGGCCTGCATGATGTCTTCGAAGAAGATGTTCGGCGATTTGCCGCCCAGTTCGACGGTAGACGGGATGATGTTCTCGGCCGCGCATTTCATGATGTGCGAGCCCACCGGGGTGGAGCCGGTAAAGGCGATCTTGGCGATGCGCTTGCTGGTGGCCAGGGCCTCACCGGCTTCACGGCCAAAGCCCTGGACAATGTTCAACACACCGGCTGGCAGCAGGTCGGCGATCAGCTCGGCGAAAATCGTGATCGACAACGGGGTCTGTTCAGCGGGTTTGAGCACCACGCAGTTACCGGCGGCCAGGGCCGGGGCGAGCTTCCAGGCGGCCATCAGCAGCGGGAAGTTCCACGGGATGATCTGCCCGACCACACCCAGGGGTTCGTGGAAATGGTAGGCCGTGGTCAGCGCGTTGATCTCTGCCGCCCCACCTTCCTGGGCACGGATGCAGCCGGCAAAGTAACGGAAGTGGTCCGCCGCCAGCGGCACGTCGGCATTGAGGGTTTCGCGCACAGCCTTGCCGTTGTCCCAGCTTTCGCTGACGGCCAGCACTTCCAGGTTTTGCTCGATGCGGTCGGCGATCTTCAGCAGCACCAGGGCGCGGTCCTGCACCGAGGTTTTGCCCCAGGCGTCGGCAGCGGCATGCGCGGCGTCAAGGGCGTGGTCAATGTCCGCGGCGGTGGAGCGTGGGAATTCGGCAATCGGCTGGCCATTGACCGGCGAGCTGTTGGTGAAGTACTCGCCACCGGACGGCGGCACGAACTCGCCGCCGATGAAATTGCCGTAGCGGGGTTTGAACGACACGATGGCGCCTGGGGTTCCGGGTTGTGCGTAGATCATGCTGAGCCTCTGCGGGTCGATGCCTGTCCAACGACAGGCGATGGACCGATGGTAAAAAGCCCCGCGTGCCAGACGTATGCATCGTTGGCAGCGGAGCTCTCGTCATTTGGTAGTAGGGCCGCAAGCGGCCCGGTGTCAGCTTTGCGGCTTGGCGCTGGGTGCTGGCGCCTCGGCACTGGCCGCTTGCTGCAGCTGTTTAGGCAACTTGAAGGTCCAGAGCATGCCGCCCTGGTTGAAGTCCTTCACCCGCTTGGCCACTTCGCCGCCCCACAGCGGCACCGCGCCGCCCCAGCCGGACAGCACCGAGACGTACTGCTCGCCGTCCATTTCCCAGGTCACCGGCGAGCCAAGTACGCCGGAGCCCGTCTGGAACTCCCAGACTTTCTCGCCGGTCTTGGCGTTGAACGCCTGCAGGAAACCTTCCGGCGTGCCGGTGAACACGAGGTTGCCTTTGGTGGTCAGCACCCCGCCCCACAATGGCGCGAAGTTCTTGTGGCGCCACACTTCCTTGCCGCTGACCGGGTCAATGGCGCGCAGCACGCCGATGTAGTCTTCGTTGAGCGGTTTGATGGTGAAACCGGCCCCGAGGAACGCCGCGCCTTTCTTGTAGGCAATCCCTTCGTTCCAGATGTCCATGCCCCATTCGTTGGACGGCACGTAGAACAGCCCGGTATCCCTGTTATAGGCCATGGGCATCCAGTTCTTGGCGCCGAGGAAGGCCGGTGCGACGAACACGGAACTGCCCTTGGCCTCAGTGCCCGGCGCCCCTGGCCGGCTGGCCTCGTTGTAGATCGGGCGGCCATTCTTGTCCAGGCCGGTCGCCCAGGTGATCTTGTCGACGAAGGGGAAGCCGCGGATGAATTTGCCGTTGGTGCGGTCCAGCACGTAGAAGAAGCCGTTGCGGTCAGCGGTTGCGGCGGCCTTGACCTCCTTGCCGCCGTCCTTGTAATTGAACGAGATCAGCTCGTTGACGCCGTCGAAATCCCAGCCGTCATGGGGCGTGCTCTGGAAGTGCCATTTGATGGTGCCGTCGTCCGGGTTCAAGGCCAGGCGCGACGAGGAATACAGGTTGTCACCTGGGCGCAGGTGGGAGTTCCACGGCGCCGGGTTGCCGGTGCCGAACAGCAACAGGTTGGTTTCAGGGTCGTAGTAACCGCCCAGCCACGGCGCTGCACCACCGGTCTTCCACAGGTCGCCGGGCCAGGTCTTGCCCGCCTCGCCGCCCGAGATACCGTTCTCGATGGCCTTGCCGTCTTTGTAGACGTAGCCCATGTGCCCTTCCACGGTCGGGCGCATCCACAGCAGCTCGCCGTTTTCCGGGTTGTACGCCTGGATCTTGCCCACCACGCCGAACTCGCCCCCGGCCACACCGGTGATCAGCTTGCCGTTGACGATCATCGGCGCGGCGCTGATGGAATAGCCTTCCTTGTGGTCGGCGACCTTCTTGCTCCAGACCACCTTGCCGGTGTCTTTGTTCAGGGCCACCAGCTTGGCATCCAGGGTGCCGAAGAACACCAGGTCGCCGTACAGCGCCACGCCGCGGTTGATCACGTCACAGCAAGGGCGAATGTCATCTGGCAGGCGCGCATCGTATTGCCAGAGTTTTTTGCCGGTACGGGCGTCGACGGCGAACACCCGCGAGTAGGAGCCGGTCATGTACATCACGCCGTCCTTGATCAGCGGCTGGGCCTGCTGGCCGCGCTGCTTTTCACCGCCGAACGAAAAGGCCCAGACTGGCCGCAGTTCCTTGACGTTGCCGACATTGAGCAGGTCCAGCGGGCTGTAGCGCTGGCCCTGGACCCCCAGGCCATTGGTCACGATCTGCTGCGGGTTTTTCGGGTCCTGGAGGATTTCTTCATCGCTGACAGCGGCCTGTGCCGCGCCGGACAGCAGCATGGCGCTGAGCACCAGGCTCACGGCGAACAAGGGACGACGTGGGGATCGGGTCATGACGGCTACCTTTGGTTTTTTTGTTGTGCCCGGGAAATTTTCCCGGTGTGCCGAGAATTCTTGTGCCCGACCTGCTTGCCAACAATTGCCCGCAATGTGGAGTTTTCTACTTCCTTGGTACAGGGGCTTTCATAGAACAGCGCATAGCTTGTTGAGCTAGCAGGGACTCTGTGGGAGCGGGCTTGCCCCGCGAACACCGGCAAAGCCGGTGCCAAGCACCGCGTAGCCCCGTTCGCGGGACAAGCCCGCTCCCACAACCTGTAGGTTGCTTCTGCTGGTCAAATAGGCGGCTTGCCGTCGATACGCTGCAACCGCAAACGCTCATACCGCGGGTACAGGTGACTGACGCTGCGAATCAACTCATAACGGGTCAGGCTGATACCGGCAAACCGCTCAGGGATCGGGCTGCGGATCATCTCGACCATGTCATCCCCACGCGCTGCCCCCTCGCGCATCAGGCCATCCAGCCAGCCCAGGTAATCACGCATCTGCGCAAAAGGCTTAGCATCGCTGGCCACCGGCCCATGCCCCGGCACGAGCTGCTTCCAGGGCAAGGCCTGCAAGGTGTCCAGGTCCTTGAGCCAAACGTCCAGCCCTGGGCTGTTGGGGGTGGTCAGGGCGCGCTCGTAAAACACCAAATCGCCGGCAAACAGCACCCCAGTCTTCTCATCGAGAATCGCCAGGTCCGCACCGGTATGCCCGCCCAGCGCCAACAGCCGCAACCGGTGCCCACCCACCTCATGCACACCCGGTTCCAGCACCCGGGTCGGCAGCACCACCTCGGTGCCGCGCATCCAGTCACCGACCAAGCGGTACATGTTCTCGGCCATCGCCTCGCCCTGCTGGCGCAGCAGGGCGCCTGTGCCAGCCAGGGCGCCAATAGGCACGTCGGTAAAGGCCTGATTGCCCAGCACATGGTCGGGGTGATGGTGGGTCAGCAGCACTTCGACCACCGGCTTGTCGGTGGTCGCGGCAATAGCCTGGCGCAGGGCCTCGCCGTAGCGCTTGGACGGCCCGCTGTCGATCACCACCACGCCGCTGTCGGTGACGATGAACGCGGTATTGACGATATTGCCGCCATTCGCCTTGGCGAAATTGTCGGTGCTGCCCTCCAGCAGCCAAGTGCCTTCCGCGATTTGCCGGGGCGTGAGTCGATAGTCCAGGTCCGCCCAGGCCGGTAGGCCCAGGCACAGCAACAACAGCAGCATCCAACGCATGACAGGCGCCTCTGATCAGGGGGTGAAGGCAAGCAACGCGCTCACGGCACCGCCGCTTCGAACTGGTTACCGCTGTTGTCCCGCAACAGCAGCCGGGTAAGCCCGGGGCCCTGGATATCAAACCCCAGGTTGGGGTTCTCGCTGACTGCCGGATACAGCGCGAGGCTGGCCAGGCGCTGGCCATCCGCGCCTTGCAATTCGGCATGTTCGAGGAAGAACTCAGGGATGCCGCTGACCAGGCCGTTGTCCATCGGGTGGGACACCTGCAGGCGCAAGCGGCTGCCATCACCGCGCGGGTAGCGCCCGCCCAGCACCTCACCGACATGCTCCTCCCAGCCAGGTTGGGTGCGCACCACACTGGGCGCGGTACAACCACCGCCAGCTGCATCGATCAGGGTCGAACCGACATGCCACACACCATCACGCGTCAGCACCGCAGCGCGCAGCGGCGTGGCCTGTTCGATGCGGATGCGGATCGACAGCCACGGCAGCACACGTTCGCCAGGCTCGAAGTCGACAATACGCGGCAGGGGGTTGAGTTCGGCCCAGGCGAGGATCCGTACCACGTCGCCCGCGAATGCGCGGGCGTCGATCTCCAGCGGCACTTGCCGGGCGTCCTCGGCAAAGGGCGGCGCCAACAACTTCACCCGCTCATCGAAAACGAACGGCGCCTGCCCCAGCAGTTGCTTGTGGTAGAAATCCCACATCACCGAGGGCACCGGGTCGGTCTTGCTGCTCGGTTCACCAGCCTGGGCTGTCCAAGGCATCCAACAGGCCAGCAGTAATGTCGCGCGCCAGTTCATTGGTACATCTCCGGGACCTCGTAGCGCAGGCCGTAGGTGGCGTACAGCGCCTTCAGCCGGCCATCGCGGATCATCGCCTCGAGGGCTTCTTCCACCGCATAGGCCAACTGCCGGTTGCTTTCATGCACTGCCATGCCGATGTCCCATGCCTGCTTGCCCAAGTTCGGGTAGGCGTTTTCCGCCAGGGCCAGTTGCGGGTCGGCGGCCTGATGCAACTGCCAGTCAACCTCGCCGCGCATCGCCATCACCGCGTCCACCTGGCCGGCCTGTAGCGCGCCGAACGCCTGTTGCACGCTGGGGTAATGGTGGGTGTTGGCGCTGAGCATGCCATTGAACACCGAGGTCAGGTAGAACGACGGCACACTGTCCACCTCGACCCCGATGGGGTGCTGCTGGAACACCGCGACACTGGCCACCGAAGGCAGGCGGCGGCGGTCATAGGCCACCTGCCAGCGCTCCTCCTGATAGGGGCCGAACATCACCACCTGGGCGTTTTCCAGCTCGCCCAGCTCGTTGCGCTTCTGCGCGTAGGCGTGGTCGTAGGGCACCCGCATCATCAGGTCGGCCAACTGCTGGTGGCGCAGCGGGCTGCCGCGCCAGATGTAGTCGCGCAGGTCGTCGTCGAGCTTTTCCCCTGGCGGCGCCCAGATCAATTGCAGGTGCACCCCCAAGGCCGTGGCCAGCGCTTGCGCCAGCTCCACATCGACGCCACGCGGCTGGCCGTGGTCCTCGAAGCTGTAGGGCGCGAAATCCTTGTACACCGCCACCTTCAATTCACCGGCAGCGATGATCGCGTCGTAGTTGCGCACCTGAGCCTGCACTGCCGCACAGCACAGCAGCAGGCCACTCAACAGCACGGCCGACAGACGCATGGCGATCACTCCTCGACGTGCACGCTGTCCAGGTAGGTGCGTACCGCCCACAGGGCTTCCTGGCTCAGGTAATCGGCCATCTTCGGCATGTACACCCGCCCGTCACGCACCGCGCCGTGGCGCACCCGCTCGACGAACCACTCATCCCCGGCCTCGCCCACATCGAGCAGGCGCAAATCCGGGGCGATACCGCCAGACTTGGCTTCCAGGCCATGGCAAGCGGCGCAGTTCTGGTTGTAGGCCGAGGCGCCGATTTCCACGGCTTTGTCGTGCTCTGGGGAGGTGCGGTAAGGGTTGACCGCGGCCCAGCCGTCGCCGTCCAGGCTTACCCCAGCGTCTTTGATCGGGGTCAGGCCCTGGGTTTCCACCGCCTGGGGCACCACATTGCCATGAGCCCACACCGTGCCCGTCAGCACAGCACCGGCCAGCAGGCCTGCAGCGAGCAAGACGTTGCGTTTTTTTGTCATTGTTATGCCCTCAAGATTGCACGCAAGGCCTCAACCACAGAGGCCGTGCCGCCATCTTAGAAACAGCCCGCGCGCGGCCGTATGCTGCTTTGGTGGCCGGGCCTTACTCCCTTGGTAGTAGGGCTTGTGGCGAAGGGCCAAATGAGGTGCCGCCCGGGAACTATTCCCGGCAAGGGCGGGACTTTTTCCGTATCCCCAGCCGCCGTCCCGCCGCCACCCTGTGCAGGCCAAAACCTCCACAGGGAACTGCAACCATGACAATAAGATCGCTACCCGCCCTTTCCCCTCTGGCCCTCAGCGTGCGGGCCCTGCTGCTGGCCGGTAGCCTTGCCCTCTGCACGGCGGCCACCGCAGCCACCGCCCCCGCGGCACCTGCCAGCAAGAACGTGACCTGGGAAGACATTGCCAACGACCACCTGACTACCCAGGACGTGCTGCAATACGGCATGGGCACCAATGCCCAGCGCTGGAGCCCACTGGCCCAGGTCAACGACCAGAACGTGTTCAAGCTGACCCCGGCCTGGTCCTATTCCTTCGGCGACGAAAAACAGCGCGGCCAGGAATCCCAGGCCATCGTCAGCGACGGCGTGGTCTACGTCACCGGCTCCTACTCGCGGGTATTTGCCCTCGACGCCAAGACCGGCAAACGCCTGTGGACCTACAACCACCGCCTGCCAGACAACATTCGCCCGTGCTGCGACGTGGTCAACCGCGGGGCGGCCATCTTCGGCGACAAGATCTACTTCGGCACCCTCGACGCCCGCCTCATCGCCCTCGACAAGCGCACCGGCAAGGTGGTGTGGAACAAGAAGTTCGGCGACCACAGCGCCGGCTACACCATGACCGGCGCCCCAGTGCTGATCAAAGACAAGACCAGCGGCAAGGTGTTGCTGATCCACGGCAGCTCCGGCGATGAGTTCGGTGTGGTCGGCCAGTTGTTCGCCCGCGACCCGGACACCGGTGAAGAAGTGTGGATGCGGCCCTTCGTCGAAGGCCACATGGGCCGCCTGAACGGCAAGGACAGCACCCCGACCGGCGATGTCAAGGCGCCGTCCTGGCCAGACGACCCGACCACCGAGACCGGCAAGGTCGAGGCCTGGAGCCACGGCGGGGGCGCACCCTGGCAGAGCGCCAGCTTCGACCCCGAGAGCAACACCATCATCGTCGGTGCTGGCAACCCTGGCCCTTGGAACACCTGGGCGCGCACGTCCAAGGACGGCAACCCCCACGACTACGACAGCCTCTACACCTCGGGCCAGGTCGGCGTCGACCCCAGCACCGGCGAAGTGAAGTGGTTCTACCAACACACGCCGAACGATGCCTGGGACTTCTCCGGCAACAACGAGCTGGTGCTGTTCGATTACAAAGACAAGGACGGCAAGGTGGTCAAGGCCACCGGCCACGCCGACCGCAACGGCTTCTTCTACGTGGTGGACCGCAACAACGGCAAATTGCAGAACGCCTTCCCCTTCGTCGACAACATCACCTGGGCCAGCCATATCGACCTCAAGACCGGGCGCCCGGTGGAAAACCCCGGCCAGCGGCCAGCCAAGCCGCTGCCGGGTGAAACCAAGGGCAAGCCGGTGGAAGTTTCGCCGCCGTTCCTGGGTGGCAAGAACTGGAACCCCATGGCCTACAGCCAGGACACCGGCCTGTTCTACATCCCCGGCAACCAGTGGAAGGAGGAGTACTGGACCGAAGAAGTGAACTACAAGAAGGGCTCGGCCTACCTGGGCATGGGCTTCCGCATCAAGCGTATGTATGACGACCACGTCGGCACCTTGCGCGCCATGGACCCGGCCACCGGCAAGCTGGTCTGGGAGCACAAAGAGCACCTGCCACTGTGGGCCGGCGTACTGGCGACCAAGGGCAACCTGGTGTTCACCGGCACTGGCGACGGCTTCTTCAAGGCCTTCGACGCCAAGACGGGCAAGGAGCTGTGGAAGTTCCAGACCGGCAGCGGCATCGTCTCGCCACCCATCACCTGGGAACAGGACGGCGAGCAGTACATCGGCGTGACCGTGGGCTATGGCGGCGCGGTGCCGCTGTGGGGCGGCGACATGGCCGAACTGACCAAGCCGGTGGCCCAGGGCGGCTCGTTCTGGGTGTTCAAGATCCCAAGCTGGGACAACAAGACCGCGCAGCGGTGATCGCCTGCGGGGAGCGCCCAGCGCCCTCCCCGCACCTGCCCTCCTTTCACCGAGAGTCTTCGCTCATGAATTACCTGCCCTTTGCCCTGCTGTTGCTCCTTGCCCCTGCCCTGGCCGTGAATGCCGACGACGACAACGATGCCCCCTTGACCGTCAACGGCTGCGTAATTGCCGAAGGCAGCCAGTGCCCGGGCGCCAATTTGCGTGGCGCCAACCTGGCCAACCAGGACTTGCGCAAGATGAACCTGGCCGGCGCTGACCTGCGCGATGCCGACCTGCGCCATGCCCGCCTGGACCTGGCCAACCTGGAAAAGGCCCGCTTGCAGGGCGCCAACCTGACCCGCGCCAGCCTGCAGCAAAGCAACCTGCGGTTGGCAGACCTGAGCCATAGCACGCTGATTGCCATCCAAGGCTGGGGGCTGTTTGCCCAGGGGGCGCAGTTCGAGAAGGCCGACCTCAGTGCGGCGTACCTGCAGTTCGCCAGGCTTTCCGGGGCGAACATGCACCAGGCCAACCTGCGGGCGGCGGACCTGGAGATGGCCTGGCTGAGTAAAACCGACCTGCAAGGGGCCAACCTCGGCGATGCCAACCTGCAGGAAGCCAAATTTGGCCAGAGCAACTTGGCGCAAGCCGACCTGCGCGGGGCGCGGCAGCATTATGGGAATTTTCAGGAGGCCAACATGGAAGGGTGTGCGGGCTGTCCTGGGAGTTGGGATGATTGAGCAGGGTGTTCGCCGTGAGGGGTTTGGCGCCTGTGAGATCGTGCGCCGCCCGCGCGGCGCATCGCGAGCAACGCTCGCTCCTACGTTTGTTTTTGGCCAATAACGCCTGTGACAGGCGCGCGCGACCGCCTTGTTTGTTCGACGCCATATCGCGTCATGCGCCAGGGCGGTCGCGCGCGTTTGCCCCAGGAACAATTGGCCCGAAACAAACGTAGGAGCGAGCGTTGCTCGCGATGCGCCGCACGGGCGGCGCTCGATCTCCCAGGCGCCAAAAATTCCAAACCGAACCCCCAGGCCACAAAATCTCCCACAAATCCTCACCCCGCCACCCGCACCACCCCCAGATCAATACCCAGGTGCACCAGCTCAGCGTGGGAACTCACCTGCAACTTGCTCTTGAGCAAGGTCAGGTGATTGGAAACGGTCTTGGCACTGATGCACAGCTGTTCGGCAATCACCCGCACCGGGGTGCCCTTGGCCAGCATCACGAAAATCTCCAACTCGCGCTGGGTCATGCGCTGCAAGCGCGGGTCGCTGGCGTTCTGTTGCGGTGTGCAGGCCAGTTGTGTGGCTAAAGGCTGCTCGATATAGGCATGCCCGGCCAACACCCGGTGCACCGCCTCGATCAACACCTGGGGCGCCGAATTCTTGGTCAGGTAGCCCGAAGCCCCCGCCTCCAGGGCCTGGCGCACCAGGGGCAGCTCATCATGCATGCTGAAAAACAGCACCCGCAGTTGCGGCAGGCGCTGACGCAGCCGGCGGGTGGTCTCCAGGCCGCTGATGCCGGGCAGGCCGAAGTCCATGATCACCAGGTTCGGTACTTGCTCCTGAACCCGCACCAGCGCCTCTTCGCCGCTGGCGGCCTCGCGCACTTCCATCGCCGGCAGCACCGCCCGCAACAGGCTGGCATAACCCTGGCGCACCACGGCGTGGTCATCCACCAATACGATATTCATCAGGCCTCCATGGGAATGTTCAGGGCCAACGCCCAGCCGGCACCCGGGCGACTCAGGATGCGTAATTCGCCGCCCAGGCTGCGCGCGCGCTCGGCCATCGAATGCAGGCCTACGCCGGGCCGCTGGGGCTGGCTCGCGCCGCAGCCGTTGTCACGCACCAGCAGGCGCAAGCCCTTGGCGCTGCGTTGCAGGCGCACCCGCACCTGGCTGGCGCCGGCATGCCGGGCAACGTTGGTCAACGCCTCCTGCAGCAGGCGATACAAATGCGTTCGGCTGGGGCCGGGCAGCACCGGCAGGCGCTCACCGACCCGCAAACGGCAATCGATGCCTTGGCTGGCCTGCCATTGGCTCACCAGCACACCAAAGGCTTCGGCCAATGGCACGTGTTGCAACGCCACCGGATACAAGTCGTGTACCAAGGCACGAAAGCCTTGCTGCAGGCGTTCGCAATTAAGCTCCAGGGCTTGCGCGGTCTGCTCCACCACCGTCGGCTGGCCTGCCACCAGGCGCAGCAGGCAGACCTGGGCGCGGATACCCGCCAGGTACTGCCCGAGGTCATCGTGCAGGGCCTGCGCCAGGTGGGTGCGTTCCTGTTCCTGTACCGCCAACAGGGTTTGGGTGAGCTGGGCATTGTCAGCCCGGGTCTGCTCCAGGGTCGCGGTCATGCGGTTGAAATGCGCCGCCAACTGGCGTGCCTCTGGCAGGCCGGATTCGCGCAGGCGAGTGGTCAACTGCCCACCCGAGACCTGGCGCAACGCACGCAGCAGTTCATCCAGCAGGCCCATGCCGCGCCGCACCGCCCAGCGGATGGTCAACAGGCTCACGAGCAAGGCCAGGCCACACAAGCCCAGCAACTGCTGCAGGGAATCCCGGACTTCGTCGATTTCATCCCGCGCATCCACGGCGATGAGTACCCGGCGCCCCTCGCTCAAGTCCAGCAAGCGGGTGCTGTGGCGGCGATCACCGAACAGCTGGCGCCCCAGCCAGGCATCCAGGCCGGCCTCCCGCGGCATCTGCGCGGTTTCGCCCGCCGCCAGCCAGTGCACCCGCACGTGGCGCAGGCTCTGGGTCAGCCGCGGTTGCAGGCTCGCCGGGTCGCGTTCGGCCGTGTCGGCGAGGTACGCCACCACAGCTTCGGCAGACTGCAATTCGCGCTCGACATCGGCCACCGCCTGGTGCAGCAGCAACCCGCCACAGGCCAAGGTGACCAAGGCGAAAAAGAACGTGACCCACAGGTTGATCCGCCACTGGGCCGACAGGTTGATGAGGCGCATTGGGCAGTTTCCTCCGGGTGAACGCGGCCAGGGCTGCGACCCATCGTAAAACCGAGGCCTTAGCGGTGATTTACTACCTTGGTACTGGCCGAGCGCTACTTTCTGCATATTTCCCCCTCCCGGCCGGCTTCCTATGCTGGCGCCATCTGCCGTGGAGTGCGTTTATGCGCCAGCCTGCCCCTCTTGCCCTGACCTGCCTGCTGGCCCTGGCCATGGCGCTGTGTTCGGCCTTCGCATCGGCCGCCCCGCCAGAGCAGCAATTGCAGGTGCGCATCGGCTACCTGGGCTATCGCCCCGACCCCGGCCCGCTGCTGTCCAACATCATCCCCGAGCCCGCCGACGCGGGGCTGCAGGGCGCCGAGCTGGCGATTGTCGACAGCAACAGCACGGGGCGTTTTCTCAAGCAGGCGTTCACCCTTGCCAGCACCCACGTAGACAGCCCCGAGGCCCTGCTGCAAGCCGCCAAGGCCCAGCATGACCAGGGCCTGCGGCTGTTCGTAGTGAACGCGCCGGCCGCCAGCCTGCGCGCACTGTCTGCCGCCCTGCCCGACAGCCTGCTGTTCAACGCCGGCAGCCCCGACGACAGCTTGCGCAGCAGCCAGTGCCTGGGCAATGTGCTGCATAGCCTGCCCAGCCGCGCCATGCTGGCCGATGCCCTGGCGCAGTTTCTGGTACTGCGCAAATGGCAGCGGGCGTTGCTTGTCGTCGGCCAGACCGAAGATGACCAGGCCTACGCCGCGGCCCTACGCCGGGCGGTGAAGCGCTTCGGCGTGCAGCTGGTGGCGGAAAAAACCTGGCGCTTCGACAACGACCAGCGCCGCAGCGCCCAAGCCGATATGCCACTGTTCACCCAAACCGCCGAGTACGACGTGGTGCTGGTGGCCGACGAACGCGGCGACTTCGGCGAATACCTGCCCTACCAGACCTGGTACCCCCGCCCCGTGGCCGGCACCCAGGGCCTGACCCCCACCGGCTGGCACAAGACCGTGGAAACCTTTGGCGCAGCGCAGTTGCAAAAACGCTTCGAAGCCCAGGCCGGACGCTGGATGAACGACCGCGACTTCGCCGCCTGGATGGCCGTGCGCAGCATCGCCAGCGCCGTCAGCAAACTGCGCCAGGCCGAACCACGCGCCCTGCAGCAACTGCTGCTCAGCGACCAGCTGCCGCTGGATGGCTTCAAAGGCCGCAAGCTCAGCTACCGCCCATGGAACGGCGAACTGCGCCAACCCATCCCGCTGGTTCAGCCACGCGCGCTGGTCAGCACTTCGCCCCAGGAGGGCTTCCTGCACCCCTTCAACGAAATGGACAGCTTGGGCTTCGACAAGCCCGAAGTGACCTGCGGCTACCCCTGAAACCGATAATCACAAAAAAAGGATTCCGCCATGCGTCGCCCCCTTTGCTACCGGCCTGTGCTTTTCCCCTCCCTGCTGGCCGGCGCGCTGGCGCTTGCCACCGGGCACGCCAGCGCCGCCACCGCCTGGGTCTCGAACGAGAAGGACAACAGCCTTAGCCTGATCGACCTGCAAAGCCTGGAAGTTACCGAGACCCTGCCCGTGGGCCAGCGCCCACGTGGCCTGCTGCTGTCCCACGACAACAAGCGGCTGTACATCTGCGCCAGCGATTCGGACCGGGTGCAGGTGATGGACGTGGCCACCCGCAAGATCATCAAGGAACTGCCCTCCGGCAAGGACCCCGAGCAGTTCGCCCTGCACCCCAATGACCGCTGGCTGTATGTGTCAAACGAAGACGACGCACTGGTAACGGTGATCGACACCGAAACCGACAAAGTGCTCGGGCAGATCAACGTCGGCATCGAGCCCGAGGGCATGGCGGTAAGCCCCGATGGTAAGTGGGCGGTCAATACCAGCGAAACCACCAACATGCTGCACTGGATCGACACCAGCACCCAGACCCTGGCCGACAGCACCCTGGTGGATCAACGGCCGCGCTTCGTCGAGTTCAACCAGGATGGCTCGCGGCTCTGGGCCTCGGCGGAAATCGGCGGCACGGTGACCATTCTCGACGTGGCCACGCGCCAGGTGCTGAAAACCCTGAACTTCCAGATCAAGGGCGTGCACCCGGACAAAGTCCAGCCGGTGGGCATCAAGCTCAGCGCCGATGGCCAGTACGCGTTCGTCGCCCTGGGCCCGGCCAACCATGTGGCGGTGATCGATGCCAAGACTTACGAGGTGCTGGACTACCTGCTGGTTGGGCGGCGCGTTTGGCAGCTGGCATTCACCCCAGACCAAAGCCAATTGCTGGCCACCAACGGGGTCAGCGGCGACGTCTCGGTGATCGATACCAAAACCCTCAAGGTGCTCAAGTCGGTAAAGGTCGGGCGCTACCCCTGGGGCGTGGTGGTCACGCCATGAATACCCTCGACGTCAGTGACGTGAGTTTCGCCTACGGCCAGCGCGAGGCGCTCAAGCACGTGGGGTTCAGTGTGGCGCCTGGGCGTTTTGCTGCGTTGCTGGGCCCCAATGGCGCCGGCAAGTCGACCTTGATCGCACTGCTCACCCGGCTTTACGACGTGCAACAGGGCGACATCCGCGTCTGCGGCTGCTCGTTGCGCAACGCGGCGCGCCCGGCGTTGCGACAACTGGGCGTGGTGTTTCAGCAAAGCACCCTGGACCTGGACCTGAGCGTCGAACAGAACCTGCGCTACCACGCCTCGTTGCATGGCCTGTCGCGGCGCCAGGGCAACCTGCGGGTCGAGGCCGAACTGGCCCGCCAGGGCCTCGACGAGCGCCGGCGCGAGCCCGTTCGTGCGCTGAATATCGGGCACCGGCGCCGGGTGGAAATTGCCCGCGCCCTGCTCCACCAACCGCGCTTGCTGTTGCTCGACGAAGCCAGCGTCGGCCTCGACCCGGCCAGCCGCCTGGCGCTCAACCAGCACCTTCGGCACCTGTGCCGCGAGCAGGGGCTGAGTGTGCTCTGGACCACCCACCTGCTGGATGAGGTGCAGCCCAGTGATGACCTGCTGATCCTGCACCAGGGGCGCCTGGTGGCCAGTGGCACCGCTGATGCCCTGAGCCAAGCGCACGGCGGCGACCTCGACAACGCCTTCGCGCGCCTGACCCGCGCGCCTGGCCCCACCCCAGGAGTGAAGGCCTGATGAACGCCTACTGGCAATGTTTCAACGGCATCCTGCTGCGCGAATGCCTGCGGTTCGTGTTGCAGCGCACGCGGTTTCTCAGCGCCCTGGTACGCCCTCTGCTGTGGTTGCTGGTGTTTGCCGCCGGGTTTCGTGCGGCCCTGGGCATAGCAATCATCGAGCCCTACGACACCTACATCCCCTACGAGGTGTACATCATCCCCGGCCTTGCCTGCATGATTCTGCTGTTCAACGGCATGCAGGGCTCGCTGTCGATGGTCTATGACCGCGAGATGGGCAGTATGCGCGTGCTGCTGACCAGCCCCTTGCCGCGCGCGTTTCTGCTCGGCAGCAAGCTGCTGGCGACCTCGTTGATTTCCCTGCTACAGGTTTATGCGTTTCTCGCCATCGCCTGGCTGTATGGCGTGCAGCCCCCAGCTGCGGGGTTGTTGCTGGCGCTGCCGGCCTTGTTGCTGGTGGCCCTGATGCTCAGCGCCCTGGGGCTGTTGCTGTCGAATGCGATTCGCCAGTTGGAAAACTTTGCCGGGGTGATGAATTTCGTGATCTTCCCGTTGTTTTTCCTGTCCTCGGCGCTGTACCCGCTGTGGAAAATGCGCGAGGCCAGCCAGTGGCTGTATTGGCTGTGCGCCCTGAACCCCTTCACTCACGCCGTGGAACTGGTGCGTTTCGCGCTGTACGAACGCTTCAATCCGCTGGCGCTGGCAGTCTGCCTGGGCCTGACCGTGCTGTTCACCCTGCTCGCGATACTGACCTTCAACCCCCAGCACGCAGCGCTGCGCAAGCCGCGCTGACCCCTCATGCCTTGCGAAAATCCCTGTAGGAGCAGCCTTGTGCTGCGAAGAGGCCAGTGACAACACAGAGAATCTTCGCTGCTGTTGCCGGCCTCTTCGCAGCACAAGGCTGCTCCTACCGGTCCGTGCTGAGTGAAGGAATAACTGAGCACACGCAAGGGCTTTGCAATGATTAAGGGGTGACGCTGAGCCAATCGCCATGTGCAATCTCTGTAGGAGCAGCCTTGTGCTGCGAAGAGGCCAGTGACAACACAATGAATCTTCGCTGCTGTTGCCGACCTCTTCGCAGCACAAGGCTGCTCCTACCGGTCCGTGCTGAGCGAAGGAATAACTGAGCACACGCAAGGGCTTTGCAATGATTATGGGGTGACGCTGAGCCAATCATCATATGCAATCTCTGTAGGAGCAGCCTTGTGCTGCGAAGAGGCCAGTGACAACACAATGAATCTTCGCTGCTGTTGCCGACCTCTTCGCAGCACAAGG